>JAKZYH010000367.1:0-6598 GCA_047514575.1 Acidobacteriota bacterium | reverse complement strand
GTTGAGGTCGGTGCCTCCCTGAGCCCCTTCAGAGACCCGGAAGGCCACCCAGTCCTTTGACATCCGGATGGAGTCCGCTGCCAAGCCGACGTTGGTAATCGTGCCTTTCTTGGCATCCTTTTTTGCGTCGTAGACATGAAGCACGCGATCGGAATCTGCGAATCCGTCGTCGTTGAGTTCGGTGTTCCCTTGTTGCAACTCATCTACTAGAAAGGCCACCAGGTCTTTCTCCATCTGGAAGTTGCCCTCCTGCCGCCAGACCGACGTTGGTAATGGTGCCCTTCTTCGCATCATAGACATGGAGCACCCGGTCGTCTGAGTCCTCATCCCCGTCTCCGTTGAGATCGCTGTCCCCCTGGTCCTCCTCACTCACCCGAAAGACGACCCGCCCCTTTTCCATCTGGATGCCGGACATCGCCGCCAGTCCGACGTTGGTGATAGTCCCTTTCTTGGCATCGTAGACATGGACCACGTGATCGTCCGAGTCCGCGTCACCGTTGAAATCGGTCCTCCCCTGTGTCTGCTCATCGACCCGGAAGGCCACTCGATCCTTTTCCATCTGAACATCCGCTGCCACCGCCAGGCCCAGGTTGCTCGTGATATCGTTCTTGACGTCATAGACGTGGAGCACTCGGTCGTCCGAGTCTACGTCCGAGTCTCCGTTGAGATCCGTGAAGCCCTGTGCTTCCTCATTGACCCGAAAAGCCACCCGCTTCTTCTCCACTAGGGGAGTGCCCGAATCCAGGCCCAGGTTTATGATAGTCCCCTTCTTCGCGTCGTAGACGTGGAGGACACGATCAGAACCATCCAAGTCGCCGTTCAGATCGGTGTTCCCTTGACGTCCCTCGCTAACCGTAAAGGCCACAATATCTTTCTCGACCCCGAACTGATCCGCCGCCAGACGCAGGTTGGTCAGGGTGGGCATCCCTGCCCACAATACTCCCACAGCAAATACGAGTAGCGTTACCGCGTAACACCATCGGTTCCGACGGCGGCCTTTTCGATTGAATATCGGCGCACCAATCTTAGCCGTCGTAGTCCATCTGGACAATCCGCCTCTGAATTGCATCCTCAGCCTCCGAATCCCAGACGGTCGAGCGGGGTAGGCTCGGGCTCTGAAGGGCAGCTGGGCCAACTCCTCCCGCTCTCCGATCGTGGTTTCTTTTCTGCTCTTTGTCAGACCCAGTAAACACAGTATTTTAGCCTGCATCCTCAAGAGAGTCAACGACTGCGTCACCTCCGTAGTAGGGGTGGTCTCCAGGCCGCCCTCTTTCGAAACAAGCGTTCCAGAAAAGAACCCCGCGGCCTGGAGACCACCCTACGAGGTTTCGCCCTGGACTGGCGGTCATTTCGCGTTACCTTGATCTCCGTTTCCAGCCAAAATAGAATCGACGCCCGAAGGAGCTTCTCTTCCAGTACCTCGCAACCCGACCTCGGATGGAGCGGTGACATGGCACAGTCGAGACTTTCCAATGGACCTCGACTCGGTGTGACAGGGGGGCTCGTCGCCAATTCTCTGGTGCTAGGGGTGTTTGCCTACGCCGCCGTCATCGGGTCGGTGGCCTCCGATTTCTACTACCGCAGTGTTCAGGAGGACGAGTACCTCGAGTGGGCAAGCTTCTGGGCGTTTCTTGTTGCCGGCGTGGTATTCGTCCTGGGCGCCTTTCGGCAGCACCGGGCAATCCGGAAGCTTCCCTGGTTTCTGTCCGGTTTAGCGGTGTTCTGCTTTGTCGTCGCCCTCGAGGAGATTTCCTGGGGACAACGCGTGTTCAGCTACCGACCACCCACCTACTTCCTGGAGCACAACTTCCAACAGGAGTTCAATCTCCACAACACGGTTGCCAGCTCCTTCAGGCAGCTGGCATTGAAGGCCGTCATCCTGGGCTACGGCGTGCTACTACCTCTCGCTTTCCTGCCCCCTGCGGTTGGCCAACGTCTGAGCCACGCAGCAATGATCGGGCCTCCGGCGGCACTTGTTCCTTCCTTTCTGGCTACCTACATCATCTACAGCTGGTACCCATGGACCTATTCGGGGGAGTGGGTTGAGATCGCCCTGGGGCTCGGCTTTCTCTTCTCGGCGCTACTCTGTGCGCGGGAGTACACGGCATCAGAGCGATCTCTCTTCGGCTCGGCTCACCCGGCCCTTCTGCTCTCCCTCGGCTGGCTTCTCGTGGTCGGTCTAGGCCTCATCAACTCCGCTTCATCGCGGAGTCTGCGTCAGGGGAATCCCGAGATCATCGAGACAGCCCGGCTCGAGTCGATGTCGCTGGCCAGGGACGTTCGGGAGCGGGAACCGGTTCTGCACTGCGGATTACACAAGCGGCTCTATACTTACAAAGAGGAGTACGACAAGTCTTACCTCATGGAGGGAAGGTTTTCGAAACTCACGACTCAGGGGTTGCCTCAGGCGCGGGCGGAGTTCTTTCTGGATCCCTGGAACTCTCCCTACTGGCTTCGGGCGAGATGCCAAGGGGAACGCGTCAGCTCTTTCGTCTATTCCCTTGGTCCAAATCGCCGTCGCGACTCGACTCCCTGGGAGATCGGGGGCGACGACATTGGCGCCTACATCTTCAGACTGCCGAACCCCGAGTAGACGATGGCAAAGCTACAGACCAGCGGGGCTTTTCGAAGAGTCGGGTGCTTTCGGCGATAAAGATCACACCGAACTCGTCACTCTCTACCGATCGGCTGCTGCTGAGTTGAACCAGGTATGGCAACCGGAAATCGGCCCCTTCATTCACCTACACTTTCCAGAACTCCGAAAGAAGGCTGAGTCTGCCTGCAGGCCGGGATTTGACGGTCTTGAAGCACAAGCATCCGGACACCGAAAACAAGACAGCCATCTTCAATATCCGAAAGGCGGGCGACAACGCGCTCGTGGCACTCACGTCACGCGCTATCGAAGCAATCCAGCAGTGCCAAGACAAAGTTCTACTTTTGGACGGTCTCTTTTCAGGGGAAGCTTACGCCTCCTCCAGAGACTCCCGTTCCTTCCCGTTCTGTGGCTTCGCCGCAGCCAGACAACACCGGCTCGAAAACCGACTTTCTATTGGCTGAGTTTTTTTTCTTCAGTCAATTCGCGCGTCTCCTTCTTGTGTCCACGGTTTGCGACAATCATGTGGTCGGCGGCGGTCGTTTTCAATACAGTGATGGGCAAATCGTAGCGGCGGGGGCGTCCCGCTGCCGATGGGGAAACGCAGCAACAAGGAGAATGAGTATGTCACGACTGGACAGAGCATCTTTCGGTAGAGTCCTGAGGGTCGGACTCTTGCTGATATTCGCGCTCCTGCTCTGGAAAGTGTCAGGCGCGGCGGCCGTGAGAAAGGTGTCCACCACGGTCGTATCGTTGGATGGCGATCAGTGGATGTTGGCCCCCGATCCCGACAACCTGGGCCGGGACCAGAAATGGTGGACGGCACCCGTCTCGGGCGCCAAGAAGGTCCGGGTGCCCTGGATCATCCAGGACCCGGACGCGTTTCGGGACCATCAAGGGTTGGCGTGATTCTGGCGCGATTTTGAGGCGCCGGTCAACCCCCATCCCGAGGGGCGTTTCGTCCTGCGTTTCTGGTCGGTCGATTACAAGCTGGGCCCCGGTAAGGGCGTCCATCTTGACTCATAAGTATGAGCTGATTACACTCATATGATGAGTCACAGACTTCAAGTTCTTCTGGATGAGAGAGAGATGGAAGGAATCCGGGAAATCGCCAGCCGCAATAAGCTTACCGTCGCAGAGTGGGTCAGACAGGTTCTCCGCCGCGCCCGTCGGGAGGAACCTTTGAGGGAGGCTCATCTCAAGCTGGAGGCGGTTAGGAAGGCGAACACTTACTCTTATCCAACTGCTGATATTGATCAAATGCTGGCAGAGGTGGAACGGGGCTATCTCGCGTGATCTTTATCGATTCGAACATTCCGATGTATTTGATTGGTGCTTCGCATCCCAGGAAAAGTGAATCCCGATCCCTAATGGAGCGAAGCATCGCTAGCGGGGAGAGGATGGTGACTGATGTCGAAGTCTTACAAGAGATCCTCCACCGGTATACCGCTATACAGAGAAGGGAGGCTATCGAGCCTGCCTTCGCCTTAGTGATTGATGTCGCGGACCAGATCCTACCCATAGACGAGGTCGACGTGCTGCGGGGGAAACAAATCGTCCTGCAGTCAAGTCAGCTCTCGGCTCGGGACGCAATTCACATAGCTGTCATGGAGAGGCATGGTATTCAGCGGATCATGTCCTTCGACAAGGGCTTTGATTCCTGGACGGGAGTCACCCGCATGTACGCCGTCTAGGAACTCTACCGGGCCACACTCCAAGAAGCGGCCTACGGTCTACTCGACCAGCGGACACAAGGTCCCAGTTCGAATCCACGAGTTTCTGCTGGACCTCACTCCTCCGGAAGGAACGCGCCAGGACTGGCCGACACTTCGATCAGGGCTCCGGTAGCGCGCTTCTGTATCAGTCCAAGCATCGAGACCCCGTGCTCTGCCGCGTACACATTGAGGGTACCCTGAAAGTCCCCATTCACGGACGCCAGAAACTCCTCGAAAAGTGCTTCCTCGTCGACAAACGCCAGCAGCTGCTCCAACGGTCCTAGCCCGGATTTCTCATCGCTGGTCTACTGCGTCGCCGCAAACCTCCGTCCTGGCTGCGTTCCGCTCTGTCGGCCTCCTCGACGTACGGCACGAGTACGACTGCGGGGGCCTCGGTCGCAAGCCTTGCCAGGCCGGCTTTTGCGGCGCCTCGCTACGACAAGCGATGAGAAATCCGGGCTAGACTCACCTGCTTTCGTGCCTGCTCGTCCCCGGTCACCAGGACCAGGTCGACCGTAGCGGACTCTGTCTTGTGAGGATTGTGCAGAGCGATGCCCGTGTTCTCCTCAGCGCTCACGCTCACGTAGGCCTGTTGCCGAGTGCAGATGGGGCTTCCGAGGCGAGATCAAGGTAGCCTCCGGGACGATTATCGACTACGAGCTCTGCGAGCAGCCCTGGGACTGCCGCGAGTTCGGGATCTTGTACAGCGTCCTGTAAATAGCGATACGCTTGAACTCCCTGTAGAGGGCATCGACGCATCCACCCAGAAGCAGACGTTCCCCATCCCGTCAACGACTCACGAGTGGGGACTTTCACGCCTCCAAGGGATACGGACAGGATTTCTGTGACTCGATCAGCGGCGACAGAGGAGGTAAGCCCCACTCCCGTTGGCACAGGGAGTGTGCGGCATGACGGGTCTTTCGTGTCCAGTAACCCATCGACCCAGCCTCCCAGCCGGAAAGGAGAGATAAATCGCATCTAGCAAGCGGAGGTAGAAAAATGAAAACTCAAAGTTTCATCAGTGTAGTTGCCTTAGTTGTCTTTCTGACCACTAGCCTTCAGGCAGGAGTGATTCCGGGGCGTTGGGAGAAACTCGACAGTCAGCCACCAGGAAAGCAGATCATCGTCACTCTGAAAATCGGCGACCGTTTGGAATGTGACTTCCAGAGCTCAGGACCTGACGACCTGACGGTCACCGATCAGAGTGGAACTGAACGGAAGGTCCCAAAATCAGAAGTGCAAACGATTATCAGCGCTGAAAAGACCGGAGACAGTGTTCTGAACGGAACCCTAATCGGGGCCGGAGCAGGTGCTGCAATAAGCCTAATTCCCATCATGTTGGCGGCGATCCAATCTGACGGTGGGTGGGACGTAGAGACGATGGGGATTTTCGGAGCCGCGATTGGCGTTGGTGCAGGGATGGGCGCCGGGATAGACGCGCTCCACAGGAGGCCCGAGGTTCTTTACCAGGCTCCTGACAACCCCGCACCCTCGATCCGTTCTCTATCCAACAACGGCACCTCGGCTGCTGTTTGGGTGGGACGTAAGGACCGCCTTACCTTGAATATCACGGGCAGTTATTTCGTCCGCCAGTCAGTGGTTCGCTGGAATGGGGGCGATCGGCCGACGCTGTTTATAAGCGGCACGGAGCTCGAGGCCAAGATTCCCGCCGAGGATTTAAAGCGGGAGGGTGCGGCCCAGGTCACGGTCTTCAACCCCGCTCCGGGCGGCGGTACCTCGGACATCTTCACGTTCACGATTTCCAATTAGACTGCGCTGGAGTTCACCCGTGGCCCAGCGCGCTTCCCTTGAGCCGCAGCGGAAAGAAAACTCACATATTCTTAGATTCAGCCAAAAGGAGGACAGAAAATGGCCACCCGAATTTTCATCAGTGCGATTACCTTGGCTGTCTTGGCGACTACTTTTCTTCAGGCAGGAGTAATTCCCGGACGCTCCGGAGAAACTCGACAGTCAGCCACAGGGAAAAGGAATCATCGTCACCCTTAAAACCGGCGACCGTGTGTATTGTACCTTCAAGACTTCCGCACCCAACGACCTGACGGTGACCGATCATGGGAGCGGAAGTGAAAGAAGGGTTCCAAAATCGGAAGTGCGAAAGATTGTAAGCGCTGAAAGGATCGGAGACTGTTTTGAGCTACCATCAAAAGGTGTGTAAATAGCAGAGGCGGTGAGTATCCTTCCGGGTTGACCTAAACCCAGGGCCGGAAGGCCCATAAAGGAAGGAGTACACACCGCATGAAAGAGAAGAACATTGAGGGGACTGTGGAGT
>JAKZYH010000366.1:0-14930 GCA_047514575.1 Acidobacteriota bacterium | reverse complement strand
GCCTGGAGACCACCGCTACTAGATGATCGATTCCGAAATAGCATGGCATCGATCATCTAGGGACGGGACCGACATGGAAGACGAACCCCGAAGACACCCGCGTTATCTCTTGCTCGTCGTGATCTGCTCGTTGGGAGGCGTACCCATCCTCTTCCTCGGACAGGAATCCCGCGACCTGCTGGGATTCCCTTTGTGGCTCTGGTCCAGTTTCTTCTTCACCGCCTGTCTTTCGGTGGTCACCGCCTGGGGTATAAGGCGCTTCTGGAAGGACGACGGTTCTGACTGAACTTGCCTACGACCTGATTCTGGGGAGCGCTCTCTACATTGGCGTCCTGCTGATTCTGGGCATTCTCGGCAGAAGGGCAAAGCAGGAAGACACGCTGAGCGACCACTTTCTGGCGGGACGGTCGATTGGTTTCGTCGTGCTGCTGTTGACTCTCTTCGCTACCCAGTACAGTGGCAACTCGTTCTCGGCCTTTCCCGGGCAAACCCATCGTTTGGGAATCTCCTATTTCATGACCGTGACCTTCATGGTCGGAGTGGTCACCGGCTACACCTTGTTCGCCCCTCGGCTTTTTTCCTTGTCTCGCAGCGGCGGATACGTGACGCCGACCGACTATCTGGATGACCGCTTCAAGAGTACTCCTCTCCACTATCTTTCCGCCCTGATCTTCGCCTTTACCCTGGTGAACTTCCTGCTGTCACAGCTCATGGCGCTGGGACATGCCTTCGACGGAGTCACCGGAGGAGCCATTCCGTATGAGGTGGGAGTCATCGGGGGGGGTCTCGTCATCCTCTGCTACGAGCTTCTGGGAGGAATGCGGGCGGTGGCCTGGACCGATGTCCTTCAGGGAACGATCCTGGGGGTCGGACTCCTGCTGGTGGTTGCGCTGATCATCACTGTGGTGGGGACTCCAGGCCAGATCCTGGAGGCTATTCGGGATGTGACACCCCAGAAGGTTGAGAACCCGGGTTGGCGGACTTGCGTCGTCTGGATCAACAATTTCTTCATGGTTGTTCTGGGAGCGTCCCTTTATCCGCAGGCGATCCAGAGGATCTATGCGGCCCGCAGTCTAACTCAATTGAAGAATGCGCTCACGGTGATGGCCTTTCTCCCGCTGGTAGCCGTTCCCTCTGTGATCTTCATCGGACTGACCGGGATCGTGCTGTTCCCAGAGCTGCAAGGGGTTGCCTCCGACCGAGTTACTTTCCTGGTACTTGCGCACCTGGTGGAGAACCATGCGCTGGCCTATTACCCGGTGCTGCTGGTGCTGCTGGCAGTTGTCGCCGCGATTATGTCGACTGCCGATTCCTGCCTGCTTTCATTGGTCTCGATCCTTACCAGGGACTTCGCCGCTCGTTTGCGGAGGTCAGGCGCCGCCGGGGGAGGGCAGGTGATGCGCCTGACCCCCGTCTTCAGTATTTGCACCATGGGAATCCTGGTGTTCTTTGCTCTTTCCCCCCTGACGACCCTTTGGGGTCTGATCGTCATCAAGTTTGAGGTTCTGATTCAGCTGTCGCCCGCGTTCGTACTGGGGACGCTGCATTCCTGGGGGGAGGAGAAGGCATTTACTTCGCGGGATGTCCTGGCTGGTCTCGCAGTCGGAGGAGTGTTGACTCTGCTGCTTTATCGAAGCGATCTACGGAGTCTTTACGGGCTTCAACCCGGGGTGATCGGTCTCTGTGGTAACTACCTTGCGGTGTGGTTGTCGCGGAGACTCCGTTGATCGGGATCTGGGTGTCAGCGTTCTGGGATAGGGACGATTGTGCTGTTGTCCGACTCTCTCCTCGGAACTTGGCGTCATACTGCTAACGGGTCAAGTCGTTCGCGGCTCTGTTTGGATGAACTTGTCGAGGTTTCAGATCAGGCCGAAGCAGCGTGGTGACCGGATGGGTCATAGTCCAAGGAAGGCAAGGTCAGCCCGCTCCTCGGCTCCAAACCGCGAAAGACGGCCTTGAAGAGCAGCTCGAAGTCCAGTTCGTACTGACGCAGCTGCCTCATGTTGGCCCAGCAGCTTGGACAGTAGTGCCACTCTTCGACAGAACCAAACAGTCCGGTGGGTCGATCTTCGACGGTATCGGTTCCCAACAAGACTTCAGCTTGACAGATACAGCAGCATTCCTTTTCTTCCATCTCTTTCCTCCCCTGATCCCCGATCCGGGTCTGACTCGGTTGCCACATTCTGGTGGCATCTATCCGGAGAACAAGCAAGTTCGGTACCATAGCCGGACGGACTGTGATTCTGTTGCTAAGAGATTGATAGATCAGGGTTTTGCTTGCGAATGGCATTAGGACAAACAGACCCGAGAGGCGTCAAGGAATTGAAAAGGGTGTCAACCGTGAGTGGGGTTTCAAGAGGACATCACATTGCTGCGGATCGTCCATGCCCCAGTTCTCTCAGTTTTTCGCGTTCGTCCTGCGGGCTCGCAACATCACCTTCGATTCCAAGGTTGGGACAGGGTCGGCGAGTTCGAAAAACGCTTCATCCGTATGCTCATCTCAGCGCCCGCGCCGGGTGCCAGCAATACCTGGAAGAAGGGACGATCGACTGGCGTCATCTCCCCGTTTACGTGGATCTCCAGACACTGGTGCTCCCCATAGGCCCCACCTTGCACGATGACCGACTTGGGCTTTACCTGATTGATGTTGACCAGAGTCACAACCGTCTCAGTTGCCGAGAGTTTGGTTACCAGCGCGGCCACATCCTCGGGGATGCCGGAGCGGCGTTCCTGAGGATCGAAGTAGCGAAGACGGCTGTGGAGCAAGCTGCCGCGATGGCCTGTGCGCTTGGCGTGGATCTTTCCATGCCGGATGTAGTCCTGCATGTCCTGGGTAGGCGTCCCGATAAACTGGGTCTCGTGAGCGATGTGGTGAAGGGCGCCGAGCATGAGGTGGATCAAGGTTCCTACCCGAGCTGGATTGAACTTCATGGAGTCATCGGCGAGACGAGTGTCTGGAGAGGTCGCATCCTTGTCCATGGTTGCCATCTGACGTCTTAGCACGTCGAGATCCCTTTGCAGCTCTCGCTCGGGATAGTCGGGATCCTTTCCTTCCAGAAAGGCCAACCATCCTGTGATCGACAATCTCTTCAGGTCTTCTCGCTCCATCAGAAAGTAGAAGAGCTCCAAGGCCCCAACGTCATATTTCCTGGGTGTGTACTGATACCAACCCTGGTCTCCATACATGGTGGGGTAGACTTTCTCTCCGTTGACCACTTTGAAGTGGCTGTTTACCTTATCCATTTGCCGGCGCCAGATATCTAGATATCGTCTGTCGCCGGTCAGCAGGAAAGCGTTGATGAAGCCAACCAGACCGTATTGGTGACGGTTTCGGTGAGCGAGTGTAGTGGTTCCGGTTATCGGAGTAGTGAAGCCCCAGCCGTAGGCGCCCCCATACCACTTGCCCTCGGCCGATCCACCGATCTCACCGTTCAGCCCGATGTTGCTCGGGATGATCCCGTCATTGGCCTCCATCCTCTCCATCCAGGCGTCTACATACTCCAGCACCCAATCCCTGTACTTTCGCTCCTGAGCCAGCATATAGGCGTTCGTAGCGAGCGTGGTGGTGAGGAGGTTGAGGGGGTGATCTCCCACCACATCGGTGTAGTCTTTGAAGTGTTCCAGCATCTCCTCGTAGGTGGACTCGCCGTGAAGCGTCTTGAAGCGGTTTTCGAGCGCGATGGGGTCTCCGGCCCAGTCTGCCGGGGTCGCCTTGCGAAGGAGGGGCCCGCGGCTGCCGTTGAAGAGGCTGCGGATGATCTTGTGCTTGGGGTCGTAGTTGTCTGCTCCCGGTTCCTCGTCCATGTAGAAGCCTGCAAAGCGTCGTTGACGACGTTGGAAGTCGGGATCGGTAGGGTCGGAGAGGCCCTGTAGATTGAAAACCACTAGCCCCTCTCCGTTATGCATCCAGTCCATCTTGGTCGGGAACTCTTTGTAGTACATGCCGTCGCGGGCAAACTCTACGTCGACTGTCTTGGCCTCGGTGTATTGGAGGAGATGTCCCTCCCAGGCCTTCTTGTACATCTCCTGGACTACGTCGGATGCCCCAAGCGCATGTAGGGTAGGCCAATCCCTGAGGTTTTCGATGGCGTCATCGGGACCGTCGAGCCCACCCCAGCGTTCCACGCACTGTAGATAACCGCGCTGGTCGAAGTACTTTTCAAAGAATCGTTCACATGCCTCGCTCTGAGACCTGAGGAGCTCACGTTCCAGGAGAGCCCAGTAGGGAGGACTCATGGGCGTGTCGATCACCACCCCAGACGCCCCCAGTCCGTTGCTGCAGATCCAGAGAAGTATCAAGACAGTCGCAGTCGTGAAATCCTTCAAAGCGCTAAGCTCCTTCCGGTGTTTGCCAAGATCGTCTCAGGTCAGATAGAAGTCGCCCTTACGGCGCCTGATACTAGCTCAGCAGCAGCTGGCTGACAAGCCGTGCTTGACGCCTGAACCGGGTGTCACTAGAGTGGCCGGTGGCGGGCCTAAGGGTCTGCGCAAGAATAACTTGGTAGAATTGGCGCTCAGATTTGCGCCAGATTTGGTCGCGAACGATTGAGCGAAACCGCAGGCGTAGCCCGGTCTACGTTGAGGATTTTGCGATTGAGGAGCGGCCGAAGATGGTGTAAAGATGAGATGCCAAAATGCCAAGTTATTTTTGCGCAGGCCCTAAGCTGACTCAAGAATCATCCACGAGCATTGGCGATCCGACAGAGCCGCGAACGACTTGACTCGTTAGCAAATGTGAAAACAAGTTTCGAGGAGAGAGCCGGACAACAGCACAACCTCCCCAATGATGAGACTTCCAGAGGACACCCAGCGAGCTTACAACCAGAGCACCAGGCACAACTGGGAGCTCTTCAGGGGACAACGAGAACGGATCAAGAACCTGATCCAGCAGGCTCAGAAGGTGGGCCGAGGAAAGATTGCAGTCTTGGGAGCTGGCAATTGCAACGACCTGGATCTGAAGGAGTTGGCATTGAGCTTCCAAGAGATCCACCTCTTCGACCTGGACCTTGTATCGATGGCCGATGGTGTGTCCAGACAGCGTCCTGGTGATACCTCAAAGATTCAGCTTCACGACGAGATCGATCTCTCTGGCCGAGCCTGGAGGACCCCTTCTTCGGGGCCAGATCGCGATTCTGAGGAGATCTGTCCGGCTGAGAATTCCGGATTCGATCTGGTGATCTCAACCTGTGTGCTCAGTCAGCTCATGGAAACCGTGGGGAAGCTCGATCTCGGTGACCGGGCAGAAAGGGAGTTGATGCTGCGGGTTCGGGATAGACACCTGAGCCTCATGAGCGGGTTGGTTGCTTCCGGTGGAACCGGTGTGGTTGTTACCGACATGGCTTCATCCGGCTGCGCTTCCGATCTGGTCGAGTGTCCAGAGTCGAAGGCTTCCGAGCTGATGGGGTCCCTGATACGGACCGGCTCCTGCTTTACGGGTCTGAGCCCGGGAGCGGTTTCGGAAGCCCTTGGGCAGGCCGCTGCCGTCAGCGGTAGGATCCAAGATCCGAAGTTCACTCAGCCTTGGTTGTGGCAGCTGGACGAAGCCAGACGTTTTCTGGTCTACGCCCTCAGCTTCACCAGGAAGCCGGCGGGTTCTTCAGGCTAGCCGGTTCCGGGCAATGACTTCGGAGATACTTCGGTCAAGGATCGAGACGATTTCGTCGGCCTGATCCTCCGTGAGGACCAGGGGCGGACCCAGTGCGATCCAATCGGGATCGAAACGAGTCAGCAGCCCATTTTCCAGGGCCCTACGGCCGATCAGAGTGCCAATGGCGACCTCCTGGGGGAACGGTTCCCTGGTCAAGGGATCGCGGACGAATTCAATTCCCAGGAACAAGCCCTTCCCGCGAATGTCGCCGATGATGCCATGACGGCGCAGCCCCTCGAGGCCCTCCTTCAGTCGGCCTCCAACACGGCGTGCGTTCCCACACAGGTCTCTCTCGAGAATCTGGGAAATCGTGGCCAGACCTGCCGCACAGGAAATGGGGTTGCCTTCGAAGGTGTGCCCGGCGACAAAACCAGGGTTGTCTGCTGGATCCCCCCAGAAGCGGTCGGCAACGGGACGCCGGCAGAGGACACCGGAAAGCGGAGCGTAGCCGCCCGATAGGCCTTTGCCTACGCAGAGCAGATCTGGCACGACGCCGAAGGTCTCGGCGGCGAACATCTGTCCGGTGCGCCCCATCCCGGTGATGATCTCATCGAAAATCAGAAGGACGTCGTGACGGCTGCACAGTTCGCGCAGCTGAGGCAGATACTCATCCGGAGGATCGATGATCCCACCCGTGTGTCCGATCGGCTCGACCATCACCGCGGCTACGGTTTCGGGACCCTCCAGTTTGATGACCTCCTCAATCAGGCTGGCGCAGGTGAGCTCGCAGCTGGGGTACTCCTTGCCAAAGGGGCAGCGGTAGCAAGTGGGTGGGAAGACATGTACGAAACCGGGGGCGAGAGGTTCTCTCATGGCCTTACGGCCGGGCAATCCGGACGCCGAAAGCGAACCAAGCGTATTGCCATGCCAGGACTGATACCGTGAAATGATCTTATACTTTCCGGCGTTACCGTTGAGCCGGTGATACTGGCGCGCCATCGTGATGGCCGCCTCAGTCGCCTCGGATCCACCGCTGAGAAGCTTGACAGCCTCCAGATCTCCAGGGGCAATCTCGGCCAACTGATTCGCCAGTTGGACCGCCAGTGCATTGGTCCCATGGACCGTTGGAGAGAAGTTGAGGACGTCCATCTGCTTCCGAATAGCGTCGATCACCGTGCGGTTGTTGTGGCCCACCGAAACCACGTAGATACCCGAGATGGCATCCAGATATCGTTTGTCCCGGACGTCCCAGTAGTACACGCCGTCGGCACGCCTGGCGATGAAGGGCTCCTTCACGAACTGGGTCATCTGGGCTCGCACGAAGATCTGACGAAGAAACTTTTCTTCGGATGTTCTCTCAGCAGGCACCAGTTCCGGGACAGCAGAGCGCGCTCCAGAAGAGTTGGGATCGCTCAGGTTTTCTTGGTTCATCGTGCGCGTGAATAACTTGTTGGTTTGATCTTCCAGTTTTTGTTTCTAATTAGATTTCTTGTTGAATCCGAGCCTTGAAAGGAGCCGCCGGAACTCTATCGCTTGTCCCTAGTGGGAGGTTACTATGATAGGTGAGCGGGGGAAGGGGTACAAGGATCGTCCAAGGAGCAGCCATGAGACGGAGCTATCTGTTCGTTCCTGGTGACAGCGAGCGCAAACTGGCAAGGGCAAGACAGCGCGGGGCGGATGTCTTGATACTCGACTGGGAGGATGCGGTGCTTTCCGAAAACAAAGCGAGGGCCCGGGAGCTGTCTCTCGACTTTGTCTTGGGGGACAGCCCCAGCAGCACCTCAGTACTCATACGTTGTAATCCGGCCGCCAGCTCGAGTTTCGAAGAAGACTCTGCCGCCCTTCGGCGGATCCCATCGGAGGGTGTTCTGCTAAGCAAGTGTCGCTCAGTCGACGAGGTACTTCTTCTCGATCAGGCCCTGAGCGACAGCAAGGGCACTACGGAGCACCGCATCTATCTGATGCTGGAGTCTCCGCAAGCCGTCCTGAACGCTTTCCAGATGGCTAGCTCCTGCACCCGGGTAGCCGGATTGATGTTCGGTGCCGAGGATTTTTCGGCCGAGATGCATATTACGCGGACCTCTGAGGAGACAGAGCTCCTCTACGCCCGATCTGCCGTTGCGACCGCGGCTCGGGCTGCTGGGTGCGAGGTCGTCGATTCTCCCTGTTTGGAGTTCAAGGACCTGGCTCGGGTCCGATCTCACTCGCAGGCGGCGCGGAATCTCGGATTCTCGGGAAAGCTCGCCATTCACCCAGCCCAGGTAGCGGTGATCAATGAAGTGTTTTCTCCGAGTGCTGCCGAGGTCGAGTGGGCGCGGCAGATTGTGGATGCGTTCTCTACCGCGGGCGCAGGAGTGGTCGACGTGGACGGCACCATGGTGGACGAGGCCATAGTCAAACAGGCACGGCTGATCCTGGATGCAGAAGGTGGTCTGGAATCTGAATTTACGGGGAGCAATGACCAAAGTGAAAAGTGAATTGTAGGGTAATACAGTCCCACGGACGGGCAAATTGGCGGCAGGACGATGCCAGGTCCGACAGTGCCGCGAACGACTTGACCCGTTAGCAGTATGACGCCAGTTTCCGAGGAGAGAGTCGGACAACAGCATAATTCTCCGGGTCCCCCCGTACGCATCCCTTTCAGAGGGATGAAATCCAAAGGCGGCGAGCTCCCCCAGGGTTGGGAAACCCTGACCTGAAACTTCATTGCTGTGACTGCCTTCGGAGTTCGCCTGTTGGTGCTCTGCGGTTTGTGATTCGGCCTTTATCCTTGGTTTCGATCCAGGGGTGGGGGAGGTACTAAGATCAGAAGATCAGGCCTTGCCGGCCTTTGCCGGAAAGGATAGGATCTAGCGGGGCTTGGGCCAGCGGCCAGCGCAATGTGCCGTTTAGGGTGCTTCTAGACCCCATCGAGATAGAACTGGGTCGGACAGCGAGGACAATGTCCCAGTTTGGTGATCGGGTCTCGGCTTGAGATCTGGAGAAGGGATCGTTTAATGGAGCTTCATCCTGCCGATCATGTCGTGCTGATTTTGTACCTGGGAGCCATGATGTTCCTGGGGTGGCGTCTGTCCAGGGGACAGACGAGCGACGAGGAGTACTTTCTAGGAGGTCGCCGTCTTCCCTGGTTTGCGGTAGGGGTCAGCATTATTGCCTCGCTTCTGTCCAGCATCAGTTTCCTAGCCTATCCTGGTGTGATCTGGCGTTTCGGCTTTGGCCAACTGGTGAGCAGTTTTCTTTCCTTCCCTATCGACTTGGTGGTGATCCTGTTGGTCACGATCCCCTTCTTTGCGGGTTTTCGTTTTACCACCGCCTACGAGTACCTGGAGCACCGGTTCGATCTCTCAGTCAGACTTCTCGGTGCCTCCATGTTCCTGGTGTTCGTATCGGTCCTCATGGGCGTGATCGTATTGGTCTCCTCGCGCGCCCTTGCGGTCGCAACCGGTATTCCGCTGATGGTCGTGATTGCCACGGTGGGGATCGTTGCAACGGTCTACACCATGATGGGGGGAATCCGGGCAGTGGTCTGGACCGATGTAATCCAGGTAGCGATTCTTTTGGGGGGAGGAATCTTTACGATAGTCTACGTGGCCGTCGTTACCGGATCGACCCCCTGGGACTGGATCGGTGTCGTCAGCGGCCGTGAAAATGAGCCCTTTGCCTTTGCTTCATTTGATCCCACCCTGCCGGCAACGGTAGTGACGTTCACGCTGTCCGATTCCCTCTGGGTCATCGTCGCTCACTGCGCCAATCAGGTGACCATGCAGCGCTACTTTTCCACCCGGGACGTTCGATCCGGAAAACGCAGCTTCGTCACCAGCACTCTGTTCGGCATATGCATCATCCTGATCCTGAGCACCGTTGGTGCCAGCCTGGTTTACTACTATACCCACGGTCCCGAACCCCTTCCGGAACACATCGATTTGGCAAGTGGTAAGGACCGGGACAGCATCTTTCCCTTCTTCGTGACGGCCCGGATTCCTCCCGGCATGGCGGGGGCCATCTTCGCCGCTCTGCTGGCGGCCGCGATGTCTACTATCGATTCCGGGGTCAACGCTTTTGCCACGGTAGCAACGGTGGATTTTGGCCGTCTCAGAAAGAAGAAGAAGAAGGGGAACAATGTCTTCCAGGCTCGGGTCATTACGTTGGTAGTAGGATCGGCGGTGACCCTGGGTGCGATGTATCTCGACACGCTTACCGGCGCGGATGACATCCTGACCATTCTGCCCAAGACCTTCAATTCGCTGGTCGGCCCCATGGGTGGGATCTTCTTTGCAGGAATGATGATTCCCCGAGCGAGCGGCCGGGCGGTTTGGATCGCTGCAATCGTGGGGTTTGCCACCGCCCTCGGAGTGGCCTACTCGCGCGAGATATTACAGGCACTGGGACCTTCAACTCCTGCCACCCTGGGAGTCGTTCTAGACGAAGAATTCTCCCAAAGGCTGGTAGAGAAGGGTATGGGGTTCACCTGGATCGTTCCCTACTCGGCCTTGGCCAGCTTCGGAACCGCCTGGGTGATGAGTTTCGTCTTTCCGAATCGTGACACAGACCGGATCAAGGGTCTCACCTGGGGGACGCGGCATTTGAGGGAGCGCTTTACACCCTGACCGGATTCTACGGGGTTGGTTTCGGGTGACCGGGGGGAGGAGGATCTGATGGAATATCGCGCGCTGGGTAGAACCGACTTGCAGGTCAGTGCCATCGCCCTCGGAGGTGCCACCTTCGGGCGGGAAATCGAGGAGCCCGCGGCCTGGCGAATCTTGGATCGCGCCATCGAACGCGGGATCACGTTTCTTGACACAGCCGAATCCTACAGTGACCGAGCGTCTGAACGAATGATCGGCCACTGGCTTTCCCAGACCCAGAACAGGAAGAGGATCGTCCTGGCCACGAAGTGCGGGTTCAGCGGGCGCCTGAATGGGAAGACTGTCGCTGAGAAGATCGATCAGAGTCTCGAGTGCCTACAGACCGATTGGATCGATCTGTACCAGCTACACCACTGGCCGGAGGAGGGCGATCCTCTGGATGAGATCCTGGAGGCTATGAGCCGGGGAGTCGAGCAGGGGAAAATCCGCTACCTGGGATTGAGCAACTCGGCGGCCTGGCAGCTGTCCAAAGCGCTTTGGCAGCAGGAACGAAAAGGGTGGTCGCGCTTCGATTCGATCCAACCCTCCTTCAATCTGGCCGACCGGGCAATCGAGTTGGAGATGATGCCTCTTTGTCGTGACCAGGGTCTCGGGATCGTCTCCTATAGTCCCCTCGCCGGAGGCTTTCTAGCGGGAAAGTACAAGAAGGATGGTCCCATCCCCCAAGGGAGCCGATTCGACCTGGCTATCGATTGGAGGGATTCGTATTTTCACCGACGTAATTTTGCGCTCATTGATCGGCTTCGCAAGATCTCTGCCCAGGAAGGACGCTCTCTCGTGGACCTGGCTCTGGCCTGGACGCTAGGCCATTCTGGAATCACCAGCGTCCTGACCGGGGGAAGGAAACCAGAGCACATCGACCAGGCCTTTGAGGCCCTCGAGAGAGGTCTGAGCTCAGAACTGAGAAAGCAACTGGATCAGGCGTCAGATCCAGTCAACTTTGGATAAGGAATTGAGGGAAATTCCAAGAAACAAGATACAAACAAATCTCAAGCACCAAATCACAAGCGGTAAAGAAACCGGCTGTGCGACGCTGCGCTGGGTCCTTGGAGCCGGGGCTCTGCGGTCTATTCGCTGAGCACCTTGGTGCCGAGCCCCGTTCGAGATTTGGCGCTTGGTGCTTGTTTGTAACTTGTAACTTGTAACTTGTATCTTGAGTCTTCTGTCTTGCGCGTAGCCTACTATTACCACCAGCCTCAGCGTCTTCCTCCCGACCACGAAGGGAACAATCCCTACGGAGCCCTACTCTGCGAAGCCTTGGAACGTCAGGGGGCAGAAGTCGAGTACTCGGTCGACTACAGTCCTGAATACTTGCGACGCAATCAGGGGCGGATTGATGTCCTCCACTGGCAGTGGCCCCACCACGACTATTACCACGATGACGCCGAGATCATGCAGCGTCAGATGGAGGACCTGGTCGCTTCTCTGGAGTTGGCTCGGGAACTGGGCTACAAAGTGGTGTGGACTGCACACAACATCTACCCGCACAACCGAACTCATCAGGCGATCGATCACGAGTTCCGGCTCCATCTCTGCCGGCTGGCAACCGCCATCATTGCCCACTGTGAGGTCAACGCCGACGGGGTGAGGCGCGCATTTGGACGCTCACATGATCTGTTCATCATCCCTCACGGACACTTCATTGGGGTCCACCCCTATCAGTTCTCGCGTTCGGAGTGCCGATCGCAGCTGGGAGTTCCGGAATCAGACTTCGTGTACGGGTTCATTGGTGGAATCCTTCCCTACAAAGGGATAGAGGAATTCGCCGATGCCTTTTCCCGTTTGTCGGAGCCCGCTTGTTGGATGCTAGCTGCGGGCGGAGGACCGGCGAAGTACGTGGATTCGCTTTGGAGTCGGATCGGAGATCATCCCCGAATCTTGTCCAACTTCGTACACGGAGATATGAAAGCTTCGAATGAGGACCTGATTCGTGTCCTTACCGCCAGTGATGTCGTCGTGCTGCCCTTTCATGCCACCATGAGTTCGGGGAGCGTGATTCTTTCCCTCTCCCACGCACGGCCTGTCATCGCGCCTGCCCTGGGCTGTCTTCCCTCTTTTCTGCTTCCCGGTGGTGGCATCCTTTACGATCCCAAGCGGAAGGACGCGCTCCTGGAAGCCATGCGGGAAGTCCAGGGATGGGATCGGGACGCTGCCTCGAGAACGGCCTTGGCTAGCGTCCAGCGTCTGGATTGGGATGGGATCGCGAAGAAGACGTTCGAGGCCTACCGGGTATGACGCTTCTGTCCCCGGAGTGGAGCAGGATCGTTCGGTCCAAGGCCGGACTCCCCGCATTCGTAGCGGCCCTCGAGGCTCTGGACACATGGGCCGATGCCTATCATCAGTTCCTGCCACCAGTTCCCGAACAACAGGCCGGTTACTACCACGATTTCTTCTGTCCCGATCATGCCATCCAGCTCAGCTTCGACCCTCGGAGTCCCCATAGCCACGCCTGTCCGGTCGATGGAGCCGAGTTCAGGGGAGAGCCTTTCGATAGCGCTTGGCTCTGGTCCGTCAATGACATGTTGAGTGACGCCGCTCTGAAGCTTTCCTTTCGAAGTCACCTGAAGGCTGGATCAGGTGAGGCGGGTCGAGAAAGAGACCAGGTCCTGGCGACCGGCATCCTGGAGGGCTACGCTGAGCGCTACCTGGAGATGAGGCCGGCCCCCACCCAGTATGATCCCCATCCCGGAGTGGTTACCTGGCAGGGTCTAGACGAATCGGTCTGGATCATACGTATGGCCTGGGCCTATGCGCTGCTAGAGGACTCTCTTGTGCAGTCCGTCCGGGAGCAACTGGCCAGAAAGCTCTTCCGACCCGCGGCTGAACATCTTCATCGGGTGCGCTGGCCCGAGATTCACAACGTTACCAACTGGAACAACGCCGCGCTGGCGACGCTGGCCCAGGTTCTCAAAGATGACGATCTGCTAGAGGACGCCCTGGGAGGATCGCTGGGACTCCGGGCACAACTCCAGCAGGGTGTCTCCGAGGACGGAATCTGGTGGGAGGGGTCTCTCAGCTACCACTTCTACATGCTGGACGCTGTGGTCTGGACCCTCAGGATCCTGCGAGCCACGGATCGCTCCTTCGACGATGGTGGCATTCTGAAGTCCATGTTCTTGACCCCGATTCTCATCTCTCAGCCTGATCTGAGGCTCCCTTCCCTGAACGACTGTTGGCACTTCATCGGACTGCTTGACAGGGTGGGGCACGGGATCCCCCAGGCCGAAGGGTTCTACGAGACAGCCTTCGCCTGGTTTCGAGATCCTGTCTTCGCTTGGGTCCTGCAGCAGAACTACCGGCGTCAACCTCGTGCCAGCTTCGAGGCCCTTCTAGAGGGTGTTGAAGAGGTCCCCCCGGGCGAGCCTCCGCCATCGAGGAGCCGACACCTGGTTGACCTGGGCTGTGCCATTCTGCGCAGCTCTGAGAGTCGGGGGAAGGAGAGCTACCTCTTTCTCAAGGCAGGACCCGGGGGTGGAGAGCACGGCCACCTTGACCAGCTTCGGATTCAGTTCTTCGCAGGGGGAGCTTCCATCATCCCTGATCTGGGGACTCCAGGATACGGCATTGGGCTCAACCAGACCTGGTATCGGCACACGGCCAGTCACTCAACGGCAATGGTGGATGGCCAGCCCCAACCCTTGACTGATGGGAGATTCAATCGTTTTCTAGTGAAGGATTCCTACACGCTCGCCGATGCCTCTGTCTGCTGGAGCGAGGGTCTGTACCGAGGAGTGCAGATGAGGCGGGTGATCCTCTGGCGCGACTACTACTTCATCGACCTGTTTCAGGTTACCGATCACTCTGACCGTGATATCGACTGGATTTGTCACGTTCGAGGCCGGCTCACTGGGTCTTCCTTCGATTCCGGTCTCGACCAAGACCTGAAGCTTGAAAATGTGTCCGCTCACACTCAGGTGAAGACGAGCTGTGAAGAGTCGCAGCGGCCCTTGCTCCGTTGGCGCTGCGAGGGCGGATTTCTGGATCTCAACCTACTGTGTCCAGAGGGTCACCTTGTTCTGGGAACCTCACCTTCCAACCCGGCCTCGGAAGAGCTCTCGACCATCATTCGGCGGCGGAGGGCCGCCGAGACGACCTTTCTATCCGTCTTCAGCTTCGCGCCGGACGGAGAGGATCCAGCCGTGCAGCGCGTTGAGGGTGGGCAACTGGAAGGTGGAGATCGGAGGCTGATCCTGAAGACATCTTCCGGATCGGACGAGTGGACAATGGGCACAGATCCTGGAGAAGTGAGCCTGCAGACGTCCACTGCATCGGACCGATTAGGTGGAGACTAAGCTGAAACTTCATTTGGGAGCTCGGAGGGAAAAAGGACGTAACCCATTGATCTAGATTTAGATAGAGAATCTTCCAGGTGATTGTCTGAAAACCAGTGGCGGTGGCTTCCAAGCCGCCGTTTTTCGAGCCAAAGGCTCGAAGGAAAGAATACGGCGGCCTGGAGGCCACCGCCACGTCCCTCGACCAGAGTTTCTTTCTCGAATGGGGCAGCACCGCTGGGGGGCTACTAAGCTGAAACTTCGAAAATCTCAAGGTACAAGGTGCAAGGTACAAACAAGCTCCAAATCACAAGCATCAAGTTCCAAACGATCGCCCACCATCACGTTCGGCGATCCGACAGAGCCGCGAACGACTTGAGCCGTTAGCAACATGAGGCCAAGTTCCGGCCGTCGAGGACGACGAAG
>JAKZYH010000365.1:0-8308 GCA_047514575.1 Acidobacteriota bacterium | reverse complement strand
CCACTGGCCGCAAGGTCTCCAACGAAGAAATGAAGCGGATCCATATCCGGCCCAACCAGTTCCATGGCGAATGGAACTATGTAATAGAACCTAGCTCCACTAGATGGTGAAATGCTACCTTTATTTATTTACGATTCCTAAGCTGAAGTTTCGCTTGGATGCAGGTCGAGGCTGGTTGGAAAAAACAGTCGGGAAACTGTCACCCCACGCAGGCACCCCACGCACGGGCTGACCGGCTCGCACCAGGGGCGACTAGCCGGTCAGCGTGTGAAGGGTCGGTCAACAGCTATGGACTAGGCGGCGGGTACCTTTTTGGGCACGCTGAGGTACCCGGCCACTTGCTTTTTATCGATCTTCGTAATCACGACTTCATAGTTCTTATCTGCACCTTTGACATAGAAAGAAACCGGCTCGTTGGCGTTCTGATGGCGTTTTCTGATCCATCTCCCATTGACCACCAAATCCAGATCGTAGCGTTGCCTCTTCAGGTCCACGTCCTTCAAACGCAGCGAAACTTCGCGCACCTTGACATAGCCCGCCTTTTCGTGGAGCTCGAAATCGTAGCGGTCTCTCTTCAACGATTCAGCAACCCGAGAGAGATGAGATTGGGTATCGCCCAGTCCCTTATCCAGGCTGGAGATCTTCTCTTCTGCTCGCCCGATGCTAGCTCGATTCGTAGAGGAGGACTCCCGCACGTCTGCGAGACCCGCATTGACCAGAGCGACTTCGTTCTTGATCCCCTCCGTCTGCCCCTGCAACTCCTCCAATTGCGAGCGGTCCGCCTTCTTCAGAGCGACGGCCTCCAGTTCCCTGCCCTGCTGCTGCTGCTCGGACTTCAAGTCAGAATACAGGCCTTGATGTTGGCTGAGCTTCCCTTGATGTTGCTTCAGCTTCTTGCCATGGGTGCTGATTTTCGATCCACTCTGTTCCATCTCCTCTTGCAGGCCCTCGATCCTCTCCCCCGAGGCTTGGAGATTCTCTGAGACTTCTCCCAGCTGCGTTTGGCTCTCGACCAGGCGGGTACCCAGATCATCGATCTGCTGCTGAGCCTGCCAGAGGAGAAACCCGAGGGCGGCCATGCCAATCCCAAAAAGGGCTACGAAGGGCCAGATCTTCATCGCACCCCCATCAGACTGGGAGGCAGCCTTGGCTGGTTTACGGCCTTCACCGACGGCGGCGAACAAAGGATCCCGATAGTTCTTGATTTCGTCTGAAACGTTCATGTTCATCTCCCGTTTTAGTTCACCCGAATCCCACCTGGGACCCAGGTGCAAGCCCCAATAAAGTTACCGCTCTGATAGATAGAGCCGGACCTTCAAAGGTTCATCAGCTTGTGCTGGCCCATGATAGAATTGACACTCATGGGACGGGTCGCATGAGAACCAGCTTGGTGATGATCCTCGTTGCCATTGGCCTCCCGGTTCTGATCTTCTACAGTGTCTTCTTTTCGGGCCCTGCTTCCGCCCCCGAAGACATGGAGGTATCAACAGAGATCCAGCGGGAGTTTTCGGAGATCCTGGGGGACGACTACAAAGTGCACCAGGCGTACGCAGGGACGGAACTGGTAACCGTAAGCATCGTGTTCGACCCTGAACCTACCAACGAGGAAGAAGTGCACATGAGAAGCCTTAACGCTCTCTACGACTTCCAGTCCAGGATAGGCCGTGACAGAAGCATCCGCATCTTCGCGGGACGAAAGGGAGATTCCGATGGATTTCGCCCGCGCAGCATGTTGTTTTTTTCATCGGTTTCTCAGAGGTCAGAATTCAAGACTCTCGAGACAGAGTAAATATGAGAAAGACTCCGATTCACTCCGTTCACAAGGAACTCGGCGCTCGAATGGTTGAGTTCGCGGGCTGGCAGATGCCCGTCCAATACAATAGTGCCTTGGAGGAACACCTGGCGGTGCGGTCGGCGGTCGGCATTTTTGACGTCAGCCACATGGGTCAGATCGAGATCTCGGGAAAGGATGCGCTTGAACTGGTGCAGAAGGTTACCTGCAACGACGTTGAGCGCCTGGCAGATGGTCAGGCTCAATATTCTGCACTCCTCTATTCGAATGGCACTTTTGTGGATGACATCGTCCTCTATAGAATCCATGCCGAGCGCATTTTCATGTGTGTCAACGCCTCCAACCAGGAGAAAGACTTTCAGTGGATCCTCCAGCACCAGGAGGGAGAGGTTGAGGTCTGCGACAGGAGCGATCAATATGCTCAGTTCGCAGTTCAAGGACCCCAGGCAGAAGCACTGCTGAGCCCCCTGGTCGAGGGCGAGCTGGGATCTCTAAAGTATTATTGGAGTTTCCTGGGGAAAATCACCGGCGTACCCGCTTTGATCTCCCGGACCGGATACACGGGCGAAGACGGGTTTGAAATCTACCTGGCCTCGAATCAGGCGGAGTCCGTTTGGAGGGCGATCCTGGAGGAGGGGCGGTCCTTCGGAATCAAACCCGTAGGTCTCGCAGCCCGCAACACCCTGCGCCTGGAGGTTCGCTACCCTCTGTACGGAAATGATATCGATCAGACAACCAACCCCTGGGAAGCAGGCCTGGGCTGGATTGTGAAGCTCGGAGGCGCCGACTTCGTCGGGAAGGAGGCCCTGTTGGCACTCAAACAAAAGGGTGCTTCGCGCAAGCTGGCAGGATTCGAGCTGCAAGACCGTGGGATCGCCCGAGATCACTACCCAGTTTTCCTCCATTCAGAGCGCGTCGGCGAAGTCACCAGCGGCAGCTATGCGCCTTCTCTAGGAAGCAGTATCGGACTCGCCTATCTGCCCGCCGAGGACGCAAATCCCGGCCAGCAGATCGAAATAGAAGTGCGATCGAAGCGCTTACGTGCAGCAGTAGTATCAGGGCCATTTTATCAGCGCGTCTGAATCCTGTTGATCCACAAAGAGAACTAGGATAAAAGGAACCTCTCATGGGTAGGGGTCTTGTTTGGAACTGATGGCGCTGACAACGGAAACCCATCTCACCACAGACTCGATCCAGTACAGATCAACTCCGCATGGCACCACCCACATCAGAGTGTTTTCCGGCCGCACGCTGGCGCAGTCTGGATTTCCAGTGCCCTGATTCAAAGATCAATCGCGACGGAGGTGAAATGAGCGTCCCAGATAATCTCCAATACACCAGTGAGCACGAATGGATTTCAGTGGAGGGCGACCTGGCGAAGGTCGGCATCACGGACCACGCCCAATGTGAGCTGGGCGACGTGGTTTACGTCGAGCTGCCCGCCGCAGGCACGTCCCTGAAAGCACAGGCCTCCTTCGGGACAGTTGAATCGGTAAAGGCCCTTTCCGACCTCTACAGCCCAGTTACCGGCGAAGTGACGCGGGTCAACGATGCTCTGGAAAGCGCCCCCGAGCTTGTGAACGACGATGCTTATGGGAAAGGATGGATGATCCAGATTCGAATCGAAGACCCTGCCGAGTTGGAAGGTCTCATGTCAGCGGAAACCTATCTTGAGTACCTACAAGAAGAATCCGCAGCACATGGGGAGGAGTAATCGGTGCGCTATGTCTCTCTGACGGCGGAAGAACGGAGAGAGATGCTCGAGGTGATCGGAATCGAGCAGACCGAGGATCTGTTTCACTCGATCCCAGAGGGCGTGCGGTTGGAGCGGGATCTGGACATCCCCAGCGCCGTACCTGAGGCGTCCCTCCTGGAATACTTCAAGTCGCTAGGCAAGAAGAATGCCTCCACCGAGGACTACGGCTGCTTCCTTGGAGCGGGAGCCTATAATCACTTCATCCCCACCATAATCGATTCCATCATCTCCCGGGCCGAGTTTTACACCGCCTACACTCCTTACCAGCCCGAGGTCTGCCAGGGTACTCTTCAGGCCATGTTCGAATACCAGACGCTCGTCAGCCAGCTCACCGGTATGGAGGTTGCCAACAGCAGCCTCTACGACGGCAGCAGCTCGCTGGCCGAGGCTGCCCTCATGGCTGCCCGCGTCACCCGAAGGGACCAGATCCTCATCCCTGCCAGTCTCCATCCCCGGTACGAACAGGTCCTTAGAACCTACTCTTCGAACCATCTAAAAGTGGGATCTCTCCCGCTTTCGTCAAGGGGAACCCTCAATCTGAATCAGCTGGAAGCAGAACTAAACGATCAATCGGCGGCCGTCGTCGTGCAATCCCCCAATTTCTTCGGCGTCATCGAGGACATCCAGGAAATCGCAGATCTCGCTCACAAGAAAGGGGCCCTGGTTATCGCCGTGGTGGCCGAGGGTCTCTCCCTCGGACTCTTGAAGCCTCCCGGGGAACTCGGAGCGGACATCGTCGTGGGTGAAGGCCAATCGTTCGGAATCCCACTCGGCTTTGGGGGACCCTATCTGGGTTTCTTCGCCACCCGGGACCGCTTCAAGCGACAAATGCCGGGAAGATTGGTGGGCCAGACGGTCGACGATCAAGATCGAGTCGGATACGTCCTGACCCTGGCAACCCGGGAGCAGCATATCCGCAGAGAGAAGGCCACCTCCAACATCTGTACCAACCAGGGACTGTGTGCTCTCATCGCTGCGATCTTCCTCTCCACTCTAGGGAAACGGGGAATCCGGGAGTTGGCCGAACAGAATTTGAAGGCGGCCCACTTCCTGCGAAAACAGCTCCAGGAGCATCAGGTTTTCTCCGGACCCATCTTCAACGAGATGGTCTTCAGGACGGATGACCCCGACGAGCTGAATCGGCGTCTGTTCGAGGAGTCGATTGTTGGTGGTTTGAACCTGGGCCGCTACTTTCCCGATCGGTCAGATCAAGTGCTGGTCTGTGTCACCGAGCGCAATTCACGGGCTCAGATTGAACGCTTCGTTCAGGTCTTCCAGGAGGTCCAGGTTTCAGCATGAGCCGCACCACGCAAGTCTTCAACATCGATGAGCCTCTGATTTTCGACCGATCCTCACCCGGAAAAGCCGCCTACAGCCTCTCCCCGATTGACGTCGACGATATGCCTGCCGCCGAGATTCTCGACGCCAAGTATCTGCGCTCAGAAGTCACGGATTTCCCCGAGGTGAGTGAGGTAGAGATCATCCGGCACTATACCCGGATGTCCACCTGGAACTACAACATTGACCTGGGGATGTATCCATTGGGCTCCTGCACCATGAAGTACAACCCCAAGTTGAACGAGAGAGCGGCCCGCATACCCGAGATAGCCGGCACTCACCCTCTTCAGGAGGAAGAACAGGTTCAGGGCAACCTCGAGATCCTCTATCGGCTCCAAGAGTATCTCCAGGAGCTGACCGGAATGGACGGAGTCACGCTGCAGCCTGCGGCCGGTTCCCAGGGTGAGCTCGTGGGTATCCTCATGATTCGAGCCCACCACGTGCGTCAGGGTAGGCCTCGAAAACATGTCCTGATTCCCGACTCTGCCCACGGCACCAATCCCGCCAGCGCGACGATTGCGGGTTATGAGGTCATCTCGATTCCTTCGGACAAGTCAGGACGCATCGACAGCCAGGCCTTGGCTCGAGAAATGAATGAGGATGTGGCCTGTCTGATGCTGACCAACCCGAATACCTTGGGCATCTTCGAGCAAGATATCCAGGAGATCAGCCGAATCGTTCACGAGCAGGGTGGACTCATCTACATGGACGGGGCCAACTTCAACGCGCTCATGGGGTATGCTCGACCGGGAGACATGGGGATCGACATCCTCCACCTGAATCTCCACAAGACGTTCTCCACCCCTCATGGTGGCGGTGGACCGGGCTGCGGGGCCGTCGCCTGTAAGCAGCAGCTGGTCCCCTTCCTTCCCCTTCCCGTCGTCGACAAAGTGGAGGGGACCTATCGCGCCGAGGATAACCGGTCTCACTCCATCGGCCCAGTGCACGCCTTCTGGGGGAACTTCGGGATGGCCGTCCGTGCACTGTGCTACATTCTCAGCTGCGGACGTGAAGGGCTGAAGGAGATCACGGAAACGGCAGTATTGAACGCCAACTATCTCCGTAGCCGCCTCAATGAGCACTTCCATCTGCCCTACTCCACCCCCTGTATGCACGAGGTTGTGCTCTCTGACAAGCACCAGGAAAAGCTGGGAGTTCGAACTCTCGAT
Organism: Acidobacteriota bacterium; assembly: GCA_047514575.1. GTDB lineage: Bacteria > Acidobacteriota > UBA6911 > RPQK01 > JAJDTT01 > CAUZIZ01. Next base: position 2,253 of record JAKZYH010000365.1, on the reverse strand, counting down.
ATTGCCAAACGACTCATCGATTACGGCTTCCACCCTCCGACGGTCTATTTTCCATTGATCGTCCCGGGCGCGATCATGATCGAGCCTTCGGAAAGCGAAAGCAAAGAGGAGCTCGATGCCTTCGCAGATGCGATGATCGCAATCAGTCGAGAAGCTGAGCGACAGCCTGAGCTGGTACGTGAGGCACCGGTTCGTGCTAAGAGAAGCCGCCTCGACGAGACCCGCGCAGCCCGTTCCACGATTCTCCGCTGGGCTTCATCCCTCGATCCGACGGACGAGTCCTAACCCGGATTTCTCATCGCTTGTCGTAGCGAGGCGCCGCAAAAGCCGTTCTGGCAAGGCTTGCGACCGAGACCACTCGTGGCGAGCCCCCGCAGTCGTACTCGTGCAGTACGTCGAGGAGGCCGACGGAGCGTAACGCAGCCAGGACGGATGTTTGCGGCGACGCAGTAGACCAGCGATGAGAAATGCGGGCTATAGCGATCCACCAAGAAGTCCGACCCGCAAGCGACATATTTCTGGCACTGGAGTGTCGGTTTGTTGACGCTTTTCTGGGAACCCCGATTCGGAGAGAGGGGAGCTCTCTAGTCATTTTTTCTTCCTCAAGATAATCATTCTAAGGGTGTTACCATTTTTCTGGCGGCCTCCGTCAAAGTTTTGGCCCAGGACCTGCTTACCTTCCTGGCGAACCCGCTCACGGCGGAAGGGAAAGCGATACGCAAACAGCAACCAGTTCTTTGGGAGGAACGTGAGATGAGGAAGCTAGTAGGTACCGTCTTTTTTTGGTCGATCATTTGGTCGGATTGGTTTCATTTCTTCTGGGATGGGGGCTGGCCATTCTAGAGATTCGATCATCTTCAGCTCAGGCCCTGAGTTTCAGCAAGCCTGAGCAAGAAGCCTGTAGCTTTGAGCTACGCCAATTTCCGGGGTAGTTCTCCCGGCGGAAATGGCAATCCGTCAACAGGGCGAACTTGGCTCCCGGTATAGAGACAGAGGCTTGACCCTAATGCCTGTCACCCACTCCGTGAAGGTCAGGCTTCTGTCTCTTCCTTCTCCAACATCCTGACAAGTAAACATCCTGCGCTGCGGCGGCTTGCTTGAAACGGCTTGTTCCCTGCTCTAGCACCGGTGGCCTCAAACGCCGGTTTCTGTTATACAGAGCGTCTCAAGTCTACGGTGACGTTTGCAGATGGGGCTTGTGAGGCGAGATCAAGGCAGGAGGAGGAAGACGATGCTTGGCCATCTACGACGGCAACCTCCTCACTACCTCCAAGACTCCTCGACAGTCGAAGTAATCCGTCAAGTTTCCTCGAACCCGCCCCCCAGCTGTGCCCTGTTCGATTTCGATGGCACCCTGAGTCTGATCCGCGAAGGCTGGCTCGAGGTTATGATCGCCATGATGGTGGAGGTTCTCCTGCAGACCGACACGCAGGAGACTGAAGAGGACCTTACTCGCTTGGCCACGCAGTTTGTCAAGGAGCTAACCGGAAGACAGACGATCTACCAGATGATCCGGCTGGCAGAGGAGGTGACCGCTCGCGGCCGGGAGTCTGAGGACCCTCTAACATACAAGAAAGAGTTTCTCGACCGTTTGGAGAGGAAGATCCATGCTCGCAAAGAAGGCTTGCGCAGTGGGAGTCAGGAACCACGGGATCTGCTGGTTCCGTTCGCTCGGGATGCCCTGGAGGGATTGAGAGCACGGGGTGTCGATCTGTACCTGGCCAGCGGAACCGATGAAGAGTATGTCCGGGAGGAGGTCGCCCTCCTCGGTCTCGATGTCTTCTTCAGAGGCGAAGTCTACGGTGCCGTAGCAGACTACAAGAGCTCTTCGAAGCGGCTGATCATCCAAAGGATTTTGAGCGGAAACGACATCGATGGTTCCGTCCTGATCGGCTTCGGCGACGGGTATGTGGAAATAGAAAACGTCAAGCTGGTAGGCGGCACCGGTGTGGCCGTTGCAACTGATGAGGCTGGCCTCAGTGGCCGTCCTGACCCCTGGAAGAGAGAAAGGCTGATCCAGGCCGGCGCCGATTTCGTCATTCCTGACTTTCGAGACTACGAAGTGCTGTTTCGTCACCTCTGGAAGGAAGGCTGAGAATGCGCTTCCCCATCTTCGATCGCAGTCGGTTGAAGCTCCTACCTCTGGAAACGCGCGATCACGACTTGCGCAGCCAAACGGTCTTGAATCACCCAGAGCAACGGCGTGTTCCCTTCGAACATCCGGCCCTCTCCATCCTGGCGGAGAGGATCGTC
>JAKZYH010000364.1:0-6328 GCA_047514575.1 Acidobacteriota bacterium | reverse complement strand
CGGGACGCCGCCGAGGGGATTGCCCTGGTCGGAGCAGAGGGGAAGATCTGGGAACCGGAGAAGTTGCGGTCGGAGCGTGTCGACAGCGTCAGATTCAAAGCTCCCTTCCCACCAGAAGCCAACTTTCTCGTGAAGCTCTCGGCAGATGTTCGCGATGACGCCGGACGCTCTCTGGTCAACGAGAATCGCTTTCCGTTGGCGGTACGCACTGACGAGTACCCGCCGTTAGCGAAGTTCAGCGGCCGCTTCGGGATCCTGGAGGCGAAGGCGAATCCTCGACTTCCTCTAACCGTCCGGAAACTGGAGGCCGACCTCGACTTCGCGGCTTTGGGCATCAATCCTCCGGATATCCTTCCGGCCCGCCTGTACCGGGTGGATCCACGTCGAATCGAAAGCATTCTGTGGTGGCTCTGGAAGATACACAAAAGAGACTTCGACGACCGTGGAGAGTCTGTTTTCGATTCCGTGTCGGCTCCACAGACGACGAAGTTCACCATTCCTACCCCCAACGGACCAGGGGCGTTCGAGGTAGTCGGAATTCCCATCCCGCGCCCCGGGTTTTACGTCGTCGAGCTGGAAAGCCGGATCTTGGGAAATGCCCTCCTTGGCAAAGATACGAGGATGTATGTGCCGACGACAGTCCTGGTGACGAACCTGGCGGTGCATTTCAAGTGGGGACTTGATTCCTCCATTGCCTGGGTGACCGCCCTGGACAGCGGAGAGCCTGTAAAGGACGCCACGGTCGAGGTAAGAGACTGCGAGGCGAAGCTCCTCTGGGAAGGGCGTACCGATGCCAATGGAGTGGTGCGAATCGAAGGCCTGCCAGCGAATGAGCGCCAGAAACGTTGGTCGGCGCGCAGTTTTGAGAGTGGATTCATCGTGACTGCCCAGTTCCAGGACGATCTGAGCTTCGTCCACTCCAGCTGGAACCAAGGTATCGAGGCCTGGAGGTTCAGGCTCCCGATCGAATATGACTCCTCGCTCCTCAGCGCTCACACGCTTCTGGATCGGTCTCTCTTGAGGGCGGGCGAGACACTTCACATGAAGCACATTCTGCGAAAGCGAGCGACCTCTGGTTTCTCCTTCGTCGCCGAGGACGAAAGACCGACCCAGCTGGTCATTCAACAGCCCGGAGCAGATCAGGAACTCAAGTTTCCGCTGACTTGGGATACGGCTGGATCGTCCCAGGGAGAGTGGACGATTCCCCGGGCTGCCAGACTGGGAAGGTACAGCACCTTCCTCGCGACCGACGACGATTCTTGGAGAGGGTCCCGCTGGTATTCGGGATCTTTCCGGGTCGAAGAATACAGGGTCCCTTTGATGCGCGGAAGCATCCGGGCACCTTCGTCTGATCTGATCCGTCCTTCTGAAATCGAAGTCGATTTGAGTGTGGAATATCTGGCCGGCGGGGGAGCTGCCGGACTGCCGGTCCGGCTGAGGTATGAGCCCAAGCCTCGCGCTAGACCTTCCTTTCCTGAGTTCGAAGGATTCACTTTCGCAAACGGTCAGGTGCAAGAAGGGCTGATTCGAGGCGGGAGGTCAGAAAGAGCTGAGGCTGTTGAGCTAAAACTGGTCGACCTTACGCTCGACTCAGCCGGGTCCGTTCGGACCAGTCTTCCACATCTACCCGGGTTGGAAAGGCCGATGGAGATGTTGGCTGAGTTGGAGTTCAAGGATCCCAACGGCGAAACTCAGACGGTTTCCTCACGCATCCCAATCTGGCCTTCGGAATGGTTGGTCGGGATCAAACCCGAGAGCTGGTTGCTGACAAAGGACGCTCTCAGATTCTCTGTCGCCGTCTCGGATCTGAAAGGCAAGCCGGTCCCTGATGCGGCTGTTCAGGTCGACCTCCTCGAAAGGAAGACCTACTCTCACCGGAAGCGCCTGGTAGGGGGCTTTTACGGATACGAGCATTTCGAGGAAATCAAGTCCCGCGGCTTTCTCTGTGGTGGGACGACGAATGAGCAGGGACTGCTCCTTTGCGAATCGACGTCTCCGGTTAGCGGAAGAATCGTCCTGCAGGCGAGCGTCAGCGATTCGGAGGGCCGGGCCAGCACTGCCCACCGCTCCGTTCGGGTGGCCGGAGAGGAAGAGGCCTGGTTTCGGGCTCAGGATCATGACCGCATCGACATCCTGCCGGAGAAGAGGCACTACCAAGCAGGAGAGACAGCCAAACTCGAGGTCAGAATGCCCTTTCGTGAGGCGACCGCCCTGGTCTCGGTGGAGCGAGAAGGAGTCGGTGAGGTTCTGGTGAGGAGACTAACCGGCAAGAATCCGGTGATCGAGGTTCCAGTGCTGCCTCACTATGCTCCCAACGTATTCGTTTCCGTTCTGGTAGTGAGGGGTAGGGTAGGCGAGAGTCAGCCCACGGCTCTGTTGGATCTAGCGAAACCGGCCTACAAGTTGGGAATCGCAGAGCTCAAAGTGGGCTGGAGGGATCACCAGTTAAAGGTCGAGGTCACGCCGGAGAGGCAGGTCTACAAGGTTCGAGAGAAGGCTCTAGTCGAGATCGAAGTGCGGACAGCGGAAGGAGCTCTTCCACCAGAGGGGACGGAGGTAACGGTCGTTGCCGTCGACGAAGGTTTACTAGAACTTCAACCCAACGAAAGTTGGCGGCTCCTCGATGCCATGATGGGGCAGAGGAGATATGGCGTAGAGACCTTCACCGCTCAAATGCAGGTCGTGGGGAAGAGGCACTTCGGATTGAAGGCGTTACCTCATGGCGGCGGCGGGGGCAAGCAGATGACTCGAGAGCTCTTTGACACCCTGTTGCTGTGGAAAAGTCATGTTGTCCTGGATTCAGAGGGTCAAGCTTCGGTCGAAGTTCCCTTGAACGACTCCGTGACCAGCTTCCGAATCGTAGCGATCGCGACCGGAGGACCAGATCGGTTCGGAACCGGAGCGGCCTCGATTCGAGCGACCCAGGATCTGATGATCTTTTCCGGCGTTGCCCCAATGATCCGGGAAGGAGACAGGGTTCGTTCCGACTTCACCGTCCGCAACGCCAGCCAGAAGGATATGAACATCAAGGTCGCGGCCAGCATCCGCGAAGTGGAGCGAACAATGCCCAGCGAGGAACTGCGGTTGCGGTCTGGACAGTCGCGAGTAGTAGGTTGGGAGGTGACGGCTCCTGCTGACATCGATGTCCTCACCTATGAGATCGAGGTGTCCAACACGGAGGGCCCGCTGGACCGAATCGCGGTGAAGCAGAAAGTCGTCCCTCTGGTTCCTACGCGACCCATTCAAGCCACGATCGCCCGGCTCGATAAGGACTTCCAGACCCGTGTTGAAAGGCCCGCCAACGCCGTTGCCGGGAAGGGAGGACTTCGTCTGGAGTTCCGGCGAACGCTTCTGAACGGTCTGGGCACGGTGAAGGAATATATGCGGGACTATCCCTACAACTGCTTCGAGCAGAGGATCTCGCGGGCAGTGGCTTTGGATGAAGAGAGGAGCTGGCGTGTCTTGATGCAGAATCTGCCAGCCTACCTCGATGCAGACGGTCTAGTCAGATACTTTCCGTCCAAACACCGGGGTAGTCCGGTGTTGACGTCGTATGTCCTCGCCCTCGGGCACGAGGTTGGCTGGGAGATCCCGACCGACAGCCTGAACAAGATGGTTTCAGGACTCCGCGGATTCATCGAGGGAATCGTGATTCGTCCTTCGCCACTTTCGACTGCCGATTTGAGCGTGAGAATCCTGTCAGCCATCGAAGCCCTCTCGCGATACGGTCAGGCCAAGCCCGAGCTGCTCTCTGGTTTAACAATCGTGCCCAATCTTTGGCCCACTTCGGCTGTCATCGACTGGTTCAACATCCTGAGTCGCATGATTTCCGTTTCAGGGCGAAAACGTCAGCTGCAACAGGCGGAACAGGTCCTCAGGTCCCGGCTCGACTTTCGTGGCAGAAGGATGAGTTTTTCCACGGAAGGCAGCGATCGCCTGTGGTGGCTGATGGTTTCTACGGATGCGAACGTGGTGCGTCTGATCCTGTCCCTGCTGGAGACCAAGAAATGGGATCAAGACATGCCACGACTGGTGCAGGGTGCGCTATCCCGGCAGCAGCAAGGACACTGGGATCTGACCACCGCCAACGCCTGGGGAATGTTGGCCATGAGGAAGTTCTCGCAGGCCTACCAGCGGGAGCCGCCCTCGGGTCTCACCACGATCTCTCTGGAGACGATGTCTGATACGGTGAATTGGGCGGATCATGGCGACGGAACGCAATTGACTCTGGACTGGCCCTCGTCCCAGGAGAGTCTGAGCGTTGCGCACACAGGAAGGGGGCAACCCTGGCTCTCACTGACCAGCCTGGCTGCCATTCCTTTGAAGGAAGCCATCTCGAATGGATTCCTGATTCGCAAGACCCTGAGAGCGGTCGAGGTCAAGGACGCATCCAGATGGAGCGTCGGGGATATTCTTCGGGTTCGGCTGCAGCTCGAAGCCCAGTCGGATATGACCTGGGTGGCCCTGAGCGATCCGATTCCGGCCGGGACAGTCATTCTGGGAAGCGGCCTGGGTCGAGACTCGCAGCTGCTGACTCAGGATGAAGAGCGTGGCGGACGAGTCTGGCCCTCCTTCGAAGAGCGTTCTCTGGAATCGTTTCGGGCCTACTACGACTATGTTCCCCAGGGGGAGTGGACCTTTGAGTACACGATCAGATTAAACAACCCGGGGGCGTTCAATCTTCCACCTACACGTATAGAAGCCCTCTACTTTCCCGAGATTTTCGGGGAGTCTCCGAATCCATCCATAAGGGTACATCCGTGAAGAAAGGGATTCTCCTCATTGCCGCAGGCGCTCTTTCGGCCGCCAGTTTGGCAATCGTTTTCTTCCAGGTCCTTCCAGGCTTTCAAGAGCCTGTTCCATCCTACACAGAAGTGAGAGAACGGTACCGATCCTCGAGTGCCAGGCTGCTAGATCGGGAGGGGACACTGCTGCACGAGATTCGGGTGGACGATAGGTCACGAAGGCTGGACTGGCTCACTCTCAGGGAGATTTCTCCGGCCTTGATGCAGGCGTGTCTTCAAGCTGAGGACCGACGTTTCCGGGAACATGGGGGAGTGGATTGGAGGGCTCTGGCATCAGCCCTGCACCAGACCCTCGTCAAGGGCAGGACACGTGGGGCCAGCACTATCAGCATGCAGCTTGCCTCTTTGCTTCACCCGGATTTGAGATCCCGGAAAGGACAACGATCGCTGTCGCAGAAGTGGAAACAGATTCTGGTGGCCTACGAGATGGAAGGACGGTGGTCGAAGGCCGAGATCCTAGAAGCCTACCTCAACCTCGTGAGTTTTCGCGGCGAATTGCAGGGCATATCGGCTGCCTCTCAAGGTTTGTTTGGAAAAGCGGCTCACGGTCTCGCCCGCAACGAATCTCTGGTCCTGGCCTGTTTGATTCGCGCTCCGAACGCTTCGAAGACGGATGTAATGAGACGGGCCAGTCAGCTCGCCGGCCTGCTGGGCTGGGAGACAGCGGGGGAAGGAATCCGAAAAGCGGTAAGCGACGCGGTCGACGAGAGGCACAACATTCGGCCGCAGGCTGATATCGCACCCCACGTAGCCAGGACACTATTGAGATCGAGCCGATCCAAGGGGAGGAACACGAGGGAGCTCTTGTCCACCCTGGACGCTGAACTCCAGCGTTTCTGCCTCCAGACGCTGCAGCGGAAGCTGCTGGAGATCCGTGACCGCAACGTTCAGGACGGAGCCCTGTTGGTCGTCGAAAACCGAAGTGGTGAGGTCCTTGCCTACCTGGGCAACGCGGCTAGAGTCTCGTCGGCCCGCTATGTTGACGGCGTTCGAGCATGGCGTCAGGCGGGCTCGACGCTCAAACCATTTCTGTATGCTCTGGCCTTCCAGAATCGGCTCCTCACGCCTGCTTCCCTGATCGATGACAGTCCTGTCGATGTCTCTCTGATCAACGGAATCTACCGTCCTTCCAACTATGAAGGCGACTTCAGAGGATTGGTGTCGGCTCGAGTCGCACTGGCCTCTTCACTCAATATTCCGGCGGTAAGAGTTCTGGACCTGGTGGGCGTCGATCGCTTCGTGAAGCAGTTGGATGATCTCGGTTTCCGCCGACTGAACTCGGGGCAGCACTACGGACTGTCTCTCGCTCTGGGTTCAGCCGAGGTGACTCTCTGGGATCTGGTCAACGGCTATCGTACTCTCGCAAACGACGGCAGCCGGAGCGGTCTCCGGCTCTCCCAGGCTGCGGCGGGGGGCCAGCCACGAAGGGTGCTTTCGGCGGAGGCCGCGTATCTGGTTTCGAATATTCTGGCCGATCGAGGTAGCCGCAGCCTTACCTTCGGCTTGGAGAGTCCCCTGGCGAC
>JAKZYH010000363.1:0-9051 GCA_047514575.1 Acidobacteriota bacterium | reverse complement strand
CCTCGATACTCCTCTACGAGCCCGGAAATGGCACCAGCATAGCGCTCGAAGTCTTCTTCGAGTTTCTCCACAGTCCACCCCTTCTCAACCTCACTGGGATACAAGAATCTCTTTCCGAGACGGGGTGCATGCTCGCTGACGCCGAAGGTCTGGTATCCGGCAGCTAGTGCGGAGTCGAGTATCTGGGGCAGGGTGCCCTGGGCGTGCTCACAGTACTCGCCCGAGTGCCCACCGTGGAGGGAGGCCCTCCAATTAGAAGAATTGGGCTGGGAAGACACGCGGGAAGATTATCACAGGGGGAGGCTCATCTTCTCAGGTCCCACTGATCGGGAGGGCGGGACTCGAGGAGTTCACTGCCTGCTTGACTCAGCAGGCCGTTCTTCCAGAGGATCTTCGCCAGAGCCGATTTGTCCACGCCCATCTGCTTGGCGGCGCTTCCCAGCACTACATCGACGGCCTCTTGTACCTGGAGGACCAGCTCGCGCTCGTCCCGCTCACCCAGGATCGAAGGTGTCTCTTTACGATCGGGATTGTGGCTAGTGGCGAGGTTCAATCGGTCGATTCTCACGTCTTGAAGTTGGTCGCGCTGGCCTGGGGAACTTCGCTCCCTAGACCAGCGCTTCGCTGTATCTGCCAGGATCAGCTCCTGAGAATCGTATCGGCGGTCGAGACACAAACTTTAGACGCATTTCTCACTACCAGTCTAATACGTCGCTTCAATGATCCGTCCTGGCTCAGTCCGGCGGCTGAATCATGGTCTCGGCGAGCGCGAAAACACAGGAACTTCGTGCCTCTCCCCCGATCGCCTCTCGCCAGATATCGCGACGGTAGGGACGACCTGGAAGCGATATATCGTCCCAAAAAATCGCTCCCTCCTGGGCAAAGAAAAGCAAGGTAAAGGTGGGCCTACGCTGCTGGATCTTGCGGTCTGAACGATAGACCATGACTGGCTCATCGAACTGGCTCCAGGAAGCCTCGAGAAGGTGACCCGGAAGCTCAATGCTCCAGGAAGGCGCGTGGCGAACATCTCCTCCTCGCCGGAACGCTGCATCGAGAACCGGGAGTTCCCGGTCGAATGAGGCATTCTTGCCTCGGATCATGGTTTCGAGAATAAATTCCAGTAGATCCCGGTTGTCGGTACATACCGCTTCCAGGGTACCTGGAATGATGACGAAGGCAACGTTTCCTTCCCCGGCTGGGCTGTAACTGCTGTGATACAGGCTCAGCTGAGCGCTATCGGTGTCGCCACCGGCTGGTCGCAGATAGTTGATCCAGTGTTCTCCCGCCCAGATCAGCTTTCCCTGGAGGGTAGGGCCGTGTGGAGACATGGGGCTAAGTGTTCCATTTCACTACTATCCGGTCAAACGATTTAAATATCGTGACAACATGATTGTGATCAATCAGTTAAAGGGATAGTAGACTGGAAACGATTTCAAATGGGATTTCCGCCGTTACCCAACTCGTGTGGGTTCGGTTCGATCCGGACATCGGAAGGATGGGAAAGGGATCCCGTCAGACCAAGCGAGGTCAATCCCAATGGGATTGCGTATTCCAGCCCAGGGTTTCCGAACCCTGGGTAAGAGCGTTAACGCTTTAATAATCAACCCAGAATGGGTTGCGTCCTGAGCGTTTGTTGCTCTTCTGTACGCAACCCATTCTGGGTTGAAATCCAGGGTAAGCGCCGCTGACCCAGGGTTGGGAAACCCTGGGCTGAAATACGGAATCCCTTCAGGATTCACCTCGCTCCTGTGCGCGCAGACCCTAAGGAGCCAGACGGTTGATGAAGGCCAGAACTTCTTCCTGTAACAGATCTCCCTCTCTGGCCGCGCCCACAATGATGTTCATATGGTTACTGTCGGGAATAGCTCGGGTGCTGGCCTTGCCTCCGGCGGCTTTCAGTGCCTTTTGAAATCGGCGGGCTTGGAAATCCGCTGTCACATAGTCCTGTTCGGCATAGAGCAGCAGAAAAGGAGCGGGCACGGTCCCCACCTGCGAAGTCGGGGAAGCCTCCCGCAGCATCTGGCGCTCGGTGCCAAACACTGACTCGTACAAAAACTGACCCGCAATGCCGGTAAGTTCCAAGTCGTATACCCCACTAATCGCCACGACTCCCCGGACCACGTTGGGCTTGAGCCCCTGCTCAGCCAGGTAGGAAGGATCCACAGCTACGAGGGACGACAAGTGTGCTCCCGACGAATGGCCCATCAAGAATATCTTTCTCTGATGCCAGCCATAGAGCTCCGAATTGTTGTGAACCCAGGCCAGCGCTCTGGCAACATCGCGTGCGTGTTCGGGGTGACGTACTTCGGGAGAGAGACGGTAGTTGATGATCGCCACCGCAAGTCCGGTTCGCGCCAGGCTCCGACCCAGCCTGGCATAGGCGCCGCCGTAAGCATCCTTATCTCCTCTCTTCCAGGACCCTCCGTGTACGAAGATCAGGATCGGATGATCCTTCCGATCAATCGGGAGATACAGATTGAGAAGGTGCTTTTTCGAGTGGGCTCCCGAGCCGTCGTAGTAACGCAGGTCTCGTTTCTCCTGGACGTCCGGAGACACCGCGGCCAGCGCCAAAAGAAGGGAAAATGGAATCGACTTCATTCATGCGATCATTACGCAAACGGCGCAATCTTTCAAGGACACCTCGGAGAGCATCAACCACCTCGGGGGCGATGCCAGATTCTAAACGGGGGAGAGCTCGAAGCGCGAACGAATACTGGCAGTGAGAGCCCCGAATGAGTGACAATGGAGGGGAGGCTGTGGCTACCGCAAGACCGCTGGCACACCGACTGAATTGATGAGAACGAACCAATGACGGGACTCAGGGCTGAGAATTTGACCAGGAGTTACACTCTGGGCGGGAAGACGATCAACGCCTTGGACGACGTGTCTTTCGAGGTTCAGTCAGGTGAGTTCCTGGGAATCGTGGGACGCTCGGGTTCCGGCAAGTCGACCTTGCTGAATCTGCTGGCGGGTTTGGACCGCCCTTCCTCAGGATTTCTGTGGGTCGATGACAAAGACCTGGGCAAGATGACGCCTCTCGAACTCGCCTGGCACCGCCAGCGCACAGTAGGCATTGTGTTTCAGTCCTTTCATCTCGTACCTACTATGACGGCCAGGGAGAACATCGAGCTTGCCATGGCTTTCGCCGGGATGGGAAGCAGTCAACGTACCGCCAAGGCATCTGAGCTACTGGATACAGTGAGTCTTGGTGGCCGAGCGAACCATCTTCCGTCAGAACTGTCAGGGGGTGAGCAGCAGCGGGTAGCGATCGCGAGGGCCCTAGCCAACAGCCCAGGGTTTCTGCTGGCGGATGAGCCGACTGGCAACCTCGACAGCTCCACCGCGGAGGAGATACTGAGAATCTTCGAGAGTCTGCACGCGCAAGGACATACCGTCATCTGCGTCACCCACGAAATGGAGCTGCTCTCAAGCTACGTTGATCGGTTCATTCGACTGAGCGACGGCCGGCTGGACCCTGAAGAGAGCCGACCGAGCGACTTAGAGGATGGGAGCGCGCTTCCTTGATACCCTGGCGCGATGTTTTCCAGATAGCTTTTCGAAGTGTGGGGCAGGCCCGTCTGCGCTTCATGTTGACTTGTCTTGGAGTCTTGATCGCCATTGCCACGCTGGTGGCGATGGTGAGCTTCGGCGCAGGTCTGCGGGAGCAGACCGCAGACAATCTCGAGGTCAGAGAGGTGTTCACTTCCTTCCAGATCCTGGGTGCCGGGCGGGCGCAGAGTCTGAGAGATTACCGTGAGGAGGAATCGAGCCAAGCGAGTCCAAGCGAACGCCCCCCGCTGAACGAGTCTTTAGTCGAGCGCGTTTCGCAGCTGGCAGGCGTTGTCAGTGTCCAGGAAGATATTCGTTTTTCAGCTCGGCTGGAGCACAACGACAAGAGCTACCTCACCCGGATTCGGGGAGCGGGTCCTCATGTGGCTCCGCTGTCACCCTACTCAAAGATCAGCCAGGGACGGTTCCTCAAGGGAACTCAGGGTCGCGAGATCATCCTGACCGAACGCATTGCTCGCAGGCTGGGTTTCGATCCTCCGGAAACCTCCCTGGGTCAGAGCATAGAAGTACTCACGGATCGTCTGCGTCGGGTTGAGTCGGAGGACGATATCCCCTTCGAAACCGTCCGTCTACCGTTCGATGTGGTCGGTGTCCTTCCCCGACTGTTGGTCACACAGCGCAATCCTTTCTACCGGGGCGTCGTAATTCCACTGGAGGAAGCAAGGCCGCTGTGGAAACAGAGCCTCAGTGGAAGGTCCGCCTTGTCAGCCGCAATCTCTCAAGAACAGGGGAGGGGGCGCGAGTTCGATAGCGTGGACGTCCGGGTCGAAGACCTTCTGAGCCTGGAGAACGTCCGCAAGGAAGTAGAGTCATGGGGTCTGAAGACCTTCGCAATCGCGGACGAGATGAAGCGGATACAGGAAGCCTTCATGATCCTGGAGGTTATTCTCTCGGTGTTGGGCACGATCGCACTCGTGGTCGCCTCATTGGGCATCGCGAATGTCCTCGTGATGTCTGTGATGGAGCGTAGAAAGGTCATCGGCATCATGAAGGCGATTGGAGCAACCGACGCCGCCGTTCGAAGAATTTTTCTGGTGGAGGCAAGCCTCATCGGGCTGCTGGGCGGCGTGTTGGGACTACTTGCAGGATGGGGATTGACCCGCATAGCCTCCGTTCTGATCGTCCGCTATTTTGCGAGAAACGGTATTTTCGAGGTCCCCGAGCTCTTCGCCTATCCGGGGTGGTTGCTAGCGGGTGCAATCGCGTTCGCCGTACTCTTCAGCCTCCTCTCCGGGGTTCTTCCCGCCAACCGGGCGGCCCGAGTCGATCCCGTCGAAGCCTTGCGTCAGGGATAGCAGTGAACAGTGAGCACTACTATCCGGTTAAAGTCGAATGATATCAAGAGGTTCGCGGCTAGATCAGGGCAGACGCTGAGAAGGAAAGGACGACCGAACAGGCGGGGACGCCGGCCCGTCCTGCCTGCCTCTTTTCGTTCCTCCCGAGAAGCCTGGGCGCCCTGCGGGAGGTCGAGAAACGGGTCGGGGCGGACTCGCCAGACGGTTCTTTCTCACAACTCGGGGACTAGGTCGCTCCGGAGGCGAGTTCTCCGCTGCCCGTCCTGTGTCAGTGGGTGCCCCTGAAGTCGAGATCACCCTCGTGGGCTGAGAATTTGGAGGCGCCTTCTCAGCAGCGCTGGCCGAAGCTGCAGGTGCCCTGCCTCCCTCTGGGTCGGCAGGGTTGCTCTCCTCAGCGACGAAACCCGGTGCTGCACCCTGGGCTGCAGCCTGGATGGGGTCGCGCGGACTCACACCAGGGGCAGAGACCCGTCGGCCCCCCATATTGCGTCGCTCGGGGGTCGGTGATAGCGAACCGGGCTGTCTGGCGAAGCCGCGCGGTTCGCTGGAGACACTCGTAACGTTGATTTGGGGTTCTCTTTGAGGCGCCCAGATGGTCTTGCTCATGGCGAATCCCACCACTATGAGAGAGGCGCCAGCCAGCAGGATATTGAGTTGGTTGAGATACTTCATTTGATGATCGGACCGACCTCACAGCACAACATGTAGCCTTGGATCAGGCCGGTTCCCTTCTGAAAGCTTAACGTAGATAGCGCCTTCCGTTCAAACTGAGGAGCTGCTCATTGCCTTGCTGACTACTACCTACTGCCTACTTTCGTAGGCCCGGCTGTACAGAATCGAACTTGTCTTTGACACTGCTTCGCTTTAGCATTGGGCAATTCCAGGTTCCTTTAAACGATGAGGTTTTGACGTGACAAAAAGGGGCGTTCTCATAATTCTCTGGGTTTCGATGGTTCAGGGCTCATTCGGTCTTTCTAACGAGAAGGACGAAAAGGATCAGGGCGATTTCCAGATTGAGAATATCCAGGTTCTCATCGAGCTGGAGCACATCCAGGTCAGCTTTCTGGTCCGCGATTCGGCAGGTAACTTCATTCGCGACCTATCCATGGAGGACTTCGTCATCTTGGAAAACGGGCAGCCTCAAAATATCGCTGTCCTCAAGGAACAGGAGATACCCATCAGCGTAGTCGTCATGTTGGACACCAGTTGGAGCATCGAAAACTACCTCGATAGTGCGTTGGGTGCGGCGCTGGACTTCTTCGGCGGCTTGGAACAGGAGCAGGCGGCCTTTGTTTCGTTCTCAGGAACTCCTCGTGTAATTCTGGACTGGGAAGAAAAGCCGGCGAGCCTTTCATCCTACTTTTCGGATCTGAAGACGGACGGAAAGACTGCTTTGTATGATTCGGTAATCTGGGTTGCTGAGAACGTGCTCAAGGAACGGTCGGGAAAGAAGCTGATCATTCTGATTACGGACGGGATAGACACCATGAGCAAGGCGAACTTCGAAGACATGATTTCCGAAGCTCGCAAGAAGGGCATCACCATCTACCCTATCATCTATACCAACCGATTCATCCAGCGCTATAGGGAGAAGCTGGGAAAGCGAGAGTCTCCGATCGGACGATCCATCAGTCGCGAGTTCCACAAGTTCATCGTCTTGCAAAACCGCTTCGTAGATCAGACCTTGCGCTTCGGTGGACGCACCATCTTTTCGCAAGAATTCAAGGACCTGAAAGAGATCTACACCGACATCATCCGCGAGATGAAGAGCCACTATGTGATGTTCTACCAGTCAGGATCGGCAGATCGAGAAGGAGCTCGAGAAGTGAAGATGTATACCCGACGCGTTCCGGGCAAGATCTTCATCGAGGTTAGCCAATAGGTGCTGCGCAAGCACATTTACTCCGGAAAAATCGTTGATCTCGTCGTCGATCAGATCGAAATCAAGGGCAAGGAACGCCTTAGGGAAGTAGTTCGTCATCCGGGTGGCGTCGTCATCCTGGCCGAGCTCCCCGATGGCAGGATCCCCTTCGTTCGACAACTTCGGTATCCTATGCAAAGGCATCTGCTGGAGCTTCCTGCTGGCAAACTGGACAGCGGGGAAAAGCCTGAAGCGGCTGCCGGTAGAGAACTCGAAGAGGAGACCGGCCTTCGTCCCCAGCAGCTGGAGCATCTCTTCAGCTTCTATTCGACGCCGGGCTTCTGCGACGAGATTTTGCATTTATACTATTGCAACCAGATGCAGGTGGTGGAACCCAACCCCGAGTTCGACGAAGATATATCCATCGAGATGCATCGGTTGGAGGAAGCGATTGGGCTGAGCCAGTCAGGCCAGATCGTGGATGCCAAGACATTGGTGGCAATCTTTTGGCTTTACTGGAATAGAAGGCGGTGTCTAGATAATGGAACAAGCTGAAAAAGTCGCAATTCTCGACGCGCTAAAGAGCGTTCAGGATCCGGACCTGCATCGGGACATCGTCTCGCTCGGATTCGTCAAGGACGTCAAGGTCTGTGGCGCGGCAGCGTCGGTGACGATCGAGCTGACAACTCCTGCCTGTCCCGTCAAGGATCAGCTGAAGGAACAAGCGCGCCAAGCCATCCTGTCCTTACCCCAGTTCGAGCAGGTTGACGTACACATGACCGCTCAGGTTCGCTCCACCTTGGACCAGAAGGCGGCGGCTCTCCTTCCTGAGGTGAAGAATGTCGTGCCGATCGCCAGTGGCAAAGGAGGAGTCGGGAAATCAACGGTTAGCGCGAATCTGGCACTGGCACTGGCTCGCACTGGGGCCAGCGTCGGACTGCTGGATGCCGATGTGTACGGACCCAGCATTCCCACCCTCATGGGAATCTCTGATCAGCCCGTGATGGGCCCCAACAATCAGATGATTCCGGTCAACCGTTATGGCGTCAAAGTCATCTCGATGGGATTCTTCCTACCCCAGGAAAAGGCGGTGATCTGGCGAGGACCCATGCTGGACAAGATGATCTCCCAGTTTCTTGGGGGGGCTCAGTGGGGCAGTCTAGACTACTTGATCATCGACCTCCCCCCCGGAACCGGGGATATCCAGCTGAGCCTGTGCCAGAAGATCTCCCTCACAGGAGCGCTGGTCGTCTCGACTCCACAAGATGTAGCGCTGAACGTAGCTCAGAAAGCCATTGCCATGTTCAATCAGCTGAACTGTCCCATTCTGGGCATGGTTGAAAACATGAGTTATTACGTCTGTCCACACTGCGGCGAGCGTGACGATATCTTCGGGAGCGGTGGGACCCGCGCAGTGGCGGATCGACTGGAGACACCCTATCTTGGAGAGATCCCGCTTTCCACGGCCATCCGCGTCCGGTCCGATGAAGGGAAGCCAATTGTGCTGGCCGACCCTGAGTCGGAACAGGCCAAGGCATTTCAGAGCGTGGCCGAGAATATGGCTGCCCAGATCAGCATTCGGAATATGTCGGGGCAAGTCGAGCAGGAGATCCAGATCACTTTTTGATCCAGCTCGACTGGGTCTTCTTGAGCCACGGCAAAGACGGACGGTAAATAGCGGTTGGAAATGCCAGCGAGTCCGCAGACCAAACCAATTCCTCGGAAAGTTTCCAGGTCCGGGGAGCGCGATGTTCACATCATCTGGAACGACGGACACGAAAGCCTTTTCGAGGCTCGCTTTCTACGTCTGCAGTGTCCTTGTGCCTCGTGTGTGGACGAAATGACGGGCGCACGAGTCCTGCGAGACGAACAGGTCTCAGACTCGGTCAGCCCATCATCCATCGAGTTGGTGGGAAGGTACGCGATTCGAGTCTGGTGGGACGATGGACACTCCAGCGGAATCTATACCTTCGAGTTTCTGAGAAGCCTCTGTCCCTGCGTCGGCTGTCGCTCCAATTAGGCTCAGTTGCCGCTGTCCTCGGACCGCTTTTTCTGCTTAGCACCTGCCCAGGCCATGATCCGCGTGCTCAGTCCCGGGGAGAGACGCTCGATCCCGCAGATCATTCGCCCCAGCAAGGTCAGGTGCACTTCACGCTTATCCCGAAGCACTGCTCTGACGATGACCTTAGCTAGTGCCCGTCCGGAAACCGGGGTTTTCAGACTGCAACCTGTTGAATCGTAAACAGTTATTGTACTTGAGACCGCTGACAGACCGGTTCGATCAAGCTCGATCCAGAGCGAGGACCACCAAGCGGGGGCAGGCGC
>JAKZYH010000362.1:0-7577 GCA_047514575.1 Acidobacteriota bacterium | reverse complement strand
ACGATTCCGTCGTCTCAAAGCTCCAGAGCTCATGAGAGATGTCTATCAGGGAGCCAAGTATGTGAATGGAGTCCTGGTCAACCAGGAGTCGAAGGAGAAAGCCGCCTGAGTCTATTTACACACCTCTTGACATGAGCTCCTGACGAGGCTAAAACCTCGTCGTTGCCAATCCCAAGAATCAACGGACTCCCGAGCCGGGCAACCACGATCTGGCGCGGTTGATCTGCACAGATTACACCTATTCCATAGGGCCCCTCGACTTCTTGGAGCGCGTTCCGAACAGCCTTTTCGAGGTCCCCCTGATAGTGATCCTCGATCAGATGAGCCAACACCTCGGTGTCGGTTTCCGACTTGAAGGTGTGCCCCTTCCTAATGAGCTCGGTTCGCAAGCTCCGGTAGTTTTCGACGATTCCGTTGTGAACGACGAAAATGCGCTGGCCGCAGTCGCCGTGTGGATGCGCATTCTCCACCGAGGGTTTTCCGTGTGTTGCCCAACGAGTGTGTGCAATACCAGCCTTGCCTCTCAGCTCCTTGCCTTCGAGCTGTTTGCTCAGCGCATCGATTTTCCCAAGGGCTCTTTCGCAACGAATCCCACCCCTGCCGAGGACAGCTACGCCGCTGGAGTCATAGCCCCGGTACTCCAACCTTCTCAGGCCGTTGACCAGGATTGGCGAGGCAGCGCGGTTACCGAGATAGCAGATGATTCCACACATTGATGCCTCGCATTCTAACATGACTCACCGGCACTACTCGTCGTCAGGGGCAGCCTCGAGCAGCCTGGCCTGCGGCTAGATGATCGATTGAAGCGGGGATGCTAGGGTATGTCAGGGGCTCTGCAAGGTCACCCTTGCACGAACCCTATAGCAGCCCGAGCTGCAGCTTGGCAGCTTCGGACATGTTGTCCATGGTCCAGGTGGGATCCGAAACCACTTCGACATCCACTTTCTCAATACCCGGGAGTACTCGAAGCTTGGACTCCACCTCCAACGGGAGTGACTCCGCCACCGGACAACTCGGGGAGGTCAGAGTCATCTTGACGTCCAGGGAGTCCGGCGATTTCGTGTTGATTTCGTAGATCAACCCCAGTTCGTAGATATCCACAGGGATCTCTGGGTCGTAGCAGGTGCGCAGGATCTCAATGGCCTGCTGCTCGATTGTCTGTTCTCCATCTGAGCTATCGCTTATCGATGGGTTCTCTTCCTTGCGCGGCTCGGGCTGGGTCGTGGCTTTGGTTTGCTCGTCCATATCAGAGTCCTCCTGGAACTAGGAACCCGGGTGCGAACTATTCGGTAGAGGCCGCCTCCCGCTCTTCCTTCAACGCTGCCCTCAAAGTATGCCAGGTCAAGGTCGCACACTTCACGCGTACCGGATACTTGCTGACACCACCGAAAACGGCCAACTTTCCGACATCGGTCTGCTCTGCCGATTCGTCGACCTCACCCCTCACAAGGTTGCGAAAAGTCGTCCAGAGGCGCTCCACTTCAACTAAAGACTTGCCCTTGAGAGACTCCGTCATGATGGAAGAGGATGCCATCGAAATGGCACAGCCTGAGCCCTGAAACGTCACGTCTTTCACAACGTTATCCTCGACTTCAAGGTAGATCGTCACTCGATCACCACAAAGTGGATTGAAGCCCTCAGCCTTCCGGTTTGCATTCTCGAGCACCTTGAAATTCCTGGGTCTCCGATTGTGATCCAGAATGACTTCCTGGTAGAGCGATTCCAACTCAGACATCAGCTGAACACCTCAAGTACCTTCAAGAGCCCCTTGGCCAGGCGGTCTACCTCGTCGCGAGTATTGTAGAAAGAGAAGGAAGCGCGAGCTGTGGCAGGAACACGGAACCGGTCCATCAGTGGCTGGGCACAGTGGTGGCCAGTCCGGATGGCAATTCCCTCCCGGTCGAGAATCGTGCCGATGTCGTGAGGATGGATATCCTCGAACACGAAGGAAAGGACGCATGCCTTTTTCTCTGCCAGACCCAGGATTCTCAATCCCGGAACCTCCCGTAGACGTTCCGTCGTATAGGCAAGAAGATCCTCTTCGTAGGTTTTGACGCGATCCAGACCCAGAGCATTGAGATAGTCGAGCGCGGGGCCGAGACCGATGCCGCCTGCGATGTGGGGGGTTCCGGCCTCGAACTTCTCGGGCAGGCCAGCATACGTCGTCTTCTCGAAGCTTACCGACTCGATCATGCTCCCACCTGTCTGATAAGGCGGCATGGATTCAAGCAGATCTTCCTTTCCATACAGGACACCAACGCCCGTCGGGCCTAGAACCTTATGTCCGGAAAAGGCATAGAAGTCACAGTCGAGCTCACGCACATCCACCTGCAGGTGGGGGATGGCCTGGGCGCCGTCAAGCAGAACGGGCACGTCCCAGACTTTCGCCATTTCGATCATTCTTCGGACCGGGTTGATGGTACCCAGGACGCTGGAGACATGGACAATCGATACCAGCCGTGTCTTGGAACTTAAGAGCTTTTCGTACTCGTCCAGAAGCAGCTCACCATTGTCCGCAACCGGTACCACCCTCAGGCGAGCTCCTTTTTCCTCACAGAGGATCTGCCATGGAACGATGTTGGAGTGGTGCTCCATGGCTGAAATGATGATCTCGTCACCCTGACCGACATGACGGCCCGCATAGCTGTGAGCCACTAGATTAATCGCCTCAGTCGTACCTCGGACAAAGATGATCTCACGCGAGTGAGCCGCGTTGAGGGTTTGCTGAACGGTGCGGCGGGACGCCTCGAAGGCTTCCGTCGCACGCATACTCAACTCATGAACCCCGCGATGAATATTGGCATTGTCCCAAGCGTAAGCCCTCTGGATCGCGTCAAGTACAACTTGGGGCTTCTGGCTAGTGGCCGCATTGTCCAGATACGCCAGAGGTTGCCCGTGGATCTTCTGTTGAAGAGCCGGGAAATCCGCCCGGGTCTTCTGGACATCGAGCCAGAGGTCTTCTCCCTGTTGACCCTGGGTTGCCAGGGCCCTATGGGTAGCGCTCATGGAACCATGGCCTCCTTCAAGAGCTGCCCCTGCGGCAACCACTCAAACAGGAGATTGCTGAGCTGCTGGCGCAACGGTTCGAGTTGCACCTGCCCGATCATGTCTTTAGCAAAACCATGAACCAGCATACTGCGGGCAGCCTCCTTCGAGATACCGCGCGTGCGCAAGTAGAAAATCGCCTCCTCATCCAGCTGCCCGATCGTGGCGCCGTGGGTGCACTTGACATCGTCGGCGTAGATTTCCAACTGCGGCTTGGTGTTGACCAAGGCCTCGTCGGAAAGCAGGAGATTGCTATTCGTCTGCTTCGAGTCGGTTTTCTGGGCCCCCGGCTGGACCACGATTCGGCCGTGGAAGACTGCTCTCGATTGATCTCGAAGGATCCCTTTGTAGAGCTCACGGCTGTTGCAGTGGGCGGCAGCATGTTCTAGCTGGGTGTGGTTGTCGACGAGTTGACGCGAGGAGACGAGAAAGAGACCATTCAGGGTAGTGTCTGCGCCTTCTCCTCCGAGGACAGCACTGAGACCGTTTCGCACCAGTGCTCCACCCACATCAACGAAATGTGACCTGACCGTGCTGTTACTAGCCTGCCGAATGTGGCTGGTCGAAACGTGAAAGGCTTCCGGCGACTCTTGCTGAAGACGATAGTAGTCGACAACCGAATTCTCTCCGGCGGACAGCTCCACCACAGAATTCGTCAAGTAAACCGAGCTTTCCAGTCCGAGGTGGGTCTCGAACACGACCAACTGACTATTGGGCTCAACCACAATCAGGTTCCGAGGGTGGGTAACGAACGGATTCTGCGGCTGGAAGCCCATGGAGACGTAAAGCAACTGGATCGGATCCTCTACTACTGTCCCGGCAGGGACATGGATGAACGTGCCGTCCCTCATAAAGGAAGTATTGAGCGCGCTGAAGGCGTTATCCTGCCCTGCTGAATAGCGAGCGAGGTGCGGCTCTACCTCTTCAGGAGACTCTGCCAGGACTTCAGAGAGATTGCTCACCCGAAGTGCCGGGGACAAGGCCTGCACGGAACTCAGCTCGGGCGAATAGGCCCCGTTGACGAAAACCATCTTCGGGGATTCAAGGTCCACTGAGGGCACCCGACCAAGTGCTTCCGCTAGCGCTCGAGGATCAATCGGTTCCGGGGCCTGGAACCTGGTCCTGGCGATAGGCGCAACGTTGGTGTAGCGCCAGTCCTCATCCCGGATCGTCGGAAAACCCTGTTCCGAAAAACGCGACAGTGCGCTCCGCCGAAGGTCTCGCAACCAGGGAGGCTCGCCTCGGAATTCAGTTTCCAGCCCTTCGAAGTTCGCTAGATAGGTTTCTGCTTGCGCCTTAACCGCCTCAGCCATTGATTAAATACCTTCTATTCCGGAAAACGATCAAGTTAGCGCCGGGGCGCTTTCCACCTGTAAGTCGGAATAACCCTTTTCCTCGAGTTCCAGTGCCAGCTCCTTGCCTCCTGACTTCACAATGCGCCCCTGATAGAGAACGTGAACGAAGTCGGGAACGATGTAATCGAGCAGCCGCTGATAGTGAGTCACGACAATCATGGATCGATCTTTACTGCGCATCGTGTTGACGCCCTCGGCTACGATCTTGAGCGCGTCGATGTCCAGACCCGAATCGGTCTCGTCCAAGATAGCCAGTCGGGGTTCCAAGACCGCCATGTGGAAAATCTCGTTCCGTTTCTTCTCACCGCCTGAGAACCCCTCGTTCACGGGACGACTCAATAGACTTTCATCGACCTTCAGGAGCTTGATTTTCTCTCGTACCAGGGAAAGAAAGTCCATGGCGTCGATTTCTTCCAGGCCGCGATGAGTCCGGACTGCATTGAGGGCCGCTCTCAGGAAATAAGTGTTGCTTACTCCAGGGATTTCCACTGGGTATTGGAAAGCCATGAAAATGCCTTCGCGGGCCCTCTCTTCAGGTGACATTTCCAGTAAGTCCTCTCCTTCGAACAAAACCTCTCCCCGTGTGACTTCATAGGACTCTCGACCGGCTAGCACCTGAGCGAGTGTGCTCTTTCCGGAACCGTTGGGACCCATGATCGAGTGGATCTCTCCCGGCCCCACCTTCAGATTGATCCCTCGCAGGATCTCCTGTTCTGCCTTTACATGTAGATCTCTAATTTCAAGCATGACTTATCCGCTGCTCTCCTTACCTTGTTTCGATCTCGCGGACAGCATCTTCAGCGCAGCTACCCAACTCTCACAATCACTTACTCCGGCTCATCATTCTCGTCGAGCCTCGTGGGAGAAAGTGATGGGACATCCAGACGGTCGGGTAAAGCAGGTGAGAAGGGCTAGCGCGCAGACTCCTAGCCCACACTTCCTTCCAAGCTGATGCTAAGTAGCTTCTGGGCCTCCACGGCGAACTCCATGGGAAGCTCTTTGATCACCTTCTTGCAGAAGCCGTTGACGATCATTGAAACCGCATCCTCAGCCGAGAGGCCCCGCTGCTGACAGTAGAAGATCTGGTCCTCACCGATCTTCGAGGTGGATGCCTCGTGCTCCATGTGAGCCGTACTGTTGTTGACCTCGATATAGGGAAACGTGTGGGCCCCACATTGGTCTCCCATCAACATAGAATCGCACTGCGTGTAGTTCCGGGCACCCTTGGCTTTGCTGCCGATCCGCACCAGACCTCGATACGTGTTCTGTCCATACCCCGCCGAGATGCCCTTCGAGACAATCGTGCTCCGGGTGTTCTCTCCAATGTGGATCATCTTCGTGCCGGTGTCCGCCTGCTGGTGATTGTTAGTCAGTGCTACGGAATAGAACTCGCCCACCGAATTCTTTCCGATCAAGATGCAGCTCGGGTACTTCCAGGTGATCGCCGAGCCAGTCTCGACCTGGGTCCAGGAGATCTTCGAATTCACTCCCTGGCATTTGCCTCGCTTGGTGACGAAGTTGTAGATTCCACCCTTCCCATCCTTGTCACCCGGATACCAGTTTTGGATGGTCGAATACTTGATCTCCGCATCGTCCAGTGCAATCAACTCCACGACGGCAGCGTGAAGTTGATTCTCATCCCTCATCGGAGCCGTACATCCCTCCAGGTAGCTGACGTAGGCTCCCTCGTCGGCCAGGATGAGCGTGCGCTCGAACTGCCCGGTCTTGGCGGCATTGATCCGAAAGTAGGTCGACAACTCCATGGGACAGCGAACGCCCTTGGGCACATAAACGAAAGATCCATCTGTGAAAACGGCCGAGTTGAGGGCTGCGAAGAAGTTGTCAGTGGTGGGTACGACGGAACCTAGATAATGCTTGACCAGATCGGGATGTTCCCTAACCGCCTCGCTAAAGGAACAAAAGATGATTCCCAGCTCCGATAGCTTTTCTTTGAAAGTGGTTGCGACCGAAACACTATCAAAAACCGCATCGACGGCTACTCCCGCCAGAACTTCCTGCTCCTTGAGGGGAATCCCCAGCTTTTCATAGGTCGCACGAATCTCCGGGTCGATGTCGTCCAGACTCTTGGGCCCATCGTCGGTCGTCTTGGGGGCCGAATAGTAGATGATGTCCTGATAGTCAATCGGAGGGTATTGCACTTTTGGCCACTCAGGCTCCTCCATGGTCAACCAGTGACGGTAGGCCTTCAGCCGCCAATCCAGTAGCCAGGAAGGCTCCTCCTTCTTTCTGGAGATATGGGCGACAATCTCTTCGCTGAGTCCTGGTGGTACCGAGTCGGCATCGACATCGGTAAAGAACCCATATTTGTATTCCTGACTGGTGAACTCTTCTATCTGCTGTGTCTCACTCGACATATCAATCCTTTTAACCTTTATTTCCTATCCTTTATTTCCTATCCCTCGAGAAACGACGGGTCTGTATCCTTCTGAGACGTCGATAGACGGTCGAACCCTCCGGGAACCGGCTCCAGAGCGACCAGGTGATCCGGAAATGGCGCGGCCATATCCAACAGGGTTATTGTCTCCAAAGCCTCCCGAACAGCGCGATTGATTACCTTCCAATTCTGACGAGTACGGCAGACCGATTCCTGTCGGCAATCCCCACGGTCGTCGACGCATTCGGTAATGGCAATGGGGCCTTCGATCCCCTTGATAATCTCAGCAACCGAGAGGGTGTCGGGTCTCTGGGCTAGAGAGTATCCACCCTTTGCGCCTCTCTGGGAAACCAGCCAGCCCTGACGTGCCAACACTTTGAGGATTTTACTGACCATGGGCAGCGGAATCTGTGTTTCACCCGCCAGAGCGCGGGCGCTGTAGCTGGAGCCCACTCCTCCGCTTGCGAAGTGGGATAGAAGCACGATGCCGTAGTCGGTCTCTTTGCTCAGCCGTATCATCTCAAGCCCCTCTCGACCGGGAAATAGTACCGATCTGGTCCTAATTTGTCAAGCGCAATCTTTGGCTGGGGCCTACGTCAGAGAAGTGGGTTTTGCCCGAGAGCCATGTTTCTTGACACAGTCCTGAGAGTATAATACCTCTCAGGAGGTTGCGAGATGACCAAAGAACTTGATGGGCTGCTTTCGTGGCGCGCTCAGTTGCTGGAGAATCTCACCGAAATAGGGGACATGCGACAGGGATCGATTAGCGAGAATTACCGCCG
>JAKZYH010000361.1:0-5863 GCA_047514575.1 Acidobacteriota bacterium | reverse complement strand
ACCCCATATAATCCTTTCATATAACGAATAAAACCGAACTAAACACAACTATTACATGCCTACATAATACAGCAAGAAACCACACTTATCTCCTGTAGAATCAGTCAGTTATGTGCTAAAGTCTGAGGGAACTTCAGTCTAGAGTTGAGCCAACTCGAGATCTCAGTCGAAGTCGGAGCCGTGACGGACAGCAGCGCGGAAGGCATGAAGAATCTGATCCTGGAAAACGATGTCGGCGTGCTTGACGCTGCCAAGCCCTTCTTTCCCTTCGGTCCCTCACCCCGTTCCCGCAGCAGCTTTCTGATCGGGAGCCCGGAGGTATTTCAGAAATCGCTTTCCGAGTTACAGCTTGCGATCGAGTGGGCCGACCTTCCGGTCGTGAACTTCAGCGCTCACTATCAGGGCTACACCACGCCGATCGGGGCGATTTCCGTGGCCGACGTTTCCGGGAATGACGACTTCAAGGCGGATCTTGAGATCTTGCAAGATGGCCAGTGGGTGAACCTCGCTCAATCCCAAGCACTGTTCACTCCTTCGGACTCTACGAGCGCCCCTGATGAGAAGCGGGACCTGTCGCTGGAATTGGATGAAGGCGACTTTGGCTCAGACCCCGCCCTGGAAGCGTTCGAACACTTTGGAGCCATTCTGCGCCAAGGCTTTTTCAGGCTGAAGCTCACCAATGACTTTCTTCATAGCAAGTACCCCCGGCTGCTCGCACAGACTGCAGCCAGCGGCGGAACGATTCCGAACGCACCTTACACGCCCTTGATGGCTGGCTTGACCCTCTCTTACCGCGCAGCCGAATCCATTGACTTCACCTCGCTCTCGGATGAGGACTTTGACCATCGCGTCCAGCGTCTGTTTCAGATCACCCCTTTCGGCCAGATGGAGATCTTTCCCATAGCCGATGAACCTGCCGCAGTAGGGGTACCGATCGAGCGGAAGCTGATTCCGGAGTTCTTGACGACGGTGAAGGATTCCGTGGGCAACACTCAGACGGATACTGCCGAGGGGACACTTTACATCGGTATCCAAGAACTGACTCCCCCTCAGAATCTGGCCCTACTCTTCCAGGTGGCCGAGGGGAGTGAGGATCCTCAATTGGGTGCCCAGGAGATAGTCTGGTCCTACCTGGCCCTCAATCAATGGATAGACTTCCAGACGACTCAGATCCTCTCTGACAGGACCAACGGGCTGCTCACTTCTGGTGTCATCAAGCTGGAGATCCCTAGAGCCGCGACCGCCGAAAACTCGCAACTGCCAGCCGCCCTGCACTGGGTGAAGGCCAGCGTCGCAAACGACTCGGCCGCCGTCCCCCGATTGGTCGACGTCCGGACCCAGGCTGTGCTGGCTGGCTTTAGTGACAACGGCAACGATCCCAACCATTTGAGCCAGCCCCTCGAGGCTGATGCGATTGCCAAGATGAAGGTCCGAGCGGCCGCGATAAAAGGGGTCAGCCAGCCGTATGCTTCGTTTGGAGGCCGGATGCAGGAGCAGTCCGAGGCCTTTAATATTCGAGTCAGTGAGCGCCTTCGTCACAAGGGGCGTGCAATCACCATTTTCGACTACGAACGACTGGTGCTGGAGGAGTTCCCTGAGGTCTACAAGGTCAAGTGTATCAACCACACCAGCCTCGACTGTGAGCTCGACCCCGGGCATGTCAGACTGGTCGTCGTTCCCGATTTGCGCAACAAGAATGCCGTTGATCCGTTGCGTCCCCGCTTGAGCCTCAACAAGCTGGAGGAGATCAGGGACTACCTTTCCGATATTTCTTCAGATTTCGTCACGATCGAGGTAGGCAATCCCGAATACGAACAGCTGCAGGTACGGTTTTCGGTGCTGTTTCAGCCCGGGCGTGACAAGGGCCTCTATACGTTGGAGCTGGAACAGGACATCATAGAGTTCCTCTCGCCTTGGCTCTACGATGATGTCGCCGATCTGACCTTCGGAGGCCGGATTCACCGTTCCTGGATCCTCAATCATATAGAGGAACTCGAATATGTCGACTTCGTGACCGACTTTCGGCTCGATCACATCGTCACTGAGACCGTAATGCACCTGGATGTGGAAGAGGCTCTGGCAACCAGCTCGAGCGCGGCACTGGTCTCGGCGCCGATCCATGTTATCGATCACATTCTGTCGACTTGCAAGGACGAGGCGAAGCCCGTTCTTGCTCCTCCTGGCGAGACACCGCAGACACTTCCATCAGGAACATCAGGCTACTTGGGAAACGTTAGCACCAGGGAGCTTCACGACCTCTCCAACCTGACTGCCCAGTGCCAGATCGATGAGATTGCCATCGACAGGCGTTACCACTTCGGAAATGTTTCGGCAGCGAAGGCCATGGGATACGACCTGTGTGCGTACTGTTTCAGTCGGGAGGAGTCCAAGAGGTGAGTAGATGATGTTTCCTAAACTTTGGGCGTCTCTCCAATGAACATCGTTGGCAATCGTGACAGAGCCATGACCGTGAAGGAGTGGGATCCGGTGCTTCGGCCTAGTGGAAAAAGCGGTGAAGCGGCATATCCACTCGTAGTTCAATCCTGGATAAATTGTGTGAATCAGCCGACCGGATCCCGCTCCCTCACGGTCACGGCTCTGTCAGATGGCGACGCTCGCATCATTCCCTCGCTGTTCAAGTCCCGGTTTGGCTGCTTCTTCGAGAGGGGAACGTGTCGGGAGTGTGATGGGTAACGGAAGCTTCATCATCAAGAAGCCCCAGCTGTTGCCTAGCCAGGACTATGCATTTCTGCGCCAGCAGGGATTGGAGCATATCGAGCGGTTGGCTCATCGCCTCTGGACCGACTACAACATCCACGATCCCGGCATCACGATACTGGAGCTGCTCTGCTACGCCGTCACCGACCTCGGCTACCGAACCGGGCACGATATACGGGATCTACTTACCGAGAACGATCAAGGCGTACCGGTCAACCGCAGCAATTTCCATACGGCGCTTGAGATTTTCCCCTGTAATCCGGTCTCGTTCAGTGATCTGCGCAAGCTTCTGATCGACGTCAACGGCGTCCGCAATGCCTGGATCGAGGCACATCAGTCTGTCGAATACTGCGTGCACCAGCAGGACCAGGAGCTGATCGACTGTCCAGGGATCGAGTCCCCGGAAGTGACGAAGAACCCTCCCTTGAATGGACTCTTCGATGTCTTTATCGAATTTGAGGATTTCGTGGAGGAGAGGCGGACGGTGCTCGTCGGACGGCAGGAGCGGGGAACGGGAGATTTCATCTCCACTGGGGGACGGGGGATCGGCTTCGAAGCAGCTTATGGATTGACCCTCACGGCGGTGACCGTTTTCGCGCAGGCAGCCGGCGAAGTGAAGTTGAGGCTGCTCGATGCGGACGATACGGTTCTCTCTAGCCGCAGATTCGAGGTGAAAGCTGGGGAGAATCGGCTGAAGGCCGGATTCCTCGTGCCCGCGGGTACCGGTTACCGTCTCGACACCCAGGGATCGACTGCGAAGCTCTATCGAGAGTCCAGCGGTGACTGGCCCTATGTTCCCGGATCGTCCGGCGATGAGGTTGAAGGGGACGAACACCTGATCAAGCTCGTCACTGGAACCCAGGGCCAGAATTCCTTACGGGGTTACTTCTTTTTCTACCGCTGGGAGATCGACTACGCCGTTTTGCCGCCGGCCCAGTTCCCGGATGCCTCTCCTGACTTCCTGACTCAGACTGCTGCGATTACAAGGGGAGATGTCCGGCTAGCGGTGCGCGAGCGTCTACACAGCCACCGGAATCTCTGTGAGGACTTCGTCAACGTCTGTGATCTCGCCAAAGAAGAGATCGCTATCTGTGCCGACATTGAGGTCTCGGCCAGCGCCGACGTAGAGGAAGTCCTGGCGGAAATCTTCTACCAGATCGAGAAGCACGTTTCGCCAGCGGTGAACTTCTATACCATCGATGAATTGCTCGACCGCGGTCTTAGCATGGACCGTATCTTCGAAGGGCCCGCTCTCGACCACGGCTTCATCGATGATGAGGAGTTCCGTCAGATTGAGCGCCGCTGTGATCTTCGTACCTCGGACCTGATCCAGATCATTATGGACGTCCCCGATGTGATCTCGGTGAAGGAGATCTCACTGCTCAGTTTCGTCGACGGAGAATTCCGGATCCAGGAGGATTGGGTACTCGAACTGGCCAGCGATCGGTTCCGAGTACCCGACTTCAGCGTAAAGAGGTCCAAGGTCATCTTCTATCGGGACGAGCTGCCCTACTACGCAAACCCGGGACGCGTTATCGCTCTGATCGAGGAGAAGAAGGCGGGTGACCTACACTCCAAACTGAAGGGGCACGACCGCGATCTACCGATCCCGGTTGGAGAGAACAAGGATCTGGAAGACTATTACCCGATCCAGAACGAACTGCCAGCCAGCTACCGAGTCGGCCAGATCCGAGTGCCGGAATCCGATCCCCCCCAGCGCAAAGCTCAGTCGCGCCAGTTGAAGGCGTTCCTGCTTTTCTTCGAGCAGATATTGGCGAACTACCTGTCTCAGCTGGCCCATGTTCGACAGCTCTTCTCCTGGGAAAAGTCTCCACTCGATACCTACTTCACCCAGACTGTCAGGGAGATTGCGGGTGTAGAAGATGTCTATGCAAAGGATTTTCTCTCCCTGCCATTCTTCTTGGATTCCATCGTCGAGGATCAGGAGACCGCCGTGGACCGCAGGAATCGGTTCCTGGAACACCTGATTGGCCGCTTCGCGGAAGACTTCACGGACTACGGTCTGCTCATGTACTCGATCCAGGGGATGGGAGCAGGCAAGGCCCTCATCGAGGATAAGGAAGCCTTCCTGAAGGACTACCCGCGTCTCAGCAGTGAGCGAGGTACCGGGTATGACTTCCGCTACCCCAATTGTCCGAGCAACCTTTCCGGTTTCCAGCGCCGAGTGTATCTGCTTCTGGGAATCGAGGAAGTGACAGTACGCCTCCTGGCAGGGCATCGCTTCTCACTGGACATGACTCTAGTTGACGACGCAGAGCAGTGGCGATTTCTACTCGAGGATGAAGAGGGTGGCGTCCTCTTTCGCAGCGTTCCCTGCGAGACCAGGAGTTCCATCGAGGCGCTGCTCGACTTTACCCTGAGCATCGGTGGCAACTTTCGCAACTACAAGCTGCGCGCTGATCTCACGGGTTTCGACCTCTTTCGTCGCTGTGATGAGCAAGCTGAAGATGAGATGCTTGGCTCGACCACCTCCCCGTTCGTGTTGGCGGAAGTGCTGGGTTACTTTTCTGCCTACTTTGATTCCGAAGGTTTTCACGTCATCGAGCACATTCTCCTCCGTAAGCGTACCAGTGCCGATCCCTTTCTTGCCATTCAGCTCAACGCCCCTGGAGAGTGCGATTGCCCTGAGGTTCGAGAGCCCTATTCCTTCAGGGCGACGGTTCTACTCCCCTCCTGGCCCAAGCGCTTCAAAGACTTGAAATTTCGGCGCTTCGTTGAAGATACCCTCAGAGCGGAAGCGCCGGCGCACGTGTTTCTACGGATCTGTTGGATCAGCCATTTTCAGATGAAGGGCTTTGAGGAATGCTACGGTCCCTGGACAGAGGGGCTGGCTTCTCTGGAGGATCATCTTGGAGGATGTTATTTCGATCGGAGATCCCGGGAGACCGAATTCAGAAGCCCAATTTCAATGAGTGGGCAGCTTCCACTTCCCAGCATCAAACCGGAGGAAGTCCCCAAGGGATCTGAGGACCTGTCAGATCCGTCGGAGTACGCCGCACGCTTGGAGCGGTTGATCACGAAGCTTCAAGGCCTGGTAACGGTCTATCCGTTGGCCAGGCTGCACGATTGCCAGCAAACGAGCGGTGACGAGCCGCAGGTAAGTCTCAACAACACAAGCCTGGGG
>JAKZYH010000360.1:0-7637 GCA_047514575.1 Acidobacteriota bacterium | reverse complement strand
AAGCCAGATCACGACCAAAGGGCTTCTCAACAACCAGTCTGGTCCATCCTGAGCTCCGGTTGAGACCGGCACCTCCTAACCCTTCTATCGAAGGAGCGAAGCCCGATGGGGGCATGGCAAGATAGAAGACCCGGTTCCGTGTGCGGTCTCCCTCCCCCTCCAGCTTTTCAAGGCGGTGTCTGAGGCCTCGATAGTCGTCCTCCCCGCCCCGACCAATCGACTGGAAATGCAGGCATTCATCGCACCATCGGCTTCTCTCGGGTCCACCGGAAATACCCACCTCGGCCAACGCCAATCGGGCCCATTCTCGAAACGTGCCGTCGTCCATGGTTCGCCGGGATACTCCCACGATCTTGAAGTCCTCTCCCAGAAGACCGAGATCGTTGAGCCGTGCCAGAGCAGGAAGCAGCTTTCGCCGCATGAGAATCTCCGGTTCCGCCAAAGACTACGAAAAGATGAGGCTCAACCTTTGCTTCGACTGCCACAATGGCTCCAGTGTGCCACAGATTGTTCCAAACCCTCAACGAAGCCATTTGTCCCGCCGTACATCAAGAGGAAGACCGCTAGGAGGGAGGAAAATCGAAGAAGATGTGAGCCCTCTTCGGACCGGTGGGCTCGATTGGGAAGTTACAAGTTTCGACTCTCGCCTTTGTGTTGGTCCCCGACTTCGTATATTTTCTTCGAGGCTTCCTGGACACGAAGGCAAAGACGCGAGGTGAGATCAAGGTGGAGCATCTGATTCCAGAAGAGTGGTTCTTGGGGTTGGCCCAGTGGCAGCTCCTGGTTCTGGTGGCGATCGCTATCGCCGCCCTGGGCAAGGCCTCGGATGTGGTCGTCGAGGGCGCATCGGGGATCGCGTCCGGTCTGGGAATCTCCAAGATCGTCATCGGTGCAACAATCGTCTCTCTGGGAACGACCAGTCCAGAGTGCGCCGTTTCGGTCCTGGCAGCCTGGTCTGGTGAACCCGGCCTGGCGCTGGGAAACGCCGTCGGTTCTATCATCGTGGATTCGGGGCTGATTTTCGGACTCGGCTGTCTGCTCACCGTGCTTCCTGCCGACAAGTTCGTCCTGTCTCGCCAAGGTTGGACTCAGTTCGGCTCGGGCGTGTTCCTGGCCTTGCTGTGCTACGGGTTCTACCTGCAAGCCGGCGACCGCGCCGAGTTGGGGAGATCCGTCGGACTCATCATGCTGGTGGCACTCGCTGGGTACATGATCCTTTCGGTGAGATGGAGCCGCAGTCATCCCGGCTCAGTCGACTCCGGATCGGCGGGCAGCGGCGAGCGGCTCCCGGAGAACGCTAGCAGTATTGGGCGTCTCGCGATCCCAGTGACCGTGGGACTGATCTTCGTCCTCTTGACCAGTCGGGTACTCATCTGTGCCGTGATTGAACTCGCTGAAAATCATTGGAATATTCCGAAGGTGGTAATCGCTGCAACCTTGGTTGCGTTTGGGACCTCGCTGCCGGAATTGGTGATAGGAATGGCGAGCATTAGAAGGGGCCATGCCGAGCTACTCGTGGGAAACATCGTCGGAGCCGACATTCTCAATGTTCTATTTGTGGTCGGTGCCGCGGCGACCGCCGCACCCCTGCCGATCGTCGAGCGGAGCGCTCAGATACCGGAAATAATGCTGTACATTCATCTCCCGACGATGCTGCTCATTCTCACGATTTTTCGGCTCTACATCTACTCGGCTTCGAGTCGAGGTTCTTTTCGTAGATGGTATGGCGTCCCCTTACTGGCCATCTACGTGTCCTACGTCGCGCTGCAGCTTTCGCTCAAACCTTGAATGTCGCGGCGACTGGCCGGGGAGATCCGGAGGAAGTATCGATGAGTGATTTGCGAATAGCCCTGTTGGGTTCGGGTTACATGGGCAGGACGTATGCTGAGGGAATTGCGAAGTACAACACGCGGGTCCGTTTGATGGCCGTTGCCGGTGGGACACGCGCAGCCGGCCTCGCCAGCGACTATGGAGTGGACTGCGAGCCCAACTACGAGTCTTTGCTCGCGCGTGGCGACGTTGACGCGGTTCTGATCGCCACGCCCCACGCAGCCCACCTCTCTCAGGTGATCCAGGCGGCCGAAGCGGGCAAGCAGGTTCTGGTAGAGAAGCCCATGGCGACTTCGGCGATCGATTGTACCGCCATGATCGACGCCTGCGAGCGGGCAGGTGTCCATCTGGAAGTGATCCAGACCCTACGTTTTCGCGGCGCCGTCTCTCGGGCTCGGAAGATCCTGGATCAGGGGCTCCTGGGCGAGGTCCGGATGCTCCGAGGACACTCTGTATTCAGCGGATACTTCACCGACGATAAGCCCTGGACCGGACTTCCCGAACACGGAGGCGCCTTTCTCGACATGGGCGTCCACAATTTCGATGCGATGCGTTTCCTCTCCGGAGCCGAGGCAAAGAGTATCTTCAGCCAGGGAAAGACCTTCGGGTCGCAGCAACACGAGCGCCTCAGCGTCATGACTCAGATCGCTTTTGATAGCGGCGCCATGGCCCAGCAGTGGATGTCCTACGAAATGCCCCCTCCCAACCTCGACAATCAGCAGCATCGATATGTGGTTGTCGGCGAAGAGGGAACCCTGGACATCGACGGATACGGCAAGCTGATGCTGGGGCGAGGTGATAGCTGGGAGCTGGTCTGGGAACAGCCTCCGATAGACTACATCGGGCGCCCCATGGACCCGGCGCGACTGGAGGCTTTCTACGCCCAGACCCAACTCTTCGCAGATAATGTCCTAGATGGGAATCCACCGACGGTGTCCGGCTACGATGGCCGTGAGGATGGTAGAAGCCGCGAGACGGTCCATCGACTCGGGCGAGGTCGTCACATTGGACCGGGCTTGATGCCTTCCGTAGGGGTGGGCTCCAAGCCGCCGTTTTCGAGCCAAGAGCTCGAAAAGAAAAAGGACTTCGGCCTCGAGCCCAAAGCTACGTCAGCTCGAGGCTGATGACTGAATCTGGCAGGGCAGCGAAATCTCGATCAAGAGCCCACCGCCTGGCTGATTGGAGGCGGCGATCGTGCCCCCATGAAGGCGCACGATGCGCTCCGCGATCGACAATCCCAGGCCTATTCCTCCGGATTCGCGATCGCGGGCATCTCCCACCCGGTAAAAGGGACGAAACAGTTGCGGGAGGGCTTCTTCCGGGACACCAGGGCCTTGATCGCTCACCAGAATCGAAACCCGGGAGCTCTCTTGGAGGCGCTGTGTCACCTCCACCTCGGTCTTCTCTGCAGTGTAACGAACCGCGTTCCGGATCACATTCTCGATGGCGCTGCGTAGCAGCTCCGAAGAGCCGCTGACAACACAGGGCTCGTTGTGGGAGACGCGGACCCGACGCTGGCGATTTCTGGCCTCGAAATCAGCGTCCGAGCAGACGTCGCTCAGAAGGGCTTCGAGGTCCACTGTTTCCCTCACGACGAGCTCTGCATCGCCTTCCAGACGGGTCAGACTCAACAACTGACCAATCAGCTGGTTCATCCTC
Source organism: Acidobacteriota bacterium (assembly GCA_047514575.1). Lineage (GTDB taxonomy): Bacteria > Acidobacteriota > UBA6911 > RPQK01 > JAJDTT01 > CAUZIZ01. The sequence goes on along the minus strand of JAKZYH010000360.1, from coordinate 4,148 downwards.
TCCGCTTCGCGCTCGATCCGATCGAGTGAGCTGATGGCGTCCGGGCCACTTTGTTTGCGGGCCAGTTCGAGCGAGACATTGAGGCGAGCCAGAGGCGAGCGGAGCTCGTGAGAAATGTCCTGCAGCAGGCGCCGCTGCGATTGGACCAGCGCTTCGATTCGCTCAGCCATCAGATCGAAATCCCGCGCCAGATCGGAAAACTCGTCGGCGCGCTTTTCCAGAACCGGTCCCACGCGTGTACTCAGGTCTCCGCCCGCCAACTCACGCGATGCCTGCCGAAGACGGGTCAGTGGCGTCGTCAAATACCGGGAGAGCCAGAGACACACCGCACCGCCAGTTAACAGGACCGCCAGGAATCTGAGAATCAGGTCGGCCGGTTCCATGAATGGGTTGCTTTGAAACGCCGGCACCTGACCTACAATGGTGATGCCTCCTCCCTGAGGGGGAAAGAAGCTTTGGGCGATCAACAACCCCTCATCGGCATCTCTAAATTCAGCCTGGCCGCTCCCCCGGGCCTGCCGCGCCAATTCTTGAGCGCCCTCCGGAACCGGGCGTCCCGATACCTCACGGCCATCGGCATCGAAAAGGGTAGCCTGAATCCCCGTAGCCCTCTCGAGTTCGTCCAGATGCCGTCTCAACTGACGGCCGCGACCGCGGCGGTGTAGGTGGGCACTGATACGTGCATTGCGGCGCAGGGTATCCGCGGTGAACTCGGGGCGGCGTGGTCCACGAGGTCCGAAGGCACGGCCGGAAAAAGGGCCGCGGGGACGTTCAGGATGGGTCAGAATGACCGAGACGACCAGAACACCGCCGACCAGAAACATGGCCAGCCAGAACCACAGAAAGATCTTGACCCAAAGGCTCCGCATTGCCGCTAGCCAGAATGGGGTTCGCCGGATTCAGTGTAGATATAGCCGACACTCCGGATGGACTTGATGCGTTCTGACCCGTCTCCGTAGAACCCCAGCTTCTTCCGTAGATTGCTCACATGCATGTCGATACTGCGGTCGAAGGGGTTGAAGGCTCGGTCCAGGACCTTTTCTACAAGGTCCTCCCGTTTGATGACGGTGCCTGCTCGGCGGAGAAAACATTCGAGCAGGTCGAACTCGACAGCGGTGAGTTGAAGCGGCTGGCCCTCCCGTAGGACAGTCCTGGCACCCGGGTCCAACTCGATGTCTCCCAGGGCGATCCTCTTCTGCTTCGGGGGAGGCGGATCAGATTCGTCTGGTTGGCTGCGGCGCAAGATAGCCCGGATTCGCGCTACCAATTCCCGTGGATTGAAGGGCTTGGGAAGATAATCGTCCGCACCAATCTCCAATCCCACGATGCGATCGACGTCATCGCCCCGGGCGGTAAGCATGAGCACGGGTACCTGAGACCGGGAGCGGATCCTGCGCAGCACTTCGAAACCGTTGGCGCCAGGGAGCATCACATCGAGAATCACCAGCATAGGCTCGCTGGAGAGCACTCGTTCCAGACCCTCTGTTCCGTCGTGTACCACATCGATCTCGAAGCCCTCGGTCTGTAGGTACTCCTCGACCAGCTCACACAACTCGACGTCGTCGTCGATCAACAAGAGGCTCTCTTTGGTTTCATTCACGGGGCCACCCCAAGTGCTCCCTTCCATAAATACGATGATGTTTGTGGCGATCGCGACGGCGTCGAGTTCGCGAAGCGACGACGAACTCGATGTCTCATATCTTGGAGGAGGAGCGACAAAGAAATCGGCCCGTCCCGTCGCCACCCGCAGGGCAGAGGGGGGTTGTGGACGATCTCTGCGTTGGTCGTCGTCGAAGATGGCCAAGCATCGTCTTCCTCCTCCTGCCTTGATCTCGCCTCACAAGCCCCCTCTGCAAATATCATCGTATTTATGGAAGGGAGCACTTAGTCATTGTACGCCAGGCGCGGGCTCCCTTCCGTAAAGAAGTGTCAATCGCGGCAAGGGCTCTTTGCAAAACTTAACCAAGGATTTACGGAGTCTCTACGTCGATTTCCGCAACCTTACCATCTCCTATTACTGACAGTCGGCGCGGCAGACAACGACGTCCTCGGCGCCGAATCAGAAACCGTATTTGTTCAAGAGGAGGCAGACGAAATGAAGAATGGAACAGTGACAATCCTGGCAACTCTGATGATCTCGAGCGGGCTCCTGAGCAACACCACTCTGGTCGCCCAGGGACCCGGGGAAGAACCCGGGATCGAAAGAGGTGGTAGGAGAGGACCGGGAGCAGAAGGTTTCGGCCGTCGAGGCCACGGCGGCTTTGGAAATAGGCGCGGCGGCCCCGGCCGCTTCGGAGGTGGAGGAGGTGATGGCGAAAGGTTGATTCCCCCTCCCCGCGTACTCGAGGATGTTCTAGGATTCACCGAAGACCAGTTTGGCGAGTTGGAGGTTATTCACGAGGGATTCAGACAGAACGTAGAGTCTCTAGTTGAGCAGAAGCAGGCCCTCGCCGAGAGCCTCAAGGCGGAGCTCGAAATGGAGGCCCCATCGGCGACGGTTGTGGGAGACCTGATGATCTCGATGCGAGACATCAAACGCCAGATACAGGCGTTCCGAGAGGATTTCGTGGCCTCATTCGAATCGCTGCTGACTCCGGATCAGCTGGTCCTATTGGAAGAGTGGAAGCAGAGTGAGCGGCCCGCCTTCCTGAGAGCGACTCGGCAGCGCTGAACCCGTTTCAAGGCGCTCTATTCTAAGTAATCGAAAAGGCTGCTGAGCCGGGGCCCAGCAGCCTTTTCTTTTTCTCCGGTGCTTAGTACTCTGGTTCATAAACACGGTGGAATCAAAACTCGCTGAAACCAAGCCGAGGCCGGTGGATCCTGTTTGCGGGATGGAAGTCGATCCCCAACACGCACCTGCTACCGTCGAGCACGGACACCGTACCTACTACTTCTGCTGTGAGGGCTGCGCGAGTCGGTTTCAGGCAGACCCCGAGGGGATCCTGCAGAGGTCTGATGCTGCATCCCCGTCCCCGACTGGTCCTTCGGCCAGCTATTTCTGCCCGATGTGCCCGGATGTGAGGGCAGCTAGACCCGGGTCTTGCCCTTCCTGCGGCATGTCTCTGGAACCCGATCACGAGGCGCTCACGTCCGCTCAGATTCAATATACCTGTCCCATGCACCCCGAGGTTACTCAGAGCGGCCCGGGGTCCTGCCCCACATGCGGGATGGCACTGGAGGCCCGGACGGTTTCAGTGGTTGAAGAGAGCAACCCAGAGTTGGAGGGCATGCTTCGCAGGTTCTGGATCAGCACCGCTCTCACCGTTCCGGTGTTCCTTCTGGCGATGTCCGAGATGATTCCTGGACGACCCACCCATACCCTGATTTCGATGGGCACGCTTCAGTGGATCCAGTTTTTTCTAGCTACTCCCGTGGTGCTCTGGGGTGGTTGGCCCTTTTTCCAACGAGGTTGGCAGTCCGTCGTCCATCGAAGCCCCAACATGTTCACGCTGATCGCCATGGGGACCGGGGCTTCCTACGGCTACAGCCTGGTGGCAATAACACTTCCCGAGATCTTTCCGGCGGCCTACCGAGGGCGGGGTGGAGAGGTGGGCGTCTACTTTGAGGCTGCGGCAGTAATCATCGTGCTGGTGCTGCTGGGGCAAGTTTTGGAGCTGCGGGCCCGCAGTCAAACTGGTGGCGCCATCCGAGGCCTTCTGAACCTGGCTCCGGCGACCGCACGACGCCTGGACAAGGAGGGGAAGGAGCAGGACATCCCACTGGCGGAAGTTCAACCAGGAGACCGGCTCCTTCTGCGACCCGGGGAAAGGGTACCGGTGGACGGCGTGGTTCTGGAAGGCGGAAGCGCCGTTGATGAATCGGCCGTCACTGGAGAGGCCATACCTACCGAAAAGCACCAGGGTGATGATCTGATCGGCGGAACCGTCAACGGGACCGGATCCCTTCTGATGGAAGCCAGGCGAGTGGGACAAGATACGGTTCTTGCTCGGATTGTTCAAATGGTCTCCGCGGCCCAAAGATCGCGCGCCCCGATCCAGCGTCTGGCAGACCGTACTGCTGCCTACTTCGTCCCTGGGGTAGTTGTCGCCGCACTGGCAACAGCCGTGGTCTGGGGCCTGCTTGGGCCAGAGCCCAGTTGGACCTACGCTCTGGTCAATGCCGCCGCGGTCCTTCTGATAGCCTGCCCC
>JAKZYH010000359.1:0-2741 GCA_047514575.1 Acidobacteriota bacterium | reverse complement strand
TCACTACTGTATCCCCGCTCCTCGCAATGCCAGGCTTGGAAAGTTGGAATTCTGGGGATCAGGCGGCCCGGCGTGTCTCTACTACACGGCAGACGGAATCGCCCAATGGTTCTCTCGGTAACGACGCCCCAGGAGCCGATTGGCTTCGTCGTCCCCGTCGATCTGCTCCGTCACCGGATCGAATCTGATCGAGCGGCCGGTCCGAGCGACAATGTTACCCAGGTGGGGTAAAGCGGCCGAGAGGTGCCCGATCTCAATATCGGCGTTGGTCCGCCGTCCACCCGACTGGATGGCATCCAGGAAATCCCTGAGGTGGTCTGCGTTGGTCGCGCCGTACTCGTCTCGACGGATCGGCTCGTTGTCCTTTCCGAAGATTCGGATACCGCGACTCCCCATGGTCATCATCCCCTCAGTACCGTAGAAAAAGAGGCTATTCTCCTCTGCGTCCTGCCGATAGGGCGACCAGTCACGCTGCTCATAGATGAGCACCCGCTTGCTGCCGACCCGATTGTCCCCGGGGTACTCGTAGGTGATGCTATAGGTGTCCGGAAACTCCTGGTCGTCATCGAAGAACATCTTAGACCCATAGCCAGCAACGAAGCTGGGATGCGTCTCCACTCCCAGCCCCCAACGAGCGAGGTCTATTCCGTGGACACCGTCATTCCCGATATCGCCGGTGCCGAACTTCTCGAACCAGTGCCAATGGTAGTGGACAAAGTTGGACTGATACCCGGCCCATTCGGCCGGGCCCACCCAGAGATCGTAATCCAGATGAGAGGGCGGCTTCGACGGCTGCTGACGACCGATATTGACACGCCTCTGACTGTTGACACTTTTCGCGATGAGGACCTTCCCGATCAGGCCCTCATGCAACATCTGGATCCCCTTCTTGATTGACGGGCTGGAGCGGCTCTGGGTACCGTGCTGCATGACCCGCCGATGCCGCCGAGCCGCCTCGAGCATCTGGCGACCCTCGCGTAGATTGTGTCCGCAAGGCTTCTCCACGTAGACATGCTTACCCGCTTCGCACGCTAGAATCGCGGCTGGGGCATGCCAGTGATCACAAGCGGCGATCACGACGGCGTCCACGGACGCATCCTCCAGAATTCGACGCAGATCGCTCACCCCGTGATCCGCTCCCGTGACCTCTAGTGCCTGATCCACCCGCTGCTGATCCGGATCACAGACGTGGGAGACCCGCACATCGCCTAAGGAGCTGAGTTCCTCCCCTAGACGACGTCCGCGACCGCCACACCCGATGATTCCCAGGACCACACGATCGTTGGCACCTTGAACGCTGCGACCACTGCCTAGAGTCGCAGCTGCAGCTAGTCCCAATCCACCTTTTCGCAAGAAGTTTCGACGACTCTCAGCACACATTACACACCTCCAACCTGTTGAGGACCCATTGCGTATGGTAGCGCCCCAGCCAGATCGTCACAAGTGCTCCAAGCACAACTCTGGGTGAAGAGCTTCAACCCGCAACCTGTAACCTGTAGCCTGTAACCCGTGACTAGTACAGCCCACAACCGAGGAGTTCCCTCATGAACCTGACCGTAAAGAACATCAAGCGAATCTGGTTGGATGTCCCATTTCGAGAAGTGCCTCGTCGGAACATGATTCGTGAGCTTCCTCATTGGACCATCTTCGAACTCTGCCAGGTGGAGCTCGAGTGTGGGGTCCAGGGCCTGGGTGAAACCATGTGCTTCTACACCTGGGGCGCGGTAACTGACGAATCCGTGAGCCGGGCCATCGGAGCGACTGCCACCGAGCTGATGTGGGACGACTCCCTTGGAGCAGGTCTCCAGATGGCCCTCTTCGATGCTGTCGCCAAGGCACTGGAGACTCCCATCTATCAACTGCTCGGCAACCGGGTCAGAGATCAGGCACACATCTCCTGGTGGTCACTTGAGATGCCTGTGGAAGACTGGCTTTCAGAATGCAAGGAGGCCATTGCCGACGGCTACACCAGCTACAAGATCAAAGCCCGGCCCTGGTTCGACCTCAGGGAGCAGCTGCGGACAGTCACCTCTGAGGTGCCGGACCACTTCGAGATCGATCTGGACTTCAACACCATGTGCAATGATTCGGCTCACGCGGTCCGACTGCTGTGTGAGTTGGAGCGCTATCCTCACGTCAAGATCTACGAATCTCCGATCCCCCAAAGCGACGTAGGTGGGAACAAGTATCTACGAGGTCAAACCTCGGTCCCCTTGGCGATGCACGTGGGGAATCCACCCTTGATGACGGCACTGAAGGAAGATGTCTGTGATGGATTCGTGGTGCATGGCGGAGCCAGCCAGATCCTGCACGAAGCCCACATCATCGCCGAAGCCAACAAGGTCTTCTGGCTGCAATTGGTAGGGACGGGAATAACGGCCACTTGGGCCCTTCACTTCGCGGCCGTGTGCAGCCACGCGCGCTGGCCTGCGGTCAACTGCCACAACCTCTACCAGAACAGCCTCCTGAAGCAACCCCTACGAGTCGAGGGGAGCCTTGCTCCGATCCCACAGGGGCCCGGACTGGGAGTCGAGCTGGATTGGGATGCAGTCGAACAATTCCGGATCGAGCCGATCGCTAAGCCCTATCCTTACCCCAACCTGCTGATTCGTATTTCCTGGCCTGTCGGAGAAGCGGACTATTACGCCCACGGCCTACAGTATTGGGATGACTTCATGAACGGCCGCCGACCCGTATTCGCTCCCGGTGTAAACTGAAGTTCCCTCAGACTTTAGCACATA
>JAKZYH010000358.1:0-11140 GCA_047514575.1 Acidobacteriota bacterium | reverse complement strand
GGGTCCCGTTCGACGCGCTGTTCGGAGAGTAGAGACGTGCGACCCTCGGACGTTCCGACGTGCGACCCTCAGACGTTCCGACGTGCGACGAATTTCTTGAAGTTTCAGCTTCGTAAAACCCCAAGCTCTTGGTATTTGCTCGGAATCTGGCTATCCTCGGATCGACTCGGTGATTGTGGATCGATTCTGACTACCAACTGTTGTTGACGACAGGAGACATTCCTGATGAGAGGAACGAATCTTGATCAGAAAGAGAAGTGGCTCTTCTGGGCCTGCTTTATCTCTCTAATTGCCACAGCCTTCGGATTCATTGTTCGAACTCAGGTCATCGATATCTGGGGCGAGCAATTCAATCTGACCGAGACGCAGAAGGGTGAGATTTTTGGTGTAGGCCTGTGGCCGTTCGCAATCAGTATTGTCCTGTTCAGTCTGGTCGTAGATCGGGTTGGCTACTCCAAGGCAATGCTCTTTGCATTCGCCTGTCACGTCTCCTCAGCCATTGTCACAATCACAGCAAATGGTTACTGGGGACTCTACATCGGCACCTTCATCGTGGCTCTGGGCAATGGGACCGTGGAGGCGGTAATCAATCCCGTGGTAGCGACGATCTTTCCCCGGGAAAAGACCAAATGGTTGAACATCCTTCACGCGGGGTGGCCTGGAGGACTGGTGCTGGGAGGCCTGATTGGACTCTTGCTCGGACCCGCAGTGGACTGGCGCTGGAAGGTCGCTCTAATCTTTCTCCCCACACTGGTCTACGGCGCCATGATGATTCGGGCGCAGTTCCCGATACAGGAGCGGGTGGCAGCCGGTGTGTCCTATAAAGCGATGTTGCAGGAAGCGGGCATCCTGGGATGCGTCCTGGTGGTTGGGCTGATTCTGCTTGAGGTGGGTCGAGTAGCCGAACTGTCGGCAGTAGTCCTGTGGCTGACGGGTGGTGCTCTGGTGCTCGCCTACGGACTCTACACCCGATCCTGGGGCCGCCCTATGTTCCTCTTCTTGCTGCTGGTGATGATCCCGCTGGCAACGACCGAGTTGGGTACGGACAGCTGGATTACCACCCTACTGACGCCTGAGATGGAGCGCCTCGGTCTGCAGGCTGGTTGGGTCCTGGTTTACACCTCTCTCATCATGATGGTTCTTCGCTTCTTCGCCGGGCCAATCATTCATAGGATCTCTCCCCTGGGGCTATTGGCTGTCAGCAGCCTGATTGCCGCAGTTGGACTTATCGTCCTTTCCAAGTCGACCGGTTTTACGGTCTTGCTGGCCGCGACCATCTACGGCTTCGGGAAGACGTTCTTCTGGCCAACCATGCTCGGAGTCGTATCGGAACAGTTCCCCAAGGGCGGTGCACTGACGCTGAATACGATCGGAGCGGTAGGAATGCTTGGTGTGGGTGTCGTGGGCGCTGCTCTACTGGGCAACGTCCAGGACCGTGAGGTCGACCAGCAGCTGCTGGCGAAGGATCCGTCCTTACACGAAAGATTGGCCGGGGACGAGAAGCTCAGCGTTTTCGGTTCCTATCGGACCATCGATCCGCGAAAGATGCAAGAGGCTACCGGCTCCGAGAAACAAGTAATCATGGGGCTGCAAGAAGGGGCCAAGCGAGGCGCACTCGCCAGCGTTGCGGTCTTGCCGATCGTCATGCTCGTCTCCTATCTGATCCTTATCTTCTACTTCAGAAGGCGCGGCGGCTACAAAGCCGAAACACTAGGGTCAGGCTCAGGCTGACCGATTTTTCGCCCCTTCAATCCAGCAGCAACACCTTGGCGCCTCGAATGCCACCCCGTTTGAGATCCATCAGGGCCTGGTTTGCCTTCTCCAGTGGATAGACCTCGGTCTCGGGTCGGATCGGGATTTCGGCGGCAAGGAGCAGAAACTCGGCGATGTCCTGGTGGGTGATATTGGCGACGGATTTGATTTCTTTCTCCTGCCAGAGGTGCTCCTGGTAGCTCAAATTCATCAAGGAGCTCTTATCGGCTTCTTCCTTTCGGATTGCGTTGATGACAAGCCTCCCGCCGGGGCGCAGGTTGGCAAGTGCCTCCACGATCGGTTTCCAGACCGGAGTGGTATCGATGATGGCATCGAGCCTTCGTGGGGCCCGCTCCGCCGTGTCTCCTGCCCAGACGGCCCCCAGTTCGAGTGCGAAGGCCCTTTCCGCCGGATTCCTGGCGAAAACGTAGACCTCGATTTCTGGGAACAGGTACCGTGCCAGCGGCAGTACCAGGTGTGCCGAGGCTCCGAAGCCGGTGAGGCCGAGTCGGCTGCCAGAGGCCACACCTGAGAGCCTCAGCGCACGATAACCAATCGAACCCGCACACAGAAGAGGTGCTGCCTCCGCGTCGCTGAATACATCGGGAATCGGATGCACATAATCCTGAGGAACGGTCATAAACTCGGCGTAGCCACCGTTGACGTCCCTCCCAGTCGCTCTAAACTCAGGACTGATATTTTCGTCGGGGCCACCGCAGGAGGAGTGGATCCATCCGACACCAACTCGATCTCCTTTTCGCAGCCTCCGGCTCGAACCCGAACCCAGGCGCTCCACTCGACCCACGACCTCGTGACCTAGAATAATAGGTAGCCTCGGAGGGGGCGCCCTGCCCTCGATTTCGTCGATCTCGGTATGGCAGACGCCACACGCCGAAACTCGTATGAGCACTTCGTCCTGCTCAGGTTCCGGTATCGGAAGGTCGACTTTTCTCAAAGGAGCGTCGACATCAGCCAGAGAGACGATCTCTGACAGTACCATTGCCCTCATGGTAGCTTGGATTTTCGATTAATCTGAAACAATTCGGCTGGACCTTCATCTGAACAAGAGCAAGTACGTTCCATGCTCTTTTCCCTTACTTGGTGAGCCCGTCCTCTGGCGGGTTCACCGCCCTTGTCGAATCTTTCCCAACCCCGCATCACTAGCTTTTACCCTATTTCCAACCAATAGCTGACCAGAGTTCTAATCGCCGGGCTGCAGCAGCCCGAAGAAGGTTCCTTCCGGGTCCGTACAGTAGGCGTGTACGCCGACGCTCGGGATCCGGGCGGGACCGTGTACCTTGGCGCCCCCGGCGGCTTCGACTTTAGCGATTGTTTCCTCGAGTGATTGCACCGAGATGGTGTTGATGACGGCCTGTGGGAAGTGACGGTTCAAGATGCCACCATTGATTCCGTCGCCGGATCCGGTCGTCACAGGCCAGTAGCCCTGATCTCCTTCGCCCCATTTGCCGATCTCCCATCCGAAAACCTCTTCATAGAACTTGACGGTCTTGTCCGGATCTTCAGCCAGAATTTCGAAGTGGACCGGTCGTGTCATCTCCGTCTTTCCCTTCTGGGTTGGGGTGACCGGGGAGTACCTCTTTTACACCCCCTGGGTGTGGTACGGATGGCTCCAAGAGGGCCAGTCACTCTACTTGCAAATCAATCGCGCGGTCGATAGCTTGGCGACAGACTCTGCAGAATCGCTTTTCGCTACGGGAGAACATGATACAAGAAATCTCGGGTCTGAAGAGCCCCTTCGCCTGATAGCTTGCCCCCTCGAACGCCCCTACTGCGGTTGAGTGTTCTTGGGCCGACAGCATCTGCACGAAATGAGAGCGCTGCTCTTGAAACAGGTGTTCCAGGGTTTCCTCGGACGCACCGTCCGCCCGCAACTTCCGGCGTTGCTGCTCGAATGAGCGAGAGGCCGCTTCGTACTTCTTTTTCCCCCAGGGTGTCGGGATCGGAGTTCCCTCCAGCACGAATTTGGACCACTTCAGCTTCTCTGGATCAAGCAGCGATGTGATGTTTGGCTCCCAAGGTTCTGTGTCTGCAGGAATAAAATCTTCATAGGCGACATCCGAGGTGTAATACTCGTCAGCCAGCGCCGCGAAACTGTGTCCTAGTTCATGGATGAACAAATAGGCGCTGAAGTCCGAATCCGCAGCAGCGGTCGCATAGAGTCGGTAGATGCCGCCGCCGCCGTACTTCTGATTGTTGACTAGTATGATCACGAAATCATGGGGTGCTGCCGCGGCGATGTCCCGCCACTTTCTATCCTCGGCGCTCAAGATATAGCGCTCCGAGTCGAGTGCGTTGTAGCTCATACCCAACGGGGTGTTGTGGAAGACCCTTGCTCGGGGCCTCGAGATCCCCGATTCAGCCGAAGGGACGAAGATGGCTCTTATGCTGAAGTCGTCTCGACGAGAAGTAAATGGTTCAACCGAGAACAGTTCCTTCACGAAGCGTCCCACATCCCGCTCAAACTTCGACCTCTCTTTACGAGCGTACCCATCTCCCAGCAGCAGCAGATCCACCTGCTCTGACGGGGGACCGTTCTTTGTCGACAGCAAGACGTCCTGGGAGCCTATCGCTGGCCGAGCGACAAAGCGGGAGGTGGGTTCGATCTGGGTTGACCAGATCTCAAGGAAGGTCTGATCGGGTCCACGCTTCCTGAGCCGAATCTGAATTGGCCGTCTGGGTTCCGGAAAACGAACTCCTTCAGGAAGCGTTCTGATGACTCCGCGCTTGGCCTCGGGGGTCGTTTCCCATTCGCCGTAGATGCTGGAGAATCCCTGAGAATAAAGAGCTCGGTTCGTTCCCAGGTCTACAACCTCAAAGAAGTATTTCCCCAGGTTCGACTGGTCGATCAGCTGCGTCCGACTTCCGGGCCACGGTCCTTCTATCAGCGTGCGATCCAAGCTGATGTATTCCTGGGATGCGTTGCCTGTGTGGTAGAAGTCCAAACGCATCGTCGCACCGGTGAGATCGTGGTCGAACCCTTGGGAGATGCCGGTCGATGTCAGGGTCAGGGAGAGAGTCACAAGCGCCCATATCCTAGTTCTCATGTTTCGTCAATATACCTCAAGCAGCCCCGTGCGGCGTCGACGATGCAGCGCCTCTTCACTTGCCTTAGGGTCTGTCAGGAAATAACAGATACACTCTAAGCCTGAGAAAGCGGCTGACCGATATGCAGTAGGGAGACAGAACCAGCTGGGACCAGGATTTGAACGGACCGCAAGAGGAGAGAATGGACCTTTTCCGTCTAACCGCATTAGAGGAAGCAGTCGAGCGATCGCAGGAGCGCTGGACCACCCTGCTGGAAGCCTTCCCTGACAGCGCATTCAGTCTGGCCCAGGACGGTATTATTAAGTTCGTCCATTCTGACAAGACGGATTGGATTCCTGCGGCAAAGGCTGGCTCGAATCTCTATGACTATCTCCTGCCTGACGATCACCAGATTCTCTCGACTTGCCTTGAGCGAGTTTTTAGGGTCGGTGGCCCCACGGATTGCAACCTGCGGACTGACATCTCCGACGGAGCTGCCAAGAACTGGTCGTTTCGGTTCGGCCTCATTGGAGAACCGTCAACAGCAGTCGAAGTATTGGCCCTTGCCCGCAACCTCAGCAAGTCCGACGAAAACGCAGAGCAAGAAGGCTTGGAGAGGAGGATGGAATCTCTGGGCAGGTTTGCCCGGTCCATCGTTCATGACTTCAACAACTTCTTGACCGTTAGCTCGATCCACAGTCAGCTCTTGCTAAAGCGCATTGGAGAGTTCGATCCGCTGCGTAAGGATGTGGAGAAGATCAAGAAGGCTGGGGATGAGGCAAGCCGGCTCACCGGGCTGCTCGCGCTCGTGACCACCAGCGGCTGGCAGCCGCCGCGGAACGTCGATCTGAACTCTCTGATCGCTAGTAGGGAAGGGACACTTCAGGATCTTCTTGGCAGCGACATTCAATTGGCAACGGAGCTGGCGCCTCAGGTCGGGCAGGTATCGATAGACCCTGGAGACTTCGAACAAGTCTTGATGAACCTGACTCTGAACGCTCGGGAAGCTATGCTCCAAGGTGGCCGACTTGTGGTTGAAACGAGGATAGCCGGCGAGACCAAGGCGATTGCGGCTGCAGACACAGAGACTAGGCAAGTCCAGTTGAGCTTCAGTGACAACGGCTGTGGGATGGACGAGGAGACGCTCGAGCGTGTGTTCGAACCCCTTTTTACGACCAAGGGTAAGGGAAAAGGGAGTGGGTTGGGCCTGTCCGTCGCCTACGGTATCGTCAGCCGCTGTGGTGGCCGAATCACCGTTCAGAGCCGGATCGGAGAAGGCAGCACATTCAGAATCTACTTGCCCCAGGTCTGCTCCGCCGCGCCAGCGGAGGGGAAACCGAAGACATCCCGAGTCTTTTTTTCACCTACTTCCGCCGGTACACGTCTCCCCTACGCCCGTTGATAGGCGGGTCGCGACCGCTACTTGGGAAATCGAGAACTCGACAGCACTGCTATCAGAGATAGGGGGTCGACTCGAGCCTTCCGCAAGCGCACCGACCAATGCAGGTGTGGACCAGTGACCCTTCCAGTGGCCCCAACGCTCCCGATCACCGTCCCTTTCGAAACCAGCGCGTCCTGGCTGACCTTGAAATCCTGCAGGTGAGCGAAATAGGAGTAGAGGCCCTGACCATGATCGAGGATGATCGTGTTGCCAGAGTAGTAGAGATCAGCCGCCAGGACCACCTTGCCGAAGTTTGGTGCCATGACAGGAGTCCCCTTCGCAGCCTGGAAGTCGGTTCCCGTATGGGGACTTCGAGGCTGTCCATTGAGAATGCTGCGCTTACCGAAGCTGCTGGTTGGAGCCCCTTCGGTGGGTCGGTCGAACGGTCCCTCCCACCGCCGTCCCGGTGCGAAGTCGCCAAACAGCGCTGAAATTTTACGCGATTCCTTTCGAATCCTTCCCAACGCTTCTTTAGGAGGGTTAACGAACCGCTTCGGCAGAGTCAGACGACGGGTTGGGAAGTCCTTCTTCTCAACCTGCAGAACATACTTCACTTTCCCGACGGTCCGACCTTGTTCAAAGGCATCCACCTCCAGGACATAGTCCCCTGGACTGACCTCCAGGTCGAGGCCGACCAAGCCCCACCAGTGAGGTGAAGAGAGGCCCTTGTCGACTTCGAATGGCACCTCTCGATCAAAGATTCTGCCGATCATCCGATCGACACGTCCGCTGGTCTGGATCTCTACCAGTACGACCTCACCTGGTTGCAGCGAGCGGGCACGATGAGAAACTCTAAGCTCTTCCTGACTCGCTGAATCCTTCGTCTCCTCGACCCCGGCTTGGAGTTGGGTGCCGGGCAAGGCTAGGTGCACTGAAACGTACGAGATAAGCAAAAACTTGAGAGCATGACCTGCCGGCAATCGGGTCGCCAGGGGATCTCTAGACAGGTATCTGCAAACGTCTACGATGCCAGGCATGATCAAGCTCAGTTCGCTTCTCAGAGTAACACGGGGACAAGGGTTGGAAAAACCGGACGGACCCTTCACCCCTTTTGACTTTCAGCCGTGGGAGAACTACGATTGCCGCCATCTCACCGACTTCGCTTGGTCGGTTCTTCCAGACAGTGGGAAGCGATATGGGACAGGCGCTTAACGACTATCTCGGCATCGTCAAGGGACCGGAGGATGAATGGGACCTTTTCGAGATCGCTCTCCAGCTCTGTCGAGTCAAGAGCTCGAATCTCGACTCGGACGCCTACACGAAACGAGTGTCAGAACTGTGCCGCCGGGTCGAGGATCGGCTGGCCGGAAAGAGGGAGGCCTTCGAGATCATCAGCTGCCTCAACGATGTTCTTTTCCAGGAGGAGGGTTTTCAGGGGAACGCTCAAGACTATTACAACGCCAACAACAGCTACTTGACGTTTGTTTTGGATCAGAAGAAGGGTATCCCCATCTCCCTGGCCATACTCTATCGTCAGGTCGCCGTGCATTTCGGGTTGAGCCTTCAGTGTGTGGCGATGCCCGGCCATTTTCTCTTGAAGTACTCGGCGCCTTTCCATCAACTCTTTATTGATCCCTTCCATCGAGGGGAGATTCTACTGGAACAGGAGTGTGAGCAGCGATTCCTCGAGGTTCACGGGGGACAAGCAGAGTTCGAACGGGATTATCTGAACGAGACCTCGAACCGGGTTGTCGTATTGAGGATGCTAATGAATCTCAAACAAGCGTACCGCCGCTCGGGTAACAATCCCTTACTCTTGCAGATTCTAGATCGACGTCTGCCTCTGCTGGAAGAGGCGTTGCCCGAGACCCTGGAAAGAGGTTTGGTGAGGCTGGACCTGGAACAGTATTCAGGAGCGCTTGATGACCTCGAATTCTTCGTTCAAAACAGCCAGGACGCAAAGGTAAAGAAGCTTATCGAGGAGCGCCTTCCCCAGGTGCGCCTTCTGGCCCGCAGGAATTAATCTGAAGCTTCAAGAAGAGGTCGCAAGTAGCAGGTCTCTTGTCGCTGGACGGTGTGGCGAAGAATGGGACCTGTAATGAATCGGCAATGCCTGACGTGGGGAGAACTGTCTCTTTCTCAAATGATCCGGCGCGGCCGCGGCCGGAGCTAATCTGAAACATCGGAAATCCAAGGTACAAGATACAAGATACAAACAAGCTCCAAATCACAAGCATCAAGTTCCAAACGATCGCCCACCATCGACGCTCGGCGATCCGTCAGAGCCGCGAACGACTCGCCTTGTCTGCAATCGACCCGTTAGCAAGATGGGCCCAGGTTCCGAGGAGAGAGCCGGACAACAGCACAATCTCCCAGTAACCGGAAGTTTCTTTCTCGGATGATCCGGCGGTCCGCAGCCGGTGGCGGGGCTAACCTGCAGCGGCACTAGTTGGACTGAATCGAATCGAGAAAGCCGAGGAAGCCCTCTTCCCACTTCTTTATGGTGCCCTTCTGCCCGGTCAGCTTGAAGAACCAGGGGCCGGATGCGGTTTCCGCAATCGCCGCCAGCATGCGGTGGTTGGGTTTGGGACTCCCACGCTGCATCATGGGACCGCCGGAGGGACTATAGGTGCCTTCCACGTCCAGTAGGGTCAGGGGAAGGCTGCCTGATTCCCTCTTGGTGATTGTCGCACGATCAGCTGCTGCCGAACCGTCCTCTTTGCTGAACTGACCTACCCAGCGGTCCATGTTGGCTTGCACCGAGCCTCCCTGGCCGGGAAAGTGAAAGACAACCAGTTCCGCGTCTTCGGTGTCTCCCGCTGCTTTGGGTAGACGATACTGAGCCCTGCGCATGGGCGAGGACGGTGATTCTTCTATCCACTCCCCGGGAGCCGCAAAGCTGAGATCTCCGAGATTTGACCGGGGGCTCGCACTCGGTGGGGGAATCTCCCGCTGGGGCTCCTCTGTCCCCTTGGAGCAGGCGATTACCAAGCTCAGAATCAAGACTGCGAGCAGGGGATGGACTTTGGTGTGGCCGTTGGTCATTTTTCTTTTGCCTCTCCAGAAACGCGTTCAGTCAGAGATAGGAGTCCGTCCCGAGAATCCCGCGTCAATCTCATGCCAGAAGCGGATATCGTCTTCGCCGTACTTCCAGCACAAGTAGACTTCACGACCGTTCTTGAGATGGGGAAAGTCCACCAGACCCTCCTCAATGCTCTTCACCACGCATCCGCTTTCCTGGATCTGGACCAGGTAGTTCTGAAGCCGAATCAAGTCTGTGAAGTAAGCGGTTCCCTCAGGTCCACCCTGGTTCATTTGAGCATTCTCAGCTAGCTTGGCAACGGCTTCGCGATAGCCGTCCAGACAACCGGCAAGTGATCTCGCTTTTCCCATCCAATCGTTGACTGAGGGAAGAAGCTTTCGTGCCTCCTCCAGCGTAAAGAACCGTTTTTCCATGCCAGCCAATATTATATCCGCCTATGAACCGGATGGATATAGATGGGGTATCCCTGAAGAAGAGCGGATGCCTCATCGGGTATACTCAGGCAAAACAAGGTCCGGCGAGAGTGGGGAAGCCCAGACTGAATCGTTTATTGAGTTCGAGAATGAAAGAAAGCTGATGAAGTGTATTCTCTGTGGTAAGAGGAAAGGGAAGCGATTCTGCCCCGCGAAACGAAGGGAAATCTGTGCCCAGTGCTGTGGCGAGAAGCGAGTCGTAGAAGTGGCATGCCCCTCTGATTGTACCTACCTGACATCGGGGCAAACCTATCAATCTGTCAAGAAATACATCAACCAGCTGCAGCACCAGGACGATCCCATTCGCCAGCGGAGGTTGTACGAAAGCCTGCAGCGATTCAAGCCGCTCATCGAAGAATTAGAGAAGCAAATCATTACCTACGGCGAAGATCTCACTTCATTTCAAGACCAGCACGTGTTTGAGGCTGTAACACTCTTGAGGGAGACCTATGAGACCGAGAGCAAGGGGATCATCTATTAACACGAATCCTCGAATCCGATCGTACAGTCGCTGTCGCGGTCTCTTCATGAGGAACTCGAGCGGTTGCGCCAAGACCCGGAGTGGAGCGCGGTGCGGCTCCGGACGGCTGATATCCTAGATTGCCTGGAAGTCCTCGATTCAGATGTTCGCTATCATCTCGAGAAGAAAGCGGACGCAGAGACGTACCTCACTTTCATCCGTCGGAATCATCCAGACGTCGCCTCCGGTGGCCCGGAGTCGCGCCTGATCTATCCGTAGTTTCTTTCCCCTGCCTCTGCCCTCGCCTTTGCTCTACCAATCATCCGCATGTTTCCGGCCGGGAACAACGAATCCTGTTCAGGGGCCTCGTGTACGATAAAAAACGTGTCTTCGGAATCCATGCTGATCCTGAGCGTGATTCACGCCGTGTTTTCTCGCAAGGAGAGTGTCCGAGAGGATCGGGCCGACACCCGCGATCGCACCAGGTGCGCACGACCCAATTCACCACGGGAGGCACCCTGATGGCGGTAAGACGAAAGA
This sequence comes from Acidobacteriota bacterium, assembly GCA_047514575.1. Taxonomy (GTDB): domain Bacteria; phylum Acidobacteriota; class UBA6911; order RPQK01; family JAJDTT01; genus CAUZIZ01. The sequence continues at coordinate 446 of JAKZYH010000358.1, read as the reverse complement.
AGCGTGCGAAGTCGCAACCTGTTTCGGGCGCAGCGGATCAGGGGCTCCTCTGCGTTCCGTTGCGCGACCTTGAAGATACCGGTCTTGGTGTCAAACTGGTAACAGGAGACAAGAAGGTCTGGACGCCACGTCCGCTCGACATCGGCTACTGTGGGATGCTGATCGAATTCGATACGGGCAAGGTGCCTCTGTTGACGTTCGGTGCTGCTGTCGAGTTGCGTTTGCGCTTCGGGGTGACCACTGTCAAGCTGGCCGGGGAGGTTCGTAGAAGTCAGGGGCGGCGCTACCGACTCTCCTTCCCTGAATCGCTCGTGGGAGAGGGTCCCGTCAACCCTCCAAACGCTCTGCGTAAGATCGTCAGCGCTCTCGAGGCACTCTGGCTAGAGTCCAGATCGACGATTGCTTCGGTGTAGGCTTGAAGATCCCGGCCAGGTCTGAATGTTCGC
>JAKZYH010000357.1:0-2574 GCA_047514575.1 Acidobacteriota bacterium | reverse complement strand
GGAGCTTTTCGGTAGCCCATCTACCGCTAACTCCTAACCCAGCAACATCTTAACTCAAAGATGTGACATCCCTAGGCCCATCAATCGCTCAATTTAGGTGCTATCAATGCGGCAGCCATTCCCCAGGATCTGATGGAGAGTGAGTTCTTCGGACACGAGAAAGGCTCCTTTACGGGCGCCATCGGTCGTCGCCAGGGCTGTTTCGAGTTGGCTCACAATGGGGTTCTCTTCCTGGATGAGATTGCCGAGATGGCGGTGGCGTTGCAGGCCAAGCTCTTGCGAACTCTCGAGAACGGTCGGATCCGGCGGCTAGGTGGTCGGGAAGAAATAGAACTCGATGTTCGCGTGCTGGTTGCTACCAATCGGGACCCCCTTAAAGCGATCGAGGAGGGCAAACTGCGTGGAGATCTCTATTACCGCCTGAGCGTCTTTTCCATATTGGTACTGCCTCTCCGGGAGCGAAAGTCGGATATTCCACTCCTCAGCCAGTTCTTCGTGAACCAGTTCAACGAAAAGCACCATACCCAGATCATCGGAATCCGAGATCCCGCCATGGAGCTGTTGCGGGCGTATTCGTGGCCCGGTAACGTGAGAGAGCTCAAGAATGTGATTGAGAGAGCGGTCATCCTGGCCGGAAGTAGATGGATCGAAGCATCCCAGTTGCCTCCCTATCTTCAAACCTCTTCGGGTATCGGAACCCGACTGGCTCCGCCAGTCGGCACCACGGCAGCCGAGGCAGAGAAAGAATTGATCTTGGCAACGCTCGAGCAGACGGGTAACAATAAGGCCGAGGCTGCCCGCCTCCTGGATCTGGATGTGAAAACCATTCGAAACAAGCTCAAGTCCTACGGCCAGATGTGAAATAGCATGAAGCTTGCTACCAAGATCAGCGCCGGCTTCCTCGTTCTCATCGGAGTCATGCTCCTGGCGCTCGTGCACCAGGCATCCATCATCTTCTCTCTACATTCCGTGAGTGAACAGCTATCCCACGTGAACTTCCAAGCGGCTCACCTGGGCTACCAGATGAAACAGGATCTATCCCTTATCGAGGAGTTTACGCAGAAGTTCTTTGTGGCTCGGGACGAGGGCTTCCGGGAGAAAATGAAGAGTTGGAAGAGCCAATTCACCCAGGATCTGAACCGGCTTGGAAGTCTCAGCCTTTCCAAGGCAGAAGCCGGAAAGGTTCAGGAGATCGAGGAGGCCTGGGACGACTACACTAGGAACACGTCTACTCAGGCAGCAGACGCTGAGAGCGACCCTTCAGAGGATGAACTCCTGGCCCACCATCTTGAGTATCTGGCCGATCTCAACCAACTCGTTGAGGACACCATTCAGGTCATAGAGGATTCCATTTTGGCCACGGTGCAGCAGGCGGGTCGCAGCGGCCGTCAGGCCGACTGGAACTCCTTGGCAGCGGTGGGCCTGGCGGTTCTCCTAGGTGCGGCAATCTGTGTTCCTATTGTCCGCTCGATTTCGAGCCGTCTGGATCGTCTGACGAAGGGCACACGGGAGATTGCCAAAGGAAACTTCGAGTATCGTCTTTACCAGGATGGGAGCGATGAGTTCGGCCAGCTTGCCACGGACTTCAACAGCATGGCCCGCCGACTGAGCGAGCTAGACCGAGTGAAGAAAGGATTTTTTCTCCTACGTTTCTCACGAGCTGAAGACGCCGCTGGGGTCGATCCATGAGACCATTCGACTCCTGCTGGATCGGATCCCCGGTCCTCTGGAGGAGAAGCAAGAACGACTGTTGAAGCTGAATCTTCTGAGTGCCGAACGCCTCTCCGCGATGATTGGCAACCTTTTGGATATGTCCAGGATCGAGGCAGGGATGATGCAATACGAGTTCGGGCACCATGATCTGGTCACGCTGGCTGAAAGGACGCGAGCGGAGTTCGAGCCCAAACTTCGTGGGAAGGGCGTGCAGATCCGAACTTCCTTCCCGGACGAAGGGGTCAGGGTGCGCTGTGACGAAATTCGGCTGCGGCAGGTGATTGAAAACCTCTTGGACAATGCGCTGAAGTTCTCACCCCAGGGCAGTAGCATCGGCCTGGCGGTACGCCGCGCAAATGAAGTGCCAGCCATCGGAAAGCAGGCTGAGAGAAACGGAGACTTCGTAACACTAGACGTTTCGGATCGTGGCCCGGGGGTCCCTGACCGCTACAAAGAAAGCATTTTCGACCAGTTCAGCCAGATAAATGGAAGCAAGAAAGGCAAGGGTCAGGGTGCAGGCCTGGGCTTGGCGATTTGTCGCAACATTGTCGACAGTCATGGAGGTAGAATCTGGGTTCAAGATCACTCGGGAGGAGGAACCGTCTTCTCCGTCCTCCTCTCGCGGGTCCCTGAAAGCTCATGAGAACTAGGTATAAGTGGATCCTCACCGGTTCGTTGTGTATGGCCCTGCTTTCCGTGGCTTGTCAGAAGAAGGCTCGGATTGAGAGCCCTCCTGCCCGAGACTACCATCAGGAAGCTGACGCGCTCTTCGAGGCGGGAAACTACGCGCAGGCGGCGTCGCTCTACCAGCAACATTTGAGTCAGCCCTCCCCCAGGCAACAGGCCCAAGCCCTTTTTCGT
>JAKZYH010000356.1:0-3262 GCA_047514575.1 Acidobacteriota bacterium | reverse complement strand
TCACACCATCTTCGGCCGCTCCTCAATCGCGAAATCCTCAACGTAGACCGGGCTACGCCTGCGGTTTCGCTCAATCGTTCGCGGCCAAATCTGGTGCAAATCTGAGCGCCAATTCTACCAAGTTATTCTTGCGCAGACCCTTAGAGAACCGCCGCAGTGGCACCCCAAGGGATCCATTTCATGAATCTTGCGTAGCAGGCCTGCATTAGGTAAAGCTGTACGCCTTCCGTCTATCACAGATTCCACCAACTTGATGCTTGCCGTCTGCTGGGATAGGCTGTGCCCACCACCCAATGGAGGACCGAGAATGCGGACGTTTCTGGGCAGTTGCTTCGTCTCAATCATCCTGACAGGCCTATGCACGGGAGCCGCCGAAGTCGAGGCCCCGGTCGACATCGGTTCGCGGCTGGAGCTCTTCGTCGACGACTGGCTGATCGATTCCATGTCGAACCTGGAATTGAAGCTTCACTCCCCGCGTTCGATGGAAAAGGTCCTGACCTTGGACCGGCCCTGGGAGGGGGTCACGAGCGAATACGTGACCGTCTTCAAGGACGATGATCGCTACCGCATGTACTTCCGGGGTAGCAACCACGTGGGCTACACCATACCGTCCATGCTGAAGCCGAGCGAGAAGGAGGTTCCCGTACACGTCCGGACGACGTCCTATGCGGAGAGCTCCGATGGCCTCAGCTGGAGCCGACCGTCGCTGGGGATCTTCGAGTTCAACGGATCCAAGGACAACAGCATTGTTTGGATGGGTAAGGAAAGCTGCTGTTTCGCTCCCTTCAAGGACGCCAACCCATCAGCTCCGCCGGAGGAACGATACAAGGCCGTTTCCGCGGCCACCCGGGACGATAAGCCTGTCCTGATGGGCTTTGTGTCCGCCGATGCCATTCATTGGAAGAAGATCCGGGAGGAACCCATCATCACCGATGGGAAATTCGACTCCCTGAACGTGGCCTTCTGGGATACGGTGCGAGGGCACTACGTGGCCATCTACAGAGACTTTCGCTACGGTGCCCGTTCCATCAAGTACGCATCCTCTGAGGATTTCGTGAACTGGACTCCGGGTCAGTGGGGTGAATTCGGGGACGCACCCGTGGATCATCTCTATACCAACGCCACCACACCCTACTTCCGCGCTCCCCACATCTACCTGGCTTTTCCGAGGCGCTATATCCCCTGGAAAACCAAGCTGGAGGAGTCGCCCTTTAAGGGGGCTTGCGATACCGTATTCATGAGCAGCCGCGACGGCGTCCGTTGGGACCGGCGTTTCATGGAGGCCTTCATCCGCCCGGGTCGCGATCCGCGTAATTGGATGCACCGTACCAATCTGGCTTCCTGGGGAGTAGTGCCCACGAGCTCGGACGAGATCTCTCTCTATGTGGTACGCAACCGCGATTTCCCCAGCGTTCACGTGGAGCGATCGGTACTGCGGCTCGATGGCTTCGTCTCGGTGCACGCCGGCTATTCGGGAGGGGAGCTCTTGACGCGGCCACTGGTCTTCGACGGCGACAGCCTGGTTCTGAACTTCGCCACCTCGGCGGCAGGCAGCATCCGGCTGGAAATCCAGGACACCCAGGGAAATCCACTTCCCGGCTTTGCCCTGGAGGCGTCACCCCTCATCTGGGGAGACGAGGTCGAACACACCGTCCGTTGGGACCGGACCCACTCCAGAAAGACGTCGGAGGAGATGTTCCGACGGATCAAGGGCATGCCAGTGCGGCTGCGCTTCGTCATGAAGGACGCCGATCTGTACTCTCTGAGGTTCAAGTAGGCGAGCACGCCAGCTCACCGCTGGTTCAATTCCCGGTCTCGCTCTCAGCTCGCACCTGGGACTCTGTCAGCTGCCGAGCGTAGACCTGCTGGGCCCTGCGGAACAGCTTCAGGACCTCCTTCTTCTGATGGGCCTCGGAGAAGACTCCGTGCCGATCCACTTTCCTGCTCAGATCGTCGATCCAGCTCATGAAGAAGCGGGCGTCGCCGGGAGATCGGATGGGCCGGCCTCCAAGCTGGCAATACACGGGGCTGGTGTGGGCAAAGGCCTGGGCATCGTTGGGGACCCATCGACTGGCAGGGCCCAGCACCCGCGCAGCTATCCAGGAGCTCCTCGACAGCGGCACCTCCGCCTCCAACCGGAGGTCGCCCTGATCGGCGGCGGGAAGGCTACGAACGACCTCCCCATTGACGATGATCTCCAACCGATCCACCGGCACCAGTGAACGGCATCGGACCTCGACCGACAGCATCACCGGGGACGAAGGGAATTGGAGCTCAGCCCCCGGCCCCTTGCCCTCGACCTCGAGCCGTAACAGTGGCCCGTTGGTTGCAAAACTCCTACCCTCCTTGTAGGCCTTTATCCAGCTTGCATAGTCCAGGTCTGCTCCCGACTGGACGTAGACGCGGGACGCTCCCAGGATGAAGTGCTTCTTGAGATTGACGAAGGTATCCGTGCCCGCCGATACAGCACACCTGAAGCCACAGTTGAGAAGCCGGTACCAGAGCTCCATCGAGGCGATCTCATCGGAGTTGCTGAGAATATCCATCGCGTCCACCACACCCAGGGCTAGATCCACTGGGAGCTCGTAGGCGCGAGCACCAAATCCACTGGGATCCGTCTTGCCTGGGTGCACGTACGAGACGGCTCCACCCTGCCGTTGGGCAGCCCGAGCCTGGGAGTAGTTAGCGGGGTAGTCGTCCGGATAGAGACTGCCCTTCCAGCCGGTGTAGAGAGGTTGCACCAGACGCTTCAGATTCAAGAGCGCCATGTGCCCATAGAGCCGGAAGTTCCGCATTTCCTCGTTCCAGTAGAGGATGTGTCGAGAGTCGGAGAGATCGTGAGGTCTTCCCTGAAAGAAGCGTTCATCGTGAACCCAGGTGCCCACCGAGTTGGCGACCATGAGATTGGCCACGTTTAGGCCCTCGGCCCGGGTTTGGAGCAGGATGTCGGCCGGTGTCATGGTCTCGCCGCCGATGTAGTTGGCGTGGATGTGAACGTCACCCGAGTACCATCCCTCCGCTGCCAGGCTCCAGTCAGGCTCCACCTCCAGCTCCAGGTGGCTGGTTTCGCCGGCCACGATCGGGATGATCCGTTTGAGAGGCGACGTCTCCAGACCCTGAACCACCTCCAGAGTGGCTGGGCCAGCGGGAAGGGAGACCGAGAAGCCTCCGTCGGCGTAGAAGTAGGGTTCCCCAGTGATCAGAGTGAGGCGCTCCAGTGCTCCGATCGGCGCCCGGGAGAATCCATGGGAGTCGGTCAGGT
>JAKZYH010000355.1:0-4110 GCA_047514575.1 Acidobacteriota bacterium | reverse complement strand
TCAACTACCTGGTCCGAGGTGTAGTGGTTGTTCAACTGGGTCCAGAACTCGTCCGAAATGTCGTCGGGTCGGGAGGTAACCAATTCCGCCAACTCCAGAACTTCCTTCTCGTAGTAGACGAATAGATCACTCTCAGAGTACGTCTCAAGAGCATCGATGTGTTCTTCACTCCAACCCGCCTCCAGGGCTTTTGGGGTGTAGTGAGCAATCGTGTAGGGACATTTGTCCAACTTGCAGGTCTTCAGGATGACCAGCTGGAGGATCTTCTCGCTCAAACCCGTTTCGCCCGTGACCGTCTGGTAGAGCTGCGTCACCGCCCCTACAAAGTTCTCGCTGTGGGCCCATGTCCCAACCAGGTTGGGAACGAAGCCTACTCTACCCTCGACCTCGGCATAGATGGATTTGACCTTCTCACTGGCGGCAACTAATGGAACAGGTAAATACCGGGGCATGTTTCTTTCTCCCTCCAGGGACGCGCGCAACTTTACGACAACGGGACCTTCACGACTTACTCCCCTTGAAGGAAGCGAACTGTCGATCGGCCAGGTAGCTCGAGCGTACCAGGGGACCACTTTCAACGTGCCCGAACCCCATATCCTGTCCTACCTGTTTCCAGTGCTCAAACTCCTCCGGATGATAAAAACGATCGACAGGCAGGTGCCAGGAAGAAGGCCGAAGATACTGACCCAGGGTCAGGATTTCGACTCGACGCTCCACCAGATCCTCCATGACACTCTTGATCTCGTCTTCCTTCTCTCCCAGACCCAGCATCATTCCAGTCTTGGTCACCACGTCGGCGGAGATCTCACGCGCCTGCGACAACACATTCAACGACAACGCGTAGTCGCCGCCGCCACGGGCCGAGGGGTAAAGTCGGGGCACAGTCTCGATATTGTGGTTGAGAATGTCGGGACGCGAGTCGAGCACCACCCGAAGCGCCTGCTCGCATCCCTTGAAGTCTGGGATCAGCACCTCGACGACACAGCTGGGGTGGAGCCGCCGAATCTCCGTGACGGTCTCAGCAAAGGTCTCCGAGCCTCCGTCTTCGAGGTCATCTCGATCGACCGAGGTAATGACGGCGTGCTGAAGGCCCATCACGCGAACTGCCTCGGCGACCCGCCGGGGCTCCTGGCGATCCAGCGTCTGGGGAATACCTTTGGAGACGGCGCAGTAACGGCATCCACGAGTACAGATTTTCCCCAGAATCATGAAGGTTGCGACCCCATGATCCCAGCACTCTCCCATATTGGGACAGTGGGCCTCTTCGCACACGGTGTGCAACTTCAGGCCAGCCAATAATCCTTTGAGGTTGTGTACCCCTTCACCAAACGGCGCCCGCACCTTGAGCCAGGGAGGGTGCCGTGGGGAAGCCGATTTTCGCCTGGTCTCCTCCATAGCAGCGATTACATTAACAGATTTCTTTTCGCATTGCAGAAGGCGTTTGAGGCCCCTGCCTCCTCTGCCTCATCACCTCATCTATGAGCAAAGCGCAAGATGATTGGAGGGTAAGGGCAAGGGCAGGGGAAAAGGCAAAGGAGAGAAACCCGAATACTTTCAGCGCGACAGCTTGATCCCGAAGAGCGTCAGCAGTTGATCCAGCACGGTGTGGATCTCGAAGGCTTTTCCGGCGACCCGGTTTTCGGTTGCGATCCTTTCGTGCCGAGGCCCGTCATGAAAGAGATCAGCAATCGCTTCGGGCCAGGATGCAACGCTGGAAAGCGATTCACACCAGCGGAGGTTTTCCTCGCCCACAGCCTCGGCAATACCACCTGAGCGAGGACCGGTAGCAAAGAGCACTGGAACTCCCGCTGCGGCAAAGGTAACCGTCGAGCTGCTGATGGCTTCAGTGAAAGTCGTTCCCTCTTCCAAGCCGGAACCCATCAACATCAGATCCGTCCGAGTGGCCAGTGCCAGCACCCTGGGAAAGGTAAGGGGACCGACCCAGGCGCGCCCCTCCGAAACGTGGGCCGCCAGAACCTGCTCAACCCTGGATCGTTCGGGACCGGAACCAGCCATGACTGCGACGAAGGATGAATCGTGGCTCAGAAGCTCATCAACCACGTTCGCGACTTTGAGGGCTCCCTTCTCGGCTGCCATCCGACCCGCAAAGACAACCAGCTTCCGGCCCGTACTATCTGATCGGGGGAAGATTCTCTTGATCAGCTCCTCAGCGGCGGCATCGAAGCTCTCCTGCGCGAAGGGATGGAAGGTCACCGGGGCCACCACACCCGTTACGGGAATGCCGATTCCAGCGGCCAGATCGCGAAGCCAATGGGACACGGTGAAGATCCCACTACAGGCGTCGAGTGCTCGACGGTAACGCTTGCCGGCAGCCGTCCTTCCCCACGCCTGCGTCAATAGCAAGGTGTCAGTGCCGCGCAGCAGGCTGACCACCGGCGTTGCACTAGGCAGACACACGTTCACGGCGTCGGCGAGGTAGCTCAGTGGTGAAACGGCAAGTACCCCACGAACGCCCTGTGGATTCTCTTGAAGCACGGCGTCTACCGCATCGGCGACGGCGCAAGAGCTGAGGCTGTGGGGTACCTTCTCCATGGCCTGATACTCGACCTCTATCCGCCGGTACAAAAGAGCCGACACGGGAGGCGTGATGTCGACGCTGTGCCGGGGACCCTCATCGGTTGTGTGGGTGATGTGCAGTACCGGCACCTGGGCGCTGCCTCCCAGAAACTCGGATAACTGCCAGGCGAAGATACTGTGTCCCGAAAGATAAGAGGCGGGATTCCGAGAAATGATGATCAAGGGTCTGCTCATGAAGACCTCTCATCGATCAGATTCCGGTACAACTCCACGTGATCACAGGCATATCGGTCGAGCGTCAGACGCTCCGCCACTGACCTGCCCGCGGCCGCCAGTTTCCCTCGAAGTTCATCCGAGAGCAGTACCGATTCGAGGCCTCCGATCAGTTCCCCCATCGAGTCTGGGGAAAAAGTGATTCCGTTGACCCCATCCTGCAGGTATTCAACCAGGCCTCCGTCGTTTGCCACCGCCGCGCAACAACCGAGTAGCATGCCCTCCAGATGGCAACGCCCTGCTCCTTCGTTGCGAGCCGGATAGATTACAACGTCCGCAGCAGCGTAGAGTGCGCGCAGGTCTGTCGAAGCGAGGTTATCAAGGAAGGAGATCCGCTCAGCAACACCTAGCCGCGCTGCCATCGTTTCAAGGCTTTCCCGATAGCCATGGCGCTCCGGCAGGGTAGGGCCCGGCAAGGCGAGATGCGGCAGCAGGCCGGAGTCCTGGATGGCCTGACGCTGCAGCAGCCGATACATTCCCTGGACTAGAAAAGCGTGGTTCTTTCTGGGAATGAATCGGGCAGGATAGACCAGGAGCCTGTGTTCTGCGGCAGGTGCCAACTTCCGTCGCCACCTCTGGGCTTCGTCCCCATCGACCTCGGCGGGATTCCAGAAATCCCGATCGACGAAGAAGCCCTGGTAGTCCACCGGTCCTCCAGGAAGGGCCGAGGCTGAAAAACCGCTGATCGCACAGGTTCGATCCACCAGCTGAGTGGCCTCGCGGAGGATCTCTACCATCTCGGACTTGGCGGGCATTCCATCATGATGCGTGAGGACGCTGGGAAGCCTCAGACGGCGGGCTACGCGCAGCGCCACAACCTGTACCCAGTGCCTGACGATATGGACGTGCAAAAGGTCAGGCTGCTCCTGCTCGATCAGCTTCTCGATATGTCCTTCAAAGGAGGCCAAAGCTTCCTCGGAATCCATCTCCGTCCGTCCCTTGGTACGCATGGGAACCACGCAGGGAAAAAGACGAATTCCGGTATCGGACTGGATCCACTCCTGCCCCCTCCGCTCGACCCGTCCCAACGCTTCCAACTCGTCCATATGCGAGGTCCCCACCAGAAACGTCTGGATCACCTCTACGCCGTTGATCTTCACGAGGGCAGCGTTCAATGCCTGAAGATGGGCCATCATGCCGCCCGTGTTGACCAGGTAGTCGTGGGAAAAACGAAGGATCTTCACAAGGGGACCGTTACCGCAAAGCAGACAGAGGCTGGACCCTGACAGCGCATGGCTGCAATGTAATGGGCTTACCCCTGGAAATCAAGGCGGGGCTGAGTCTGGGATGAACCCATTG
>JAKZYH010000354.1:0-9657 GCA_047514575.1 Acidobacteriota bacterium | reverse complement strand
CTGTTACGTCGTTCCCCGTCTTGGGGCAACGTCTTTGGGGTCGCCCGGTGAGAGACCCTCACGCCGGTAAATATGAGGAATAGACCTCATCGCGACAACGGGGAGGGGCAGGCGGGAACCCCGCCTGTCTCTTACCCGCGTACCGGTGTGCAATCGCGCCCTGATCCTCACCTTCCGCAACCCCTACAGGGTTGATCTCTTACGTCATCCCGGGCTGGATTAATCCCGCGCATCCCAGGGTTCGGAAACCCTGGGCTAGAGGACGCAACCCCCTTGGGGTTGACTTCTCTTGATACTCGCAGCCCGAGGCATCAGCACGATCTCTACCCCTGTTCTCCTAAGGTCCCGGACTTTCTCTTGTATTCCACAACTTGATCAGCTTGTGAACTTTTCGTTGACCAAGAAGCCCTAGTAGTCTCCGAGCTTGCCCTTGTCGGCGATGATCTTGTACAGGGATCAGACCTCGCTCTCAACAGGAGCCATCTGCCTCACAGGAGCCGCTTCCTGCATTGACCCGCCACCTATACCCGGTGAGCCAGGGACGACAATCGTGGCGCCCTCGCCGCTGGAGTAGGCTTCTTCTCCGTGCTCCAGGATGTCGAGGCCCTTTCCCTCCTCGGTTTCGGGAGCCCGCACTGCGGTAAAAAGGGAAATCAACTTGATAAGTCCCCAGGAGACGACAGCGCAGTAGACCATGACTGCCAGGACACCGATCCCTTGCACCAGAACCTGCCCTGGGTTTCCAAATAACAGCCCATCCTGTCCCCCCCAGACCGCCTGAGCGAAGACACCGGTCAACAAGGCACCGGTCAGCCCGCCCATTCCATGGGCTGCCCCGACATCCAAGGAGTCGTCAAGTGCAGACCTGGAGCGCAGGAGAATAGCGTAGTAGCAAGGAAGGGCGGCGATAGCCCCGATAGCAATGGCGGACACAGGTCCTACGAAGCCGGCAGCGGGAGTGATCGCTACCAGACCAACGACGATTCCGGTAGCTCCTCCGACGGCGGTGACAATACGGTCCCTCACGGCATCCAGAATCATCCAAACGACCAGAGCTGCTGCCGGCGCCAGAAGCGTGTTGACAAAGGCCAACGCCGCCGATTCGTTAGCCGCCAAGGCACTCCCACCGTTGAATCCGAACCATCCGAACCAGAGGAGGCCGGCACCCAAGAGAACGAACGGCACATTGTGAGGAAGAATTGCTTGCCGCCCATGGTCGCTTCGTGGACCCAACATCCAAGCCGATACCACGGCAGCGGTACCGGCGGTGACATGTACTACTGTGCCGCCGGCAAAATCCAGAGCGCCGAGGTCCGAAAGCCATCCGCCGCCCCAAACCCAATGGCACACGGGAGAGTAGACGAGGAGCACCCATCCCGCGATAAAGGCCAGGTAGGGGCCGAAGCGGATACGCTCAACCACGGCTCCCGAGATGAGGGCGGCCGTGATGATGGCAAAGGTCCCCTGATAGGCGGCAAAAAGAAGGTGTGGAATCGACCCTTTGGCTTCCAGCCCCACTCCCTGCAGGAACAGATGGCCAAAGCCGCCGATCCAGGGTTGCATCGCCTCACCGCTGGGAGCAAAGGCTAGACTGTAACCCGCCAGGACCCAGACCAGGCCAGCAACACCCAGAGAGGCAAAGCTCATCATCATGGTGTTGAGCGCGTTCTTGGCCCGAACCAGGCCACCATAAAAGAAGGCCAGTCCTGGAGTCATAAGCAATACCATCGCGCAGGCCACCAGCATCCAAGCAGTATCGGCAGACTCGATCCCAGTAGCTGCAGCGCCCGTCAATTCAGCCCCTTCCATCTCTCAGATTCCTCCTGCGTCTTCAATAAACAACGAGTCCAACGAGTCTGGTCCTGTAAGAACGACCAGACGAACACCCGGAATTGTTAAGGAACTCTTCGGAAAGAGTAGAGCCTTTGAAGGCGCCGATTATCTCTCCCCGGTGTGACATTTCAGGCCTCAAGATCAGGCCGCTGACTAAAGCAGGAAGGGCTCTCAAAGAACGGGACAGACTGTTTCTGGCCTCTGGCCCTCATTCTAATTCGGATCTCTGCAGGAGACCCCGATCGCGGAGCTCCCGAAAAACTGCCTCGGCCAGTAGGCGGTAGCCATCGGGATTCGGGTGCCTGGGATCGTTGTAGAGGTTCGTCTGCCCGGCGAAGATCTCGGTCAAATCAGCACAGTAGGAAAGCTCACCACATCGGGCCTGCGCGGCCTGGTAGTAGCTCGTCAAGACCTCATGGTAGGGAAGACCGTCGGCAACCGGACTGTCCTTGCTCTTCTTCCACATTTCCTCCTCGTCAGGAGATGGGTCATAGCTCCCGAACCCCATGATCGGCTGGAGAACGGACAGGTACCGGGCTCCGAATTCCAAGGAAATGGCATTCATAATACGCACGTTCTTCTCCCAAACCCCTTCGGCAGTCATCTTGGCCGGCCTACCCCAGTGTGGTTCTTGCAGAATGCCGTGACCGAACCCCACCAACTGGGCTAGATTGGGAAGGAAAACACTCTCGAAGGAACCCTCGACCACGTACCTGGCGATCGCTTCCTGAGGACGGTTCACCATGGGCGTGGAGGGAGAGATGGACTTGACGAGACCCAGGTCATTGACCCCATCGACGGAGACAACGACATCGGGAGAAAGGGACAGGGCGTCCCTAATCAGCTTGACCACCTCCTGGTTGGTCGAATAGCTGCCGACGCCTCCGTTGAATACCCTCGCCGAGATCCCTCCGCGCTCCAGGAGCCCCGAGAGAACTCCCGGCCAGTGTCCCTCATTATGAGGATCCGTGGTGGAGCCGCCCAGAGCCACGATGCGGAGACCATCTTCTCCCTCCTTGGGTCCAAACACCTCAAAGGCGGGCTCCAGGGCGTAACCCAGGTGAGGATCCACTGCGAGCGAGCCCAGGGATGTCCCCACGAACCCCCTGGCCAAGCGCCGATGGAAATCGCCTCCTCCTGAGACAAGGAACCCCTCTGCCGGCTCCGATCCTACCCACAGCACTACCCAAGCCACGCCTTCAACCAGAATAAGCAGGGTAAGGGCGATCAGGGCTCCAGTTCCAAGTTTTCGGATCATACTGCGAACCTCCAAGATCTTTGTTGCCGCTAGTGCCTCCGATGGATTTCGTCCTCGGAACCCAGATCGACAGCCCCTTTACTTCAGGGCAGGTTTTCCAGATGCCAGACCCTGCCTTTCAGAATCCTGTCTCGTTTATAACTTGCCAACGTCAGGAAACGGTTGCGGGAGAGCTCAACGGTGGCCGGCACTCCCGAGCTGTAGTGGTCCATCTTTCCTATGTCGCGATAGGCCGGAACCACCACAAATTTCTTGGCCTTGTTGGGCGCGGACGTCCCCTCCGCGGAGCCGTCGAGCCAGCGGCCTCCTCCATTCAGGCTGATCCGTACGACTTGATCGCCGAAGTTCCTCTTCTGGCCCGGGTCCTGGCCCGCGTTGCTGGCCAGAATCAACCAGTTCTCGTCGGTCCAGACCGCTGACCAGCGATAGCTGGCAAAGCCGAACAAACCATCGGGCACCTCGTGGAAAGATCGCCCTCCGTCGGTCGACTCCAGCAACAGGCCATTCTTGTAGGCCCAGTCTGGCATGTAGTTCGGCGGAGTCATGTCCATCGCACTCCTTTTTCGGATGGCTTCTAGGTCCTCTCCCGGGAGCGCTTTGCGCTGAATCCGAGTAGCTGCCAGGATGTGGTCCGGATTCTGAGGATCTACCACGTAGGCAGTCTCGGTGGCGTGCTGATGCACGATCGTGGGGTCTCCCCAGGTCCTACCTCCGTCGGCCGTGCGGACTATCACGTCGCGGACGCCGGGCCGGGACTGGTCCGCCTGGGAAAAGTCATCCCAATCGTCATAGCGCATGCTGAGGGAGAAAAAGACCGTTCCATCGGTTTGTTCCACGAAGTTGGGATGGCACCAGGCAATCTCGATCGAGGTATAGGGATCCTGGCGGACGCTGGGCGCGAAGCCCTTCGCAGCGATCTCTGAAGTCTGCCAGCTGCGGCCGGCGTCCGAGGAGACGGAAACGAACCCCCGCTGATCGCTGTCAGGGACAACCTTGCCGTCCAAGACCTGTGGAGGGAGCTGATGGACCAACCAGAAGCGACCATCTCTGGTGATGTAAAAACCAGCCAGATGCTGGCCTGGGGGGACAGCGGGTAGGTTCACGGACACCGTTTTCCAGGTCGCGCCCTGATCTGCACTCCTGAGGAGACCCGGCTCCGTCTTGCCAGTGTTGATCCAGATCGTCCCGTTCGCTGCCCGGACCAGGTTCTGGGCACTGAGCTTAGCGCTCGCCGGGGCGATGATGACCTCATCATCGATCACTAGCTCGACATCTGACAGGTTCGCTTTGGCAGCAATACCACCCAGTGTCAGGCCCCAAACGAGAACAAGAATGGTTACAGAGTCGCTTCTTCAGCATCGTGGTCCTCCAAAGATTCGCGACAAGATTCGCAGTCCCAGATTCTACCTTCCTTTGATGAAAAATGCTGTCCGGCGAGTAAGGGACAGACTCTACCTTTCTTGCCGCCAGCCGGACTCTGCTTTTCTTGCCGCCAGCCGCCGGTTCTTGGAGTCAATCCAAGTTGACATGAAGTGTTGCGACCCCGAAACTGGGGCCATGAAAAAGTCTCGGGTACCAGATTCAGTCCTTGGGAGTCCAGTGGATCGACCTCAGGGACCGAGGTTCCGAGCCTTCTCTTCGGTACTAGCTCTACTAATCCTCACACTGTCTGGTTGCGATGGAACCGAGAACCAGCCCGTCGCTCAGTTGTCCGAGGCTCGTGCCGACGCCGTTTCAGAGACTGCGCCGCAAACTCCCAAACCGCCAAATCCCTCACGCACCGGCCCGATCGAGTACACCAAGATCGGCATTATCGCCATGGACGCGAAGCCCTGGGCCCTGGAGCAAAACTACAAGCGTCTGGAGGGCTACGTAAGAGAGGCGGCTCAGCGGGACGCACAGGTGGTTGTGGCACCCGAAGCCATCTTGGACGGCTATGTCTGCTACGCAGCCCCCAACACGACCCGGGAGCGGATGCTCGAGGTGGCCCAAACTGTCCCCGATGGACGCTATATCGTCAGGGCCCGCAAGCTCGCCCGCGAACTGGATATCTACCTTATTTTCGGCTTTCTGGAGCGCGTCCAGGAGCAACTGTTCAACAGCCTGGTGATGATCGATCCCCAGGGCGAGATTCTGGCCAAGTACAGCAAGGTCCACGTCGGTGGCGAATCCTACATCACACCCGGGCGTGAATTGAAACCTTTCGACACTCCTCTTGGCAGGCTGGGCTTCCTAATTTGCATGGACCGAACGGTTCCCGAAAACATCCGTACTCTGGGAGTGCAAGGCGCCGAGATCGTCTTCCTGCCCATGGACGGGGGAGGTGGGCCCTCCAATACTCAACGAATGGCCCGCTTCGCCGCCGACAACGGCTGCTGGATCGTGGTTGCGAACACCTGGAGTTCGGCCATCTTGAGTCCCGGTGGGGATGTTCGCCTGGAGAGGTACGAAACCGAGAGGGTAACCATTGGCAGGGTTACTGACTGGGAGGTGCCGAAGGGAACGAGACGAAGAAACATGATTGCTCGACGGCCGGACCTCTACCGTCCCCTGATCGAATCCCTGGAGCCCATCCGGTGGTACGACGCTGAGGGCTACCCCACCACTTGGGCAGAAGAGGAAAGAGCTCGCCATCGAGAGGAGATCAGGACTCCCGAATAGCACCACAAATACGGTGCAGTACCGGGGGTGTCTTCGAGGACCAGTGTCGATGACTGTCAAGCAGAGAGCAACTGAAAGGACCAGGTCTTGAGCTTCTTCGATTGGATGATCGTTATTGGCCTCAACGGAGGCATCATCGCCTACGGTTTGTACTTGGCCCGGGGGGTTCGCCCCAGCACCGATTGGTTTCTCGCTGGACGTAGCCTGCCCTGGTGGATCGTCGGACTTTCGATGTACGCCACGGCAATCGATGCCAGCGATCTCATCGCCGATTCAGGTGGCACCTACACCATCGGGTTCCGCTATTTTGTCTCCAACATGGTCGGAATCGTCGCAGGATGGGCGCTAGCCGCCTATTTCATTTTCCTGCCCATGTACCGCGCGGGCATGTATACCAATGCCGAGTATCTGGAAACACGCTTCGGTCCGTCCGCCAGGGTCCTATGCGCCTTCATCCAGGTCCAGTACCGCACCCTCGTCCTCGGCGTCATGGGCGTGTCGCTCTTCTGGACTCTGAGCGTGGTCTGCGAATGGGACCAAACACGGGCCATGGCGACCGTTGGCGCCGTCGCCATCTTTGCCAGCATCTACACGGCGTTCGGGGGTCTGCGCTCGGTGGCGATAAGCGACGTTTTACAGTTCGTCGTCATGACCGTCGCGGCCCTGCTCATCTGGTTCATCGTATTGGACCAAGTCGGAGGCTGGAGCGGCGTTGAGGAACGCCTCAGCGGCGATCCGGAACTCAGCCAGCTCCTCCATGCAGGCTCCGACCTAGCTTCGGTCGAGGATGTCAGCGCAAGAACGCCTCAGGAAAATCGATCACAAACTCCTCCTGGGAGGCGAGTACAGCCCAGAGAAAGGGACTATCACCAGGACAACACCGAACTGGCTTCTGGCCCTCGGCTTTCTGATCCTGGGCATCGGATATGCCGTCGTGAACCATACGCAGAGTATGCGGATGTTCGCCTCCAAAACCGAGTGGGACCTCAAGATGTCGGTCGTCGTCGCCGGATTCGTGATGATCGTCATGTCGTTCTTCAACCTCTCCATGGGCGTCCTGGGACGTGCCTGGGTACCCGACCAAGCCTCCCTTCCCGGCGGCAACCAGGACCATATCTATCCCTTTCTGGTCAGCCAGATGGAGACGGTGGGTCTGAAGGGAATCGTGGTGGCCGGAATCTTCGCTGCCTCCTTTTCGACCTATGACTCAATCGGGTCCTCCCTCTCGGCTCTTCTGACCCGCGACGTCTACGCTCGTTTGTTGGTTCCTGGCCGCGATGACCATCACTATCTACGCGTCGGACAGTGGCTGACGCCGGTGGTCATCGGAATCTCCTTCCTTTACGTTCCCTCTTTACTGGAAGGGGGAATGCTCCTACAGTTCTTCGCACTGACCAGCGCCTTCGTTACCCCTCTATTGACTCTCTTTCTCATGGGGAGGTTTACGAGAGTCCATCGCACATCAGGGACCGTTGGACTCCTGGTCGGGGCCGCCTTTGGCATTCTGAGATTATTGGCACCTCCTATCGCGGAGAACTGGGGAATAGCCATTCTCCCCAGCTACCTGATTGACCCGTATGCGGCTTATCCGGCGGCGATGCTGATCACGGCCGGGTCGATGCTGTTGATTTCCCTTTTGTTCGGGTTTGAGCCACGCGCCGGGGCGAGCCCTGTCAGCCACGAAGAACAAGGAGGAGCCTGGCTGCGTTCGAGCCGCGAAGCCATCCAGGCGCTGGCGGCCACTCAAGGAGCGGCCTCTGGCACATCGCAGGGAGCAGCCCGATTTCTGCCCGCCGCCTTGGCCTGGCTGATGCTGGCTCTCGGGTGCTATATCTGCTTCTTCCTTCTCTGGTGAGACGAAAAGAATGAAGATCGATCGAGTTGAGGTTCGGGCTGTCGGCCCAAAGGTGGAACGCTACACCTGGTCACACGATCTACCCGAGCAGTACATGACGAACACGCTGGTACGCGTTTACACCGACGAAGGGGTCGACGGAGTTGGGGCCGTGGCCAACTACACCTCCTACGATTACGATCGATATACGTCTGAAACTCTGCGGCATCTGATTCCTATCCTGATCGGGAAAGATCCCCTGAAACGCGAGAGCATTCTGAGGGAGATCTGGCCACGCGCTTTTCCCCTGCCGCCAGCAGCGGTCGCCGCCATTGATATCGCGCTTTGGGACCTGTACGGGAAAGTGTGTAAGCAGCCCATCTACAGGCTCCTCGGTGGAGCGCGCGATCGCATCCCGTCCTACGCCAGCACCCCCATGTTCGCCGATGTTCCCGCCTACCTCAGATTCGTGGAAGAGTCGATCGAGCAGGGCTTCAAGGCGGTCAAGTTTCACTGTTGGTGCCTCCCCGATAAGGATCTGGAACTCGCCCGGGCCGTCAGGCGAGAACACCCGGACAGCGACGTAAAATTCATGCTCGACGCAGAGAACAACTACACCCGCGACGAGGCGCTGCGGGTGGCCAAAGAGCTTGCCGACCTGGACTTCGAGTGGTTCGAGGCACCCCTCTTCGACTACGATCTCGAGGGCTATCGAAAGCTTACGAACGCGGCCACGATCTCGATCCTGCCCTCCGGAAACTGGTTTCAGGACCTTCAGGGCTTCAAACACGCGCTGAACTCTGGAGCCTGGTCGATCGCCCGCACCGACGTCACGGTGATGGGTGGCTTCACACAAGGTAAGAAGGCGATGGCCCTGGTTGAATCGATGGGGATGCGATGTGAGTTGATGTGCTGGGGCTGCACGCTGGTCTCGGCCGCGAATCTTCATCTCACGCTGGCCCACAACCTGGGCCACTATTTCGAACAGGCCGTGCCTTACGATTCGTACGAGTACGGGATGAAACAGGTCATCCGTACCGGGCCGGATGGAATGGTCGAGGCTCCCAAGGGACCGGGGTTGGGTTTGGAAATCGACTGGGAAGCCATGGAAAGAGCGACAATCCATACGCTTTCTGTTTAGTATTGCCGCCAGAAGTGCTGGGCTCATTCGAGAAAGAAACTTCTTCTCCCTTCAGGGGGTTCATCACCTACGCCGAAGGCGTAAGGTGATCCCAATGAGTCTCGCCGAGCCCACCACAACCCTGACCGACTATGCCTTGGCTGTGGTGTCCACTGCCTTTTCAGTGCGCTTGTTTCTCAGCGGACGAGGCTCAGGCCAAACCTGTCATTGGCTCTGGGCTCTGGGATTTCTGGCGACGGCCGCGGCGGCCGCTACCGGGGGAACCTTCCACGGGTTCCAGCCTTTTTTTAAGGACACGACGACTGCGGCGCTTTGGAACTTGACCGTTTTTCTCATCGGTCTCAGCGCTGCCTTCATGATCTCGGGAACCCGGGTCGCGGTTGTGAGCCAGGAAGGAAAGCGTTGGCTGATCCTTGGAGCGACGCTCTCCCTCTTGGGTCTAGTCGTGCAGCAAAGCGGCATCGTTCTTTACCGGAATCTGAACCACAACGACATCTATCACCTGATTCAACTTGGAGGTCTGTATTTCCTTTACCGTGGAGCGGTCTTGCTTGCGGACCCTCCTTCCAGAAATCCAGACGACTCCGAATAGCAACGGTGATCAGGTTGCCTTATTCACGCCTTGCTCCGCAGTCCACAGACTTCAGGCTGGCTTTTCGCCGTGATTGGTGCGACTCTCTTTCCCAGGGAGGATGTAGATCAATGCGAGCCTTTTTCCTGTTCCTGACCGCTTTCAGCTTCTTAGGCCTGGCGGCGGCCGGGGAGAAAGAGAAGTTCCTGGCGATAAGTTGGGGCGACGTGATCCATGGACGGGATGGAGTGGCCCAGCTGGAAACACCGGGAAAGGTACGGGAAGCAGTGCAGAGGTGGAAAGCCAACGGCGTTGACAAGGTGCTGTTCCGGGTCGACGACTTTCGCACACTTCTGTTT
>JAKZYH010000353.1:0-3963 GCA_047514575.1 Acidobacteriota bacterium | reverse complement strand
GGGTTCGGAAACCCTGGGCTAGAATCCGCAATCCCGTTGGGATTGACCTCCTTGAGCAGAGGCCTGGGGCCCCAACAACGCCGAAGGCCCGCGCACGCTGAGAGCGACGCTTGTCAGGGAAAGCCAGATTTTTCAAGTACTTAGAAATAGACACTTGCAACACGAAATAGGCCAGATCGCTGACCAATTGATATCATTCGACTTTAAACCGAACAGTAGTGAGAGTTTACAATAAATTCGTAAACTTCCTAACTTCCCTCAAACTCAAACCCATCTATACTTGCTTCCGCGCCGCAGGTTCCTGTGTCAAGCAGGCGATTCGCGATGGCGTCCAGAGGGTCTCAGGCTCTGCTCGATCTCATGGGCGGCAGCGGAGGCTTGGCCAGCTTCAAAAGACGGGCACCGTTGTCGTAGGTTATCCGTCTCAGGATGACCGGATCCCGGACATACTCCCGCAGCAGGTCCAATGAGCGCTGAGCGGTGCAATAGCCCGGAGGATAGGTCGCTCCCTTGCCGTCGTGGCAGAAGCAGTCGCTTCCCCAGATCAGCTTGCGGGAGTGGCGAAGCACGAAGTCTGCTGCGAAATCCTTGTCCCGGCTGAGGGCATTCAGACCGGAACCGGCCGACAGATCACCGTACATATTGGGATAGTCTGCCAGGAGTCTGTCACTCAGGCCTCCTTTTTGGACCTTTCCCTCCCCTTTTCCATCTCGGCTGATGTTGCTCCACCAGGTGCCCGCGTGGCCCAGGAACCCCACCTGAGGATAGGCCTCGAGTATTTTGTGAAATCGCTCGAATCCGTGGTTGTGCTTCGAGCCGAAATGGAGCAAGACGGGTACGCCGTAATCCCGGGCCACGTCGTAGACCCTCCGCATCTGAGGTGAGTCCGCGTCCAGCTCAAATTTCTGCTCCCCGATGCCCAGCGCTCCTTTGCCCAGGTGCTTCTGCAGGACCTTGACCGCATCCTCCCGCTCCGGATCGACGTTGCAAAAGGTGACGATCTCATCGGGATGTTTCCTGACGTGACTCCACGCCTCGTCATTACCACTCATTCTGCGGTACATCCATCCATCGCCGGGAAGTAATACGGTCGTCGTGACCTTGTGGTATCGCTGGTGCACCATCAAGAGTTCCACCGACCTCTTGTCAAAGTCAGGGTGTTGATGGATATCCAGAATCGGGATAGGCCTCGCGGCCCTCGTCTCGCCGCTTCCGAGCGCGACCAACGGAAGGCTCACGGCGGCGGAACCCCCTCGGATCAGAAACTCTCGTCGTCGAATTTTCATGGTGGTTTCCCTCAGGACTCCTTTATCACCCAGTAGGAGTAGAGACTGGCGTTCTTCAAGACGAAGCGCAATTGTACGATCCTTCCGACCAGTGAAGACAGGTCGGAGCCAGACTTCCAGCGCAACTGCAGATCCAGGCTGTCCCCAGTGATGGGCTCCTTTCTGGGCGGCTTCGTATCTTCATCTAGTATCCATTGGCCAGACGGTTTCGTGCAATGCACTGGACCCTTATCTTTCTTCTAGCGCAAGCATGCGCTGAAAGGAGTATGCAGAACATTTGACTCTCGAGGCATACCTCAAGCACAGTCGAAGAAACACCCCAAAGACATGGAGGCACCAAAGTGAAGTCATTTGCGTGTAGACGCGCCGTCGCACCCTTTCTGCTCGTGGTTCTGCTAGGGCCCGGTCAACTCGGCATTGCAGGTTCTGCCGAGAAACGCTCGACCATCGGTCTGGTGCTTGGAGGTGGTGGGGCTCGGGGATTTGCTCACTTGGGCATTCTTGAGTGGTTCCATGAGAAACAGATCCCGGTGGACTACATCGCAGGGACCAGTATGGGTGGCCTGGTGGGAGGCCTGTACGCCACCGGGATGCCGCCTTGTGAGATCAGAAAGCTGATCCGTAAACAAAACTGGCGTAGTCTGCTCGCAACGGATGCCAGGTTCCAGGATTTGAGCCTTCGCAGAAAGGAAGACCGCCGAGTTTTCCCCAACTCCATAGAACTCGGGTTGAAGAAGGACCTGAGCGGATCCGATGCCCTGGTTTCAAGTCACTCCATCGGGCTGCTGATCGACGGCCTGACGCGACCCTACTCCTCTCTGGACAGCTTCGACGATTTGCCCATCCCTTTCCGATGCACGGCCGTCGACCTGATTTCCGGTAAACGGAGGCTCTTGAAGAGGGGCTCTCTGTCGCGAGCCCTGAGGGCCACAATGGCCGTGCCAGGAGCGTTCCCACCGGTGGAAGACGGCGACCAGCTGTTGGTGGATGGCGGCGTATTGGACAACTTGCCCACCGGAGCCGCGCAGGAAATGGGCGCCGATATCATCATCGCAGTGGACGTCTCTTCCCCGCTCAAGAGTAAAGAGGAGCTCACTTCGGTGCTTAGTATTCTCGATCAGACCTTTACTTTGATGATGCTCGAGAACAGCCTGGTCAGCCGCCGCAACGCCGATTTCGTCATAGTGCCCGATCTCGAATCCTCTACCGCAATCGATTTCGAAAAAGCCTTGGAGATCGCCGACCTGGGGAAAAGGGCTGCGGAACGACAGGCCAGCTGCCTTGAGAGTCTTGCCCTGGGCCGATCGGAATGGGATGAACACCTGGCCCTGAGGAGAACACGAAGCCGCCCAGACAAGTTCAAGCCCGTTCGCATTCATGCCCACGGGACCCATCGCACGGCGCTGGACAAGATCGAGAAGAGCCTCAAGGGGCATCTCAACAAGAACCTGGAGCCCCGAAAACTCGAGGCGCGGCTGAACGAGATCCATGGCTTGGGACGCTGGTCCCAGGTGGGCTATCGGGTCCTGCGGAGGGATGGGCAGGACAGTCTTTCAATCGACGTCCTGGAGAAGAGACACGGTCCCCCTCTCATCAATCTGGCCCTGCTAGCCAACAATTCCGAAGCCGATAGCGTGCAGTTCAATCTCCAGAGTCGATTGACCTTCTTCGACGTAGGTGCCCTCGGTTCTGAATGGCGTGTCGACGCGAGTCTCGGCTCGCGGCCCTGGTTTGCCACCGAATACTACCGGCCCTTTTCTTCAGGATTCTTTTTCGCCCCCCGCCTGTTCGCCGGGAGAGATCTCACCAACCTCTACCGGGACGGGCGGCGCCAGGCTCAGTACAGAAACAGATTCGCGGGGGCGGGGTTCGACGTTGGTCACGACCTGGGAACTCGACGGGATGAGCTGCGCCTGGGCTTTCAGATAGCCCACTCGGACGCAGAAGTGGTCTTGGGTGAGCCACTGCTCCCTTCATTGGACGGGATGATCAGTCGGGCTCATCTGGGCTGGGTACACGACGGCCTCGACAACCCCATCGTTCCCAGGGAAGGTCTGGGAGTCGAGCTCAACGGTTCCTGGTTTTTCAAGAGTCCGGGGGCGCCAGCTCGTTTCATGCAGTCGGAGCTGAGGGTTTCCAAAGCTGTCTCCCTGGGAGAGAAAAATTCCCTGCTCATGCGCCTTGCCGGGGGCACCAGCTTCGGCAACACGGCACCCCCACTGCAGCAGTTCACTCTGGGGGGCCTCTCGCGCCTGGGTGCATTTGGAGTCAACGAGTTCCGCGGTTCCCGTTATCTCCTCGTCGGCCCCGGATACCTGCACGAGGTGGCAAAGCTTCCAATGGCTGTGGGGAAAAAGGTCTACGTTACTGGCTGGCACGACTTCGGAAGCGTCTTCGAGCGATCCGGTCCCAGGAACTATCAGAACAGCGCTTCCCTGGGAGTCGTTGCGGAGACCCTGATCGGCCCCTTCTTCGTTGGCACCAGCTGGGGTGAAGCCGGCCGCCACAAAGTCTACTTCTCTCTGGGCCGGTTATTCTAAGCTGAAACTTCGAAAGTCGAAGGTACAAGATACAAGGTACAAACAAGCTCCAAATCACAAGCATCAAGTTCCAAACGATCGCCCACCATCACGTTCGGCGATCCGACAGAGCCGCGAACGACTTGAGCCGTTAGCAA
>JAKZYH010000352.1:0-15794 GCA_047514575.1 Acidobacteriota bacterium | reverse complement strand
GATTGTTCTGCCCCACCCAACTACCCAACCCCAAAATGCCTTCGCCGCTCCCATAGTAAGAGAGGTCCATCTTGCGTTCGACGGCACCAGAATCGCCTGTTCTAAAAGAGCCGCACCCAAGTTATTTTTGCGCAGGCCCTTAACGGCCCAGAAGTTGGGCAACCTTCATCTTCGCAGTCGAGCGAGCTTTCTCCATCACCTCGCTCAGTTTAACCGGAGCTCCACCTCGTCGTTTGCTTTCGTCGGCAGCCTCCATAAAGGAGTAGATCTCCAGGGTTTCCGTGTCGGCCACTGGAGAGACTCCGCCACGGAAGAACTTGACTATTTCGACCACCAGCGGTTCGTAGCCGTCGTAGGCTCCCACCTGCGAGACTCCCTCAGAAGTGAAGACCGTTCCACCATAGCCTTTCTTGCCGTCTCGAATACCCCGAAAGGTGCCTATTCGCCCATCCTTCCAGATCCCAACCAGGACGTCAGTTCGGGACGAAGTGGATCGGGTGACGCTCCGGCAGCCGGTACCCATGACCGTGAAGAGGCTCTCTACCCCGTGTATGCCGTACCAGAACAGATCGGGATGGTTGGGCTCGAGAGGGCTGGGCGAGTAGGTATTGCAGCCGATCACCTCGCCTCGCCTGCCAGCCCGGACTTCCTGGACACCTTTACCGTAGCGGAGAGCGGACGAAGAGAAAACGGGAACCCGGTAGTGGCGCGCCAAGTCGAAAATGACAATCGTGTCAACCAGTGTACCCGCTACCGGTTTGTCGATGAAAAGCGTCTTGCCAGATCGCAGAACGGGCAGGGCTTGCTGGAGGTGAGGGCGTCCGTCGTTTGTCTCCAGCATGACGACATCCACCTTGCTCAGAAGGGCGTCGATGGAATCGACAATCTCGACCCCCATATCTCTCATGCTCTGGGTGTTCTTTGGAACCCGGCTCACGCTCGACTCGATATCCCGACTGCCCTTGGGAAAGGCCGCCACCACATGGCAGCCCAGCATTTCTGCTTTCCAGGCGGGGTCCTGCATGATCTTGGTGAAACTGATGGCGTGGGAGGTGTCCAGTCCGATAATGCCGACCCTGAGCGGTTCTTCCGAAGGTCCTGCTGCTAGCAGAGTCAGAGGCGAAAGTATCAAGAAGAGTGTCTTGAGCAAGTAAAAACCTCGCTTTCGCTGTCTCAAGTTCATCGCCAAGTTATGAGAGTCAAGATTGCACCGGGATTATCATCCGGACATCTGGATCCACCCCTGTGAAATGGCCAGAGCCAACAGCGCTGCACCGGGGGAGATTAGAACCATTGCGATCGCACAGATCCAAAGCCAGCAAGTGGTCAGCCGTCCAGGGAGAATTCGCTTGTCCACATCACGGTAGCGCAAGTACAGGGCTCCCAAACCCTGGATAGGGTACATCAGGACCGCAATCATACTGGACATCATCAGCATCAGGGGAGGGTTTTCGAAGAGGCTGTAGGAAAAGGAATAGAGTCCCAGCGTGACGATGATCAGGATGCGCATCACTCTCAGGCGTTCCGTGTAGTCCCTCGGATCGATAAATCATAGGACGCAAAAGGTGTCGGCAATCAATCGGCTGAAGCCGGCGGCCCCGGAGAGCACAGTCGAAAAGAGGACGACGAACGCACCCACGACGAACAGGGTTGCAGCCCAGCTGCCCAGGCTCTCGGTGTAGACGAGGCTGAGCGTCCTGAGGGTCTCGGGACCTTCGGGATTGAGTTCCATCCGATTCAGAATTGTGGCCCCAAGAAAATAGAAGCAAACGGTGCCGACGGTGTAGATTCCGAGTGCGAAGAGGACATCGACGTACATCACCCGGATCCACCCACGGGCCCGCCTGGGCCACTCCGGGCCCGGCACATTGGCTCCGGTGAAGCGAGCGTATCCCTTCTCGACGCAGAAATAGGTATAGGTGCACATCTCGCCCCAGGCAATTCCGGTACCTGCGTACATGGCCAGGGCCGTGAGCGCGACGCCTGCCGCAAGCGGGCTGGGGAAGGAGAAAGACAATCCCTGGACGAGGTCTTCAGGCGTGACCGCGTAACCGGTCCACTGCAGCAGGACGGTACACACGATCGTTATCACCGTGAAGGTCGCGACCATGCCCAGCGAGATTTTTTCGAGTACCGAATACCTGCCGCTGATCAAGAGGACAGCGCAAACCACAGCGGCAATGACTGCCCACTTTGTGCTGCCTCCGCTGCCGAGTAGATCGGGAAAGGCCAACTGCAATGCTTGGCCGGCACCACCGAGAATTGCTCCTCCATTGATGAAAAAAAGGAGTGAGATCGACAGCCACATGCACGTGAACCAATTGACTCTGGGTCTAGGCTCCGTCTCCATCCGGAAGAGGCCCTCTTTCCCTTTTCTTCTGTGCCGAGTAATCACGAGAGCCGAGATCGTCGCTCCGGCGAACACTGCCGCGCCGACTACTACCTCCGAAAGAGCCGTACGTCGCTCGCCCAACAGGGTGTAAACTCCTAACCCGGTGAAGCAAAGAAACAGGACCGTTGTCAGCCATTCAAGACTCAGCCAGGCGGGACGCTGAAAGCGAGGCCCGGGAAGGCTACCGAAAACCTGAAGGAATGTCTTTCCGCTCGAGATCGTGTGCCGAGTAAGCTCGGCCTGCACAACGAATTTCCCGAAGCAGGAAACGAACACCAGCCAGAGCATGAAAAAACCGGCCTCTGCTCCTAACTTGGTGGTCAT
Source organism: Acidobacteriota bacterium (assembly GCA_047514575.1). Taxonomy (GTDB): domain Bacteria; phylum Acidobacteriota; class UBA6911; order RPQK01; family JAJDTT01; genus CAUZIZ01. The sequence continues at coordinate 13,078 of JAKZYH010000352.1, read as the reverse complement.
GATGAGCTCACCGGATCCGACGATCGCTCCCAGCAGGATTACCCCGGGTCCCAGATGTCTCAGCAAGGAACCGAGTCTCTGAGGCGGCTCGCGAAAGGTGTCCTCACTACGGGCGTAGGGATCTTCAACGGGTTGCTGCTGTCTGGTGTTTGGCATCAGTCTCATACCCAGCCGCGCTGGATCATTCAGGAAGAAGCGCCGTCCGGGAACTCGCAATCATGGAAGCCTGAAGCGCGAAATTTGCCAGCCAGCAGAACTCTAAGCGTAGAATCTGTCCTGTGCAAGCCGTCGGGCACGGCTTCCCCCTTTGACCTTGTCTTCCTACCGGGCTAGAATCGCCAAGAGAAGGAGCTGCCACTCTGATTTGGTTTCAAGAAACCAGCTCGATGGAAAGACTAGCCTGGTGAAGGTTGTGCGTTCTGATTTCCATTTTTCTCTATTGTTTATTCTAGGAGTGGTTCTCTCGACCACTTTCGGCGGGCTGTCTGCCGCCGCCTCCAAGCTTGACGAAACGGGAGTCGAGTTCAACCGGGACATCAGGCCGATCCTTTCCGACAAGTGTTTCGCCTGTCATGGACCCGACGAGAAGAAGAGGCTGACGAAGCTTCGGTTGGATACCGAACAGGGAGCGTTTGCAGATCTGGGAGGAGGTCGCTTCGCAATCCTACCTGGAGATCCCCAGCAGAGCGAGCTTGTCAACCGCATCACCACCGACATCGAAGTGCAGCGGATGCCTCCGACATATTCCGGAAAGCAACTCAACCAAGAAGAGATCGACCTCATTCGCCAGTGGGTTTCTCAGGGTGCCCGCTGGCAGAAGCATTGGGCCTTTATTCCGCCGGAGCGACCTGAGTTACCTCAGCTGGAGGACAACGGCTGGGCCCGAAACGGACTGGACCACTTCGTTCTTCAGCGGCTCGAAAAAGAAGGCCTGGATCCTTCACCCGCAGCAGACCCCGCCACCCTGATTCGTCGGATGACGCTCGACTTGACTGGCCTGCCGCCGACTCCTGCTGAAGTGGATGCCTTTCTCACTGACAGCTCTCCAGATGCCTACGAGAAGGTGGTCGACCGTCTGCTTCAATCTCCACGCTACGCCGAGAAGATGGCGAGCCGATGGCTGGATGCGGCCCGATATGCCGATACCAACGGATATCAGACGGACGCCGAACGAAGCATGTGGAGGTGGCGCGATTGGGTCATCAACGCCTTCGACCAGAACATGCCATTCGACCAGTTCACGATCGAGCAGATCGCTGGGGATATGCTTCCCGATGCCACCCTCGATCAGAAGATCGCCAGCGCGTTCAATAGGAACCATCGGGGTAATGGTGAGGGCGGTATCGTCCCCGAAGAGTACGCCGTCGAATACGTGGTCGATCGGGTTGAGACCACCTCGACCGTTTGGCTGGGTCTGACGACGGGCTGCGCCCGCTGCCACGATCACAAATACGATCCCATCAAACAGAAGGATTTCTATCGTCTCTTCTCCTACTTCAACAACGTTCCGGAGCGGGGACGGGCCTTCAAGTACGGCAATTCTGCGCCCTTCATCCCGGCACCGACGCCGGCCCAGCTGAAGGAGCTCGAACAGCTCGAGGGAAAGCTGGCTGAGGCCCAGAACAAATACGAAGCACTCGGACCCGAGATCGAAGAGCTGAGACAGACCTGGGAAGCCTCCGCGGCGCAGTCCACGATCCTGGATTGGTCGTTCGACCAGGACCTGCTCCTACGCTACCCACTGGACGGTACTCTGGGCGGGCGTCCTGGGGGCTCCAAGGATGGTAAGTCGGTCCAGGTCAGGCTGGTCGACGGTATGCCTCATTTCGTACCCGGTCGGCTAGGCGCAGCTGCCAGCTTCGACGGAAAGCGATTCTTAGAGTTCGGGGATGTCGCCCAGTTTGGCTTCTTCGACCAGTTTTCTTTTTCCGTCTGGCTTTATCCGACTGCTCCCGATGGCCCCATTCTGGGACGAAACATCCAGAACCCGGAGGTCGGCGAGCATGGCTTCAAGGGCTACGGTCTGTACCTGAGGGAGGGCAGGGTCCAGCTGAACCTGGTAACTCGCTGGTTGGACGACTCTCTCCGGGTCGAGACGGCGGAGCCGCTCGAGCTCAGTCGCTGGCATCATGTCGCTGCGACCTACGATGGCTCCCGCGTCTCAGACGGTGCCAGGATCTATGTCAATGGCAAGCCCAGTGCTCTCAATATTCTTCTCGACCTGCCCAACCAGGATTTCCGTCTTCCCGATCCTCTCCGGATCGGTGGCGCCGGGGATCGTCGTTTCTCCGGTCTGATTGACGATGTGCGGATCTATTCAGAGGTCCTGTCACCCCGGGAAGTAGCCGTGATCGCTCTGGCCAAAAGCGTCAGCGAGCTTGCTGCCCTGCCTCCCGGCTCCCGCACCCAGTCCCAGTCGGACAAGCTCCTCTGGTGCTTTCTCGACCAGTACACTCCTCCTCACATCCACAGGCCCTGGCGACAGTTGCAGGACCTACATCGGCAGAAGAGGGATCTGCTCCGCAGCTTCCCGACAGTGATGGTGATGAAGGAGGGGAAGACCCGCGACACCTTCGTCCTGGTCCGCGGTGCCTACGACAAACCCGGGGAGAAGGTACTCCCTGGCGTCCCGGCCTTTCTTCCCCAGCTGAACCAAGACTGGGAAAACAACCGGATCGGGTTGGCTCGTTGGTTGGTGGCTCCCGAGAATCCCCTGACGGCTCGAGTGACCGTGAACCGCTTCTGGCAAACGTATTTCGGCGTGGGGCTGGTCAAGACCGCCGAGGATTTCGGTTCGCAGGGGGAGTGGCCCCTGCATCTGGAGCTTCTGGACTGGCTGGCGACGGAGTTCGTTGCGAGTGGTTGGGACATGAAGGCGCTCCAGAAGAAGATCGTGATGAGCGCGACCTACCGGCAATCCTCGAAGCTGTTGCCCGAGCTCCTGAAGCGAGACCCGGAGAATCGGCTGCTGGCGCGCGGACCGCGCTTCCGGCTGCCGGCCGAAGTGGTTCGCGACCAGGCGCTTGCGGTCTCGGGATTGCTGGTGGAGCAGATGGGAGGTCCTTCTGTGAAGCCCTACCAGCCCGCCGGTCTCTGGTCGGAATTGTCGTCGAACCGGTACCAGAGAGGTGAGGGCAGCGACCTCTACCGTCGAAGCCTCTATACCTTCTGGAAGCGGACATCGGCTCCGCCATTCATGACGACCTTCGACTCCAGCCAACGCGAGACCTGCTCGGTCAGGCAGATGCGGACCAACACACCACTGCAGGCCCTCAACCTGATGAACGATGTGGCCTATGTGGAGGCTTCCAGGGTATTGGCCGAACGGATGATGGCGGAAGCTGGCGAGGCTGCATCCCAGCGGATTGCCTTCGCACATAGGTTGTTGACCGCGCGAGCGCCTCGGCCTCAGGAAGCCAAGATCCTACTCGAGGGTTACCAACACTACCTGCGGGGCTATCGAGAAGATCGTCAGGCTGCGCTAGAGCTGGTCTCGCAAGGTGAGCTGCCTCGCAACCCTGCATTGGACGTAGCCGAGCTGGCGTCCTACACCATGGTTGCCAGCCTGATTCTCAATCTTGACGAGGCCGTTACCAAGGAGTGACTCATGGATCCCAGGCTTGATCATCGCCTACTGCTGACGCGGCGTCACTTCTTCGGGTTGGGAAGTGCTGGAATCGGGACCGCTGCGCTCGCTTCGGTCTTCAGTCACAACCTTGGGGGAGCAACAGAGCTGGCGAGTCCCTCTTCTGGCCGGGGAGGGTTGCCGGGTCTCCCACATTTTGCTCCCCGCGCCAAGCGGGTCATCTACCTGTTTCAATCGGGTGCCCCGTCCCAGATGGACATGTTCGACTACAAGCCGAAGCTCGAAGATCTGGCCGGCTCCGAGTTGCCCGACTCGATCCGTAAAGGGCAACGCCTGACCGGGATGACGGCCACCCAGTCGAGCTTTCCAGTGGCACCGTCGGTGTTCAAGTTTGCCCAGCACGGGTCTTCCGGCGCTTGGGTTAGTGAGCTGATGCCCCACACCGCCAAGATCGTTGACCAGCTGACGTTCATCAAGTCGATGCACACTGAGGCCATCAACCATGATCCAGCGATTACGTTCTTTCAGACTGGTGCTCAGCTTGCGGGGCGGCCCAGCATCGGCTCCTGGCTGTCCTATGGTCTGGGCAGCGAGAACCGGGATCTTCCGACCTTTGTGGTGATGGTTTCCCAGGGGGAAATCACGGGACAGCCGCTCTACGATCGTCTCTGGGGAAGCGGATTCCTGCCCACCAGGTACCAGGGGGTGAAGTTCCGCTCGATCGGCGATCCAGTACTCTACTTGTCCAATCCCCCGGGTGTGAGCAGGCCTTCGCGGCGCCGCTTTCTGGACGACCTCAACCACCTCAACCGGCTGCAGCTGGACGAGTTCGGTGACCCTGAGATCGCGACCCGGATCGAGCAGTATGAGATGGCCTACCGGATGCAGGCCTCGGTTCCCGAGTTGACCGATCTCTCGGGTGAGCCCGAGCATGTATTCAAGCTCTACGGTCCCGATTCGAAAAAGCCTGGGACCTACGCCCACAATTGCCTGTTGGCCCGTCGTCTGGCGGAGCGCGGCGTCCGCTTCATCCAACTCTTCCACCGCGGATGGGACCATCACAACACGCTGCCCAAGCAGATCAAGGTGCAGTGCCAGGATACCGATCAGGGCTCAGCGGCGCTGGTTCAGGATCTGAAAGAGAGGGGTCTACTGGAGGACACCCTGGTAGTCTGGGGAGGCGAGTTTGGCCGGACGGTCTACTCACAGGGCAAGTTGACTGCGACCGACTATGGACGCGATCACCACCCCCGCTGCTTTACCATCTGGTTGGCAGGAGGTGGCATCAAGCCGGGTGTCTGCCTGGGCGAGACCGACGACTACTGCTACAACATCACGCGCGATCCAGTCCACGTCCACGATCTGCAGGCTACGCTGCTCCACTGCCTGGGAATCGATCACACCAAGCTGACTTTCAAGTACCAGGGCCGCCATTTCCGGCTGACGGACATCCACGGAGAGTTGGTGAAGAAGCTCCTGGTGTAGTAGAGAAACTCTTTCGCGTAGCGTTCCCTTTGCCTCTGCCTTATCCCTTACTTTTGCCCTCTGACCGAACAGCGCATTCCTGTTCTACCGGTACTCTTCAACTATCTCCCAAGCGAGTAAGGGCTAAACGACTGCGAGGAAGGCAAAGGTAAAGGCAGAGGCGGAGAGGGAAGATTATCTACCCAACGCCGCCGCCATCTCTTCAACAGTAGTGAACTTGACCCTGGGCCTACCCGACTGGAGCCCCTTCTCCCGCTCGATCTTGTCGATCCGTTGCCAATCTGCGTAGGAGAAGTAGTCGGGACGGTTACGTCGAATCAGTGTCTCGGTATCGCTGCTCCCCTGGCGCGAGGGCTTTAGCGTCAACCCCGCCTTCAGGTCTTCAAGCATGCAGGATACGGTTTCCAGGGCGTCCGGCTTGTTGGTGCCGATGACTCCGTTGGGCCCGCGCTTGATCCAGCCTGCCGTGTATTCACCTACGATTGGCTTCCGAGACTCAGGCTCTACAACTCGACCCTTCTCGTTGAGGATTACACCCCATTTCGGATTGAAGGGAATGTCCGAGAGCGGCAGGCCCTCATAGCCAATGGACCGGAACACCAGTCCCATCTCGAGTTCCTCAAACCTATCGGTGGCTTTGGGACGGAGTGTTCCCATGTCGGTGGAATAGAGTTCGTTCCTGACCAGTCTCAAAGCGCTCACCTGACCCGAGCTGCCCAGGATCTCTACCGGAGAAACCAGGAAGCGAAGGTGGATGGTACGCGACTGCCCAGTCCGCTCGCGAGAAGCAATCTCCTGGAGAATCTCGATTCTTTTCGATGCGACGCGATCGTTCTCTCGCTCTAACGCCTGCTGGCTCAGGGAGTCGGGGGTTGCTTCCTCGGGAGGAACAGTGACGTGGACATCCTCCAGCTCCCCCAGTTCCTTGATCTCCGGATTGGTAAAGGCCGCTTGCGCCGGCCCCCGACGTCCCAGCATGTAGACTTCCCGCACCCGGCTGTGCCGGAGTTGCTCCAGGGCATAATCCGCGATGTCTGTCTGCGCCAGATCCTCAGGGGTACGACTCAGAATCCGGATCACGTCGACAGCCACGTTGCCCAGGCCGACTACGGCAGCCCGCTCCTGGGACAAGTCGAACTCATAGTCGCGAAAGTCGGGGTGGCCGTTGTACCAGGCCACGAAATCGGTGGCTGAATAGCTGCCCTTCAGGTTCTCACCGGGTATGCCGAGGTTGCGGTCTGATGGGGCGCCCGTGGTGTAGATGATCTGGTGATAGTGGTCTCGCAGCTGGTCCCGGGTAATGTCTCGTCCCAATCCCACCTGGCCAAAGAATCTGAAGCGGGGATTGGCCGCAGTCCGATCGAAAGTCCTGGTGACGGCCTTGATCCGCTGATGATCGGGAGCGACGCCATTTCGAACCAGACCGAAAGGCGTTGGAAGACGATCGAACATGTCGATCTCGACGATGATGCCGTCCTGCCTGAACAGATGCTCTGCGGCATAGAAACCCGCTGGTCCCGCACCAATAATCGCGACCCGCAGGGGGCAGGCGCTGCTACCTGGCTTGACCATCTTCAATGACTTCCTCTACTGGAGAGATGGGTGGGGCAGGGTGCAGGGTTCAAACCGTCGAAAGCCGGGTCTGGAGAGATTCGACTTGACCTTCATACTGGTCTCGCTGTGTCCGGACGACATCCATGATCGAGATGATGCCAACCAGCTCGCCGTTGTCGACGACGGGGAGATGACGGAACCTCTTTTCCATCATGGTAAGAGCCACCAGCCTTGCATCGTCGGTGGGGCTGGTGATGATCACTTCCTCGGTCATGAGACTGTCTACCCGCTGGTCGAATACCGCTTCGTCCCTGGCCGCTCCTCGAACGATGTCTCTCTCAGAAAGGATGCCCATGGGATGATTGGTCTCATCTACTACCACCAGGGCGCCGATGTTGTGTCGGTCCAACAGAGCGAGTGCCTCCCTGATCGAATCATCAGGGCGGACGACCACCACGCTCGAGCATTTGGTGGCGAGGATTCTTTCGACGTTCATCTTCATGGAAGCTCCTTGTTCAACACGCCTAATCATACTGTTGGAGAGGTGTGGGTTCAACGACAGTAGCCGGTTCTACTCTTCTTCCGGACCGACGCGGGATCGGACCTGCTTCACCCTGCTGCGGTGACGCTTGGCACCTAGCCTCCGCTCACTTGCGGCCCGGGTGGCGACCGTTGGGATCCGAGGAGTTGCTTGAGCAAGAGCCTCCGAGAGCAAGCGTACAAACCGTTCCTCGGCCTCCTTCCGGTTCAAGTGTTGGCTGCGGTGACGCTGGCAGACCACCCGCAGTATCCCGGCTCGATTCACCCGGGTACTCAGACGGCTTCCAACTCGTCGCTTTTCCTCCTCGGTAAGGCTGTCTGTTTTCTCCAGGTTGAACAGCAGCGTGACACGGCTGCTGACCTTGTTGACGTGCTGACCACCAGGCCCACTGCTCCTGGCAGCGGTAAAGCGGATCTCATCGTCCGGTATTGAAAGGCCACCGTAGATCTGGACCATTGGAAACAGACTATAACCTTCCGAGAACCACCATGGAGCCGGTGGGTTGAGGACTTCCGCCCTTGGGTTCTATGGTCAGCGCGAATGCTTCGAGTTCCAAGACTTCCTCAGGTAGATTGAGTTGGAGTTCGGTGACCTGACCCAGGCTTTGGAAAACCGTCGAGGGGTGAGGGGCCTTATCCTTCTCGATTACCCAGAGCTGAAAATCTTGATCTGCACTCAGAGCGGGTAGGTTGTGAAGGAAGACGGTAGCTCGTTCTTCCTCGCTCTGGACAAACACACTCCCGGCGACCGATTCGAAGTCCGTGAGGCCGACTAGATTGACGAATCTGAGGTCGGGACGCGCTAGCTCGTTCACTTTGATATTCAGACCCCGATTGGCGATACGTAGCCGATCGATCTCGGCTTGTAGGGAGCTGATCGTGAGGTCTTTCTCGTAGCTGACCTGGTAGAAACGGACGACGGCCGCCAGTCCCAGAACGAGCAGAATGGAGGCGGCGATCGCCGCGGCGCGCCACCAGGATCCACGGTGCTCAACGGTCGCATGTTCCTTCGAGATCTCGGCGAGCAGGGCCTCCTTTACAGAGGGCGGGGGAGCGCTCTGAGGCAAAGCGTGAGGCAGGCTGTGGAGCACCTCCTGCAATTCCGCAAGCTTCTCCCTGCACTCCAGACACTCGACCAGATGGTCCTCAAACTCTCGGGTCTGAGGTTCCCCGAGAGTCCCCAGGACATATTCGACGTAGTGCTCTCCGAATCTTTGCTCAGTCATTGCGAAAAACCGGGGCTAGTCTTCTCCGCAGCTTCTCGAGTCCCAGTTGGATCCGAGTCTTGACGGTTCCCAAGGGTTGCTCCAAGGTCTCGGCGATCTGCCGATGAGAGAGTCCATCATAGTAGGCAAGGTAGATCGCTTGCTTCTGCTCTTCCGGAATCTCCGATAGCGCCCGCAGGATGATCTCTCGCCTTTGACCTTGAATCGCTTTCGACAGGGGATTCTTTTGTTCCGAACGATCGGCGGCATCTGGGATCTCCTCACCCAGCGCAACCTCCCTGGATCGGCTCTCTTTTCTCCACTCGTCGATGGCGAGGTTTCTGGCGATCGCAAAGAGCCAGGTTGAGACGCTTGCCAGTTTTGGGCCATATCGTTCCGCCTTCTCCCAGACCGAGACGAAGGTATGCTGAACCACAACCTCTGCCGATTTCTGGTTCCGAAGGATTCTCAGCGCCAGACTGTAGATGGCTCCCGAATGGACGTCGTATAGATCGGCAAGCGCCTGCGCATCCCGGGAAGCGATCCTGCGCAGAAGGAGCCAGTCTTGAGGCATGAGTATCGTTTTCGACCTGAGTGGATGCATTGTATTGAACCACTACTCCCAGAGCAAATCCGTGCCGCCCCAATCCCTTGCCCTTGCCCTTGCCCTAATCCCTACCCAAATATATTTGAAATTTTGATTTCCATCGATCGGACGCGAAACACTCGGCAGTATTGTGCCCTTTCTAGGAGGCCGCTTCAGCGGCCTGGCGCGAAGCGTATTAGACACGGTGTTTACGCCGGGGTCAGCCGCTTCTCCTTCCTCCCCTGAGGGCCGTTTACGGTCCTTCTCGAGCGGCGGCTTTAGCCATCGTGGAGCCGGAGTCTGGCTGAAGCCTTGACCCGAGAAGCCCGCTGAAGCAGGCTCCAGCAGCCGCTTGCCCGCCCACCCGGCCCAAACACAGAGGCACGAAGAAAGGGGTGAAGACAGGCACTCTAGGATCGACTCTCACGGCGGCGTTGACTCCACCCCCGCTTCGGTGTTAACTCTCAAACCATGGCGACCGGGCAAGGCAGCGAGTGGGTCGAGACGGACTTCCGGGTTCGCTATGCCGAGACGGATCAGATGGGCATCGCCTACCATTCCAACTACCTGATCTGGTTTGAGGTGGCAAGGGTCGAGTTCTTCAGGCGATCTGGCTTTACCTACAATCGATTGGAGAAGGAGACGGGGACCTTCCTTCCGGTGGTCGAAGTTCAGTGCAGGTACCTCTTGCCTCTCCGCTACGATGACGAATTCACCGTCAAGACCCGCCTGGAGGAATTTGGCAGAAGACTCCTCGGTTTCGGCTACGAGCTGGTCGATGAGGAGGGAGAGAGCGTCTATGCTCGAGCCCACACGAAACACATAGCAACTGACAAGGGCGGAAGGCCCAAGACTCTTCCCCAGGAGTTCCTCGACTTTGTTCGTCAAGAGGATCCCAGCCCGGTGTAGTCCTGGAATTCGGCCTCGGGAGTTGATCGGGTTTCCGGGCGAGGCGTTTCATTCAGTTCAAAAGGAGATCGGCCCATGGCGCAGCTGGAAAAGACCATATTAGACCCAGAACAGCTCCAGTCTCCCGGAGGTGAGTACTCTTCAGGAGTCAAGGTGAGGGCTGGGTCGTTACTCTTCGTGGCCGGTCAGACCGCCATGGATTCGGAGGGTATCCTGGTAGGTGAAGGAGACGCGGCGTTGCAGACAAGACAGGCCTTCAAGAATATCGGTCACGTCCTCGAGAGTGCAGGCGCGTCCTTCAGCGACGTCGTCGAGTTCACGACCTACCTGGTTGGGATCGAGTCGGTCCAGCCCTTTCTGGAAACCCGGACGGAATTGTTTCGCGAACTCTTTCCGGACGGTGACTATCCAACCAATACGCTGCTGAATATCCATTCCCTGGCAGGCAGCAAAGCGCTGGTGGAGATCAAGGCCATCGCCGCGCTTCCCTAGTGGTTGAAGACTCAGGATTTGTTCGAGCGGGGTAGTCTTGAAAATTGGTATCAGCTTCTGGTGTGACCGGTGCCCTGAGTGTATAGGGGGAAGTGAATCCTGAAGGGATTCCGTACTTTAGCCCAGGGTTTCCCAACCCTGGGTAGACGCAGCTCCGCTGGATTTCAACCCAGAATGGGTTGCGTACAGATGGCCAACAACTGGCTTTGACGCAACCCCTACAGGGTTGATTAATAAGGGGTTGACGCTCTCACCCAGGGTTGGGAAACCCTGGGCTACCAGACGCAATCCCGTTGGGATTGACCTCGCTTGGTCTGATCGAAGCCCTTTCCCATCGCTCGATCCCAGCCCGCATTTCTCATACCCGGTCGTAGCGAGAGGCCGAAAGCGCCGTCCTGACAAGGCTTGCGACCGAGGCCACCACAGTCGTACTTTGACAGTACGTCGAGGAGGCCGACGGAGCGTAACACAGTCAGGGCGGATGATTGCGGCCTCGCAGTAGACTGGGTGTGAGAAATGCGGGCCAAAGTCGATGCGATCCCACACGAGAGGGAAGGCAGTGGAGGTCTCTGCTGAAGTCGATCCTAGTCAATATTCCTTCTAAATCATTGATTGTAAGCATGTTGAAACCATATCTAAATATCTTAACCGGACAGTAGTGAATCCGTGTACTTAGGGTCTGCGCAAGAATAACTTGGTAGAATTGGCGCTCAGATTTGCACCAGATTTGGCCGCGAACGATTGAGGAGCGGCCGAAGATGGTGTGAAGATGAGATGCCAAAATACCAAGTTATTTTTGCGCAGGCCCTTAGTAGACGCGTTCCATCGCGCCCACCGGGACCTCAATCAGAGTGGGCAGCTCCTGCCCTAGCGATTCCCGCAGCGCCGATTTGAGTTCGACCGCCCCCTCCGCCTTTACCCCTCGGGCGCCGTAGCTCCGGGCCAGCGCGACGAACTCCGGGTTGTGCAGGCGGCTACCCAGAACGTGTCCATCGAACTCTTCCAGCTGGGCGCGGAGAACGTTTCCGTAGGCGCTGTCATTGAACACAATCACAACCACAGGGATCCGGTGTTGGACTGCCGTGGCCAGCTCCTGCGAATTGTAGAGAAATCCTCCGTCACCGGACAGCACGACGACCGCCCGCTCGGATCTGGCGATCTTGGCACCCAACCCGACTGGAAACGCGTGCCCCAATGTCCCGTGGTAGGAGGCGGTCAGGTAGGTCCTGCTGGAATAGATGGGCAGGTAGTTGCGGCTGTAGTATCCCATCTGGTTCATGCCCTGTACCACGATACCGTCGTCCGGAACTGCTTCACGGATGGCGTTTATAAGCGACCGCTGGGGTTCGAGCTGATTGTGTGGCGCAAACCGTTCCTGCTGAAGAGACGCTATCTCCTGGGAAACGGAATCCTCACGGGGAGACCCCTGAAGAGCCTCGTGCAGGTTAGCTAGCACAGCCCTGACATCACCGGTGATACCGAGGTCTCGCGGATTCGAATCTGCGGCTCGCCCCTCATCAATGTCGATTCGCAGGAAATGCTGGCTGTCTGGCCGGTCCTTGAATCTGGTCCTAGTGCCCACTGCCAAGACTACGTCCCGCTTCCACAGAAACTCACGCAGCGGCGGATAGGCAAGTTCCGCATTGCCTAGCGCCAAGGGATGTCTGTCAGAAATAGCGCCCTTTCCCGTAGTGGAGGTGACTACGGGAGCCTGCAGGTGCTCCGCCACCGCCAGCAGCTCCTGCGCGGCATTGGCGGCGTGGACTCCACCGCCGGCCAGGATCAGAGGCGCTCTGGAGTCCAGTAGGAGTTGCGCGGCCTTACGAATGAGATCCAAGTCTCCCCCCGGACGCTCGTACACCTGGGGATGGAGCAGATCCACCTCCCCTGACGCCGCCAGTGCAGTCCAAGGCACCTGCAAAAGGACGGGGCCAGGCCGGCCGGTTTTCATCTGTCTCATTGCCTCATGCACGATCTCGGGGGCCTCGGCCGGCCCGTCGATCCGCGCGGCCCACTTCGCCATCGGCCAGTAACTCTGGTCCTTGGGTGCTCTTTCGCCGAAGGGCCAGGCGCCGGTGACTACCAGCATTGGCGAAGAGGCATCGGAGGCGGTCGCCATTCCGGCCAGGGCATTGAAAAGGCCCGGTCCAGGGACAACGATGGCGCCGGCGATGCCTCCTCCCGCGCGGGCATACCCGTCCGCCATGTAGGTGGTCGCCTGCTCGTGACGAACACTGAGGTAGAGGATTTTCGGCGTTTCCCAGATCGCATCGACCGCCTCATATTGGCCCGCACCCGGTAGGCCGAACACCACCCGAATGCCCTCGCGCTGCATGGAGCAGACCAAGGCCTGGGCTCCCGTCATCCGCGTCATCGGATCAGATCTCCCATAGGCTTGCTAGAGTCGGGGAGATCCAGAAGGTTGTCAATGGAGTCTCTTGCTTCAGTTCCTTCCCAGATCCTCGGTCGTGATCGATTCTGGGGTAGACACTGATAGACTGCCTTAGCAGATCTTAGTGCTGTGGGAGCCTCAAAATCAGCTCTTCAGAAGCACTCCAGCAAGAAGAGACTAGTGGCCCCCCACTGTGCTGCCCCATTCGAGAAAGAAACTTCGTCTGGATTCGTCACCTACGCCGAAGGCGTTATTGCGGGTAGCCGAGGGTTGCAATGCGAAGCGAGCTACCCTGGGTTTAGGTTGCCCCTTATCTTTTCTACGCTGAA
>JAKZYH010000351.1:0-3260 GCA_047514575.1 Acidobacteriota bacterium | reverse complement strand
AAGTGGAGACAGCGGAACTTGTTCGGAAGACGGCTAAAGCCTTTGTTTGTAGGGGGATAGGAGTAGAGTGATTATAATCTTACAGTTAAGCGAGCTTTAAGTCCTTTGGAATCAACAACATCAAACCGGACACTAGTGTGTCAATATCGAAAAAGACCAGACTCAGCGGATGGTTTTCCTGCGAGGCCTTCTGTAGCTCCCGGGGGAGCGCCGCGTCCAGATATCTTCGATTGTAGAGACCCGTAAGTGGATCTGTGTGGACCTGCTCCCTGAGTAGCCGGTTTTCAGATTCGATAAGGTCGGGAGACTTCATAAAGTTGGGGACAGACTCAACAGGACGTTCCACCAGAACCTGGCGGGCCTGCTCGAGCACGTAGGTGGTCGTTTCCGGCGTCCCCATATTGATCTCGAAGGCAACCGAAACGTCGGGTAGGATTTCCGCGATCTCCGCCAGGATGCTTTGTAGCGTCTCCGGCCTCATACCCAGAGCGGCTTCGGCGACTCGAGCGGCATTAGAGGACGCTTGTTGGTGATCCTCCCTTAGCCAGGTGTCGGCGATATGCCCCGAAAGTACCACGCAGCGAACCTCCGGCTCCAGATCCTGCAGAATCGTTCGATCCCGCTCGTGGCTGAATTCAAAGGCTCGGCTGAACAACTCGGGGAAGTTCCACTTTTCCGCAAGGAATTGGCCCAGTTCTACGTGGGTGGAACCCAGCTGCTGCGCCTCCAACTTCTCCAACAGTTGGTGATCTCGACCGGATTCAGCACACAAATTCCCATATTCGTGCGGATAAAGCGTTTCCAGAGCCAACATCCCAATATCCTGAAGCAAAGCTATCAGAAAGAGGGTCTCGCCATTGGAAAGCTTCATCCAGCGAGCCGTAGCCCGAGCTGCTACAGCACTCAATAACGAACGCTGCCAGTAGGTTCGGTAGTCGAAATTGTCAGAACTGGCTTTCCTCAACCTGGAGGTGAGGCTGAAGCTCAGGGCAAGACTGCAAAGCGACCAGACCCCTAGCAACGCACATGCCTGCCTAAGACTGGTCACTTCGCGACGCAGTCCGTAGAATGGTGAGTTGACTACCTGCAAAATCCTGGCCGCCAGAGCGGGATCGCGGCTGATCAAGTCTCCAGCTTCCTGTAGACAGGCCTCTTCCTGCCGGCACAGTTCCAGTAGCTGAAAAACAACTCCAGGCAAAGTAGGTAGCTGCTGGCACTCACCGAGCCTCTTCAGCAGCTCAGAATTCACCCGATTGCAACTCCCTTCTGTTAGCATATCGGCACCGGCCTAGGGGAACTTGAGCCATTCTCCGTCGGGATCCAGAAATTCCGAGTAAATCGAACTGAAACCCAGCTCATTCTGGGACAGATCAAACTTGAGAACCCACACTCGGTGAGCGGTTTTGACCGGATCTTCGGAAAACGACTTGTAGCCCCTACAGAGGTTCCTCGGATGAGCAGATCGTTCAATCTAATCGACCATGGAATCCAGGCCGATTCGGTGTATCGAAACATCGCGCCGGCTGAGCTCTACGAACACGCCGTAATACGGGACGAATCGGTGATTACATCTTCGGGAGCGATCGCCACCTACTCCGGCGAGAAAACGGGACGGAGCCCACGAGATAAAAGGATCGTAGAGCACTCAGAGAGCAGGGCCGATATCTGGTGGGGTTCCGTGAACATGAGAATCTCTCTCGAGTCGTTCCGAATCAACCGCCGTCGCGCCGTCGACTATCTCAACGGCTGCACCCACATCTACGTCTTGGACGGCTACGCCGGTTGGGATCCGACCTACCGTCTCAAAGTGCGTGTCATCTGCTCGAGGCCCTATCACGCGCTGTTCATGCACAACCTGCTGATCCGGCCGAGTCGGGATGAACTGGCTGTGTTCGACGAGCCCGATTTTGTGATCTTCAATGCCGGAAGCATTGCCGCCGATTCCAGCATCGAGGACGTTGCCTCGAATACGAACGTGAGCCTCAATTTCGAAGCCGGTGAAGTCGTCATCCTGGGCACTCAGTATGCCGGCGAAATGAAAAAGGGCGTCTTCACCATCATGAACTACCTCATGCCCAAGCAGGGCATCCTCTCGATGCACTGCTCGGCAAACGAGGGAGAAAAAGGCGACGTTTCCCTCTTCTTCGGTCTTTCCGGGACCGGCAAGACCACGCTCTCCGCGGATCCCAAGCGGAAACTCATCGGTGACGACGAGCATTGTTGGAGCGACAAGGGCATCTTCAACATCGAGGGAGGATGTTATGCCAAGTGCATCAATCTGTCGCGGGAGAGAGAGCCCGCGATCTACCGTGCGATAGGCTTTGGTGCCGTTCTTGAGAACACGATTCAAGATCCAGACAGCCGCAGCGTGGACTACTCGAGCGACGCCCTTACCGAAAACACGCGAGCAGCCTATCCCATAGAGCACATTTCCAACGCCAAAGTCCCCTGCGTCGGGAGCCATCCCCAGAACATCATTCTGTTGGCCTGCGACGCCTCCGGGGTCCTACCGCCGGTCAGCAGGCTCACCCCTGCTCAGGCGATGTATCACTTCATCAGTGGCTACACGGCCAAAGTCGCTGGCACCGAAGTCGGCGTTTCCGAGCCCGAGGCCACTTTCTCTGCCTGCTTCGGTGCGGCTTTCCTGGTCTGGCATCCCATCAAATACGCCGAGATGCTGGCGGCCAACATCCGGAGGCACGGCACCAAAACCTGGCTAGTCAATACCGGTTGGACCGGTGGGGGCTATGGTGTCGGGGGACGAATCCGGTTGCGACACACACGGACTATCATCGATGCCATACATGCCAACCTGCTAGACGACGCTCCAACCGTCCAGGATCCTGTCTTCGGACTGTCTGTGGTGACGGCTTGTCCGGAATGCCCCGATGAGATCCTGATCCCCCGCGAGGGCTGGACGGATCGGACCGCATATGACAACGCGGCAAGCAGGTTAGCGGACTTGTTCCGAGAAAACTTCAAACAGTACGCGGAAGCGGCGACTCCGGAGATTGCCGCAGCTGGACCCCAATAGTCCCGTTCCCAATCGCTGGTCACAAACTGATCAAGTGGTGCCGAGATCCCCGTGCCCGTGCCCTTAGGGTCTGCGCAAGGATAATTTGGTAGAATTGGCGCTCAGATTTGCGCTAGATTTGGTCGCGACCGATTGAGCGAAACCGCAGGCGTAGCCAGGTCTACGTTGAGGATTTCGCGATTGAGGAGCGGCCGAAGATAGTGTGAAGATGAGATGCCAAAATGCC
>JAKZYH010000350.1:0-8366 GCA_047514575.1 Acidobacteriota bacterium | reverse complement strand
GAGCGGCCCGAGAAGCGAATCAGATGGGATGGAACCTCGCCCAGGAAACAGCTCGGTCGAGTGGCCTCATCCGAGTCGCTGGCGAAGAATCTCCTGCGCTCACAGTAAGTCAAGAACAGCTTCTTCTGGGATCGAGTGACCCCTACGTAGCAGAGTCGCCGCTCCTCTTCCAAACCGTCGGTCGATAGGGCGCGTGAATGAGGGAGGAGACCCTGCTCACATCCCACCAGGAAAACGATAGGGAACTCCAGTCCCTTGGCGTTATGGAGCGTCATCAGGGTCACGGACGCCTTTTGATCGTAGTCGTCCGTCTCGGAGTGTAGAGCCGTACTGTCGAGAAAACTTTGCAGGTCTTGACCTTGGTCGAAGTGCTCTCGTGCCACGTTTACGAGTTCCCTGAGGTTTTCCAGGCGGTTGCTTGCCTCCTCGGTGTTCTCCTTCGTGAGGCCATCGATGTAGCCACTGGACTCCAGGCTCTGCTCCAGGCAGAGGTGGGGCGGGAGATCAAGGAATCCTCTGCAGGTTTCGATCAAGTCCAAGAAGGCCTGCAGCGCCCTCTGAGCTCTTCCAGGGAAGGCCCCCGTCTCGACTCCGGCGATCAGGGTGTCCCAGAGAGAGGCGCGAGTGTCCTCAGACATCGCGTAAAGGCGATCCAGGGTGACCTTTCCGATCCCACGAGGTGGTTCATTGATGATGCGCAGTAAGGCTAGGTTGTCGTGCGGATTGTAGACGACGCGGAGGTAGGCCAGGGCGTCCCTGACCTCCTTGCGGTGGTAGAAACCCACCCCTCCTATCAAGCGATAATTGATGCCGAAACGGCCGAATACTTCCTCGAAATGACGCGATTGAAAATTCGCCCGATAGAGAATGCCGATGCCAGTTTCGCCGTCTGTGAGGCATTGTTCGGTTTGGCGTGCGACAAAGAAGGCCTCGTCGCGGGCCGTGCCGGCGGCGTAGACGTCGATTGGATCTCCTGAAGGGTTCTCGGTCCACAGCGTCTTGGGCTTCCGCTCCAGGTTGTTGGAGACAATGGCCGTAGCAGCATCAAGGATATTCTGGCAAGAGCGATAGTTCTGTTCCAGCTTCACCACCGCCGCGCCCGGAAAGTCGCTCTCGAAGTGGAGGATGTTGCGGATGTCGGCTCCCCGAAACCTATAGATAGCCTGGTCCTCGTCACCGACCGCAGTGATATTCCGGTGGATCTCAGCCAGGTGTTTGACCAACTGATACTGGGGGGGATTGGTATCTTGATATTCATCGATCAGAAGATAGCGGTATCGACTCGAGTAGGCCTCTCTGACCTCTCGATGTTTTTGAAACAAGAGCACTGTCTGCTGGATCAGATCGTCGAAATCCATGGCATTGGACTCTTTGAGGAAGCGCTGGTACCTCTCGTAGATGGGAATGAAGGGTGAGGTCTCAGAGTCTTCGTCCGGCTCCGGATCTGAGCTCCAACTTCTGTTCTTGAACTTTCCGATGACCGACCGGGCTTCCCGAATGGGCAGGTCCGCGCTTTCAAACCCCAGAAGCTCATATACCTTTTTCAGGATTCTGGTCTGATCCTCGGTATCACAAATCGCGAAGTCTGGTTGATAGCCAAGAAGTCGAGCGTGACGGCGGAGCACCCGTACTCCGAAGGAGTGGAAGGTTGAAATCAGGGGGATAGAAGAAAGGGGGAAGAGCAGCCGTTCCACCCGATTCCTCATCTCCTCCGCGGCCTTGTTGGTAAAAGTAACGGCCAGGATCTGATCAGGCTGGCACAGCTCTTGTTTGATCAGGTGAGCGATCTTGTAGGTGATGATGCGGGTTTTTCCGCTACCGGCTCCGGCAACGACGAGCAAGGGTCCATCGGTATGGGCCACGGCGCGCCGCTGCTCCTGATTAAGATCTTGAAGATAATCTGCAGACACAGACGTCCTGCCCTGACCGCAGCCAGAGCGTGAGAGTACGCCTAGCGCCATGGCAAAGCCGTGGCGATGGTCGCGGCGAATCGCCTGAGCGCGACGAACCAGAAGAAACGGCTAGACGTCGGTTCGTACAAGGAACCTAGAGCCGACTCTCTGATTCAGCGAAAAGCCGACTCCAAATTTCGGCGGGCCCCTTTTGCAGGGAGACCGGCATGCCTCGGAAGCTTCTGCGCGACCCTTAGAGTTGAGCTATGAACTCCTCGATGCCTGCCAGGGAGTCGTTGTGCGTCGACTTATAGAGTGTTTCCAATTGTCTTCGACACTCTTTGGCATGGGGCGCACCCCGCTGCCTTGAACCTCTGCCAAAGGCCTTCATGGCGGCATCGATCTGGCCCTGTTTCCAACGACCTAATCCGGTGTAGTAGGCCGCCTCACCCCTGAGCCCGACCCAGGAATCTGCTCTCAGAGCCTGATTGTAGTTGGAGATTGCTCCACCCCAGTTTCGTCGCTCAGCCGCGTTACGGCCCATCGCGGCGTGCGCAATCGCGCGTTGCCGCTTGACGTACTTGTCCCATGCGGCCTGTGAGGTTCCAGCACCTTTCTTGGCCGTCTTGAAACCTTCGAGCGTCTGCTTTCCATATTTGGCAGCCGCGGCCCACTTCTTCTGCTCCACGTGAATATTCGTGAGCTTCGCCAGCACCGCATAAGTATCCTTCGGCTTCAGCTGAGCACAGGCCTTGGGACCGTAGATCAGAAGCTTGGCGTCCTGCTTGGTCGCCAGAAAGGCTTGAGCCAGCGCCAGGGCTATCCCAGCGCTGGGTTTGGTGGCGTAGACCTTCTCACCGTACACGATCACCTTTTTGTGCTGCTGCACCCGATAGGCGGCGTCCAGGCTGGCACCTACTGCGCTCATGTTGTTCGGCTCGACCTTCAGCAGATTCTCGCCTGCAGAGAGCACCCTTTTGAAATTGCTCTTCTTCTGGTGAGCTTGAATCAGCGCCAGATAGTTGTTGAGAGCGTACTTGTAGAGCTCTGCATTGGGTTTGGTCTTGAGGTACCCCAAGATAGCGTTCTCCCGTTTGGCGGTGTCTTTTAGGCTGACGGCCGCGTTATAGACCTGGTATTCCTTAATCGAATAGGAAACCTTTTTGCCCTGTCCCAGAACTGGGGATCCAATCAAGACGACGAGAACCGCTACCAGAATCACGAAGCGCAAACTTTGATAAATAAGTGTTATGCCCATAGCAATTGCCTTTACCTCCTTCTAAATTGTAAAAGAATGCTGCGCGAGCGCTCGGAAAGTACCATACATGTTGTTTACGATCAATAGGGCTTCAAACTTCTACGATGGTTTTCTTTCCTGTAGGTTGCACGTCAGTTGAAATCAATGGGTGGATCTTCACTAGACCAAGGCTTGGAAACGCCGGCAAAGATCGAAGCGATATCCCTGAAACGGATAGACGGAGAGGACCGGACCTTCGCCTCCTCTCCTGTCTGGTTTCCCCTCGGGAATCTGGTGTCTGCCGTGGAACAGGTGGGTATTGTCTCTCCCCTACATCTTCAGCGTGGCGAAGCAGGGAGACTGAGAATTGTCATGGGATTCCGCCGCTTCAGGGCGGCCCAGGTCGTTGGTCTGACCGAGGTTCCGGGCCTTCTACGTGAGGGTGAATCTCAGCAGTTATTTCGGGAAGGTATCCTGGAGAATGTGGGGTCGCGGTGTCTGCACGATCTTGAGAAAGCCTGGATCCTGCTGAAACTTCAAAGCCAGTTTGTCCTCCATGAGTCCGCTCTGATTCGAGACTATCTTCCTTTGTTGGGATTGCGTCCCGACCGCTTCCACCTACGACGCTATCAGGCTTTGGCAAGACTTCCCGAACTGATTCAGCGCGCTGTCTACGAGTACCTGGACGGCGAACTCGCCGTCAAAGTGGCGCGCTGGCAGCCGGATGAGCAGAAGCTGTTCCTGGCGATTTCCTCCGGGCATCGTCTGGGTAGAAACAAACAGAAACTGCTTTTCGGGCTGCTGGATGACCTCCGGATGCAGCAGCGATTGTCCGCTGGAGGCACTGCAGCGATCAATCCTCTCCAAGTGCTTTGGCAGGAGGCGGGACTCGAAGAGATTGCAAAGGACGAGCACAAGGCGCCGCCTGAGCGTTTTGAGCGGATAGTCCAGAGACTTCGTGAAGTCCGCTATCCGACCCTTTCGCAGCATGAAGGCCGCTACCGTCTGCTGAAGAAGGGCCTGAAACTGCCTCCAGAGATTCAGCTTCGCCTTCCACCTTTTTTTGAGGGCGAACGTGTCTCTGTCTCATTCAGCTGTCGCACGGCTGAAGAGTTTCTGTCCCTGGCTGACAGACTTCGAGAGGTTGGCAAGGGTGAAGAGCTCAGGGAAATCTTCAAACTGTTGTAAACTGATGCGTCCGGGCCGGGCTCGCCCCTAGCAGAAGGCGGGGGGGTGTATCTCAAGCTCGATTGGGGTGCTTCGGAATACTTGGAGTACTAGAAAGGTGGATCACTACAAGCCCAACAGGATCTATGTGGAGCGTTCCGTCAGGCACTCCTGGGTGGCTCGCAATGTCCTAGAACGACTCGACACGACGCCGGTTGAGTTCATAGACGACACAGAAAGTCTGTTGCAGGAGGCAAAGCGCTGGAACCCGAGTTTGTCGCAGGGTAAGAAGTCCCTGATACTGGCCAGGCATAAGGGTCATTTTTTCAAGCCTTGTCCAGCCGGGCGGGGGCGCAGTGTGTGCTGCAACTACTTTGTGATCAACTTCGCTGCAAACTGCCATATGGAGTGCAGCTACTGCTACCTGCAGTCCTACCTGAACTTTCCCCACATGGTGGTCTACGCCAACCATGAGGATCTGCTGGGAGAACTCGAATCGGTACTCCAGGAAAACCCGAAATCCTTTTTTCGAATTGGGACCGGAGAACTTGCTGACAGTCTGGCGCTCGATCCTCTGACCTCTTACAGCGAGCCACTGGTAGAGTTTTTCGCCAAACAGAAGAACGCGGTGCTCGAACTGAAGACCAAGTCCAACTGCATCGCCAATCTTCTACCCTTGGATCACCGTCGCAGGACCGTCGTTGCCTGGTCCATCAATCCTCGAATCATCCAGGAAGAGGAGGAGCACAAGACGGCAAGTATCGAGCAGCGGCTTGCTGCAGCTCAAAACTGTGCCGAGGCCGGCTACAAGATCGGTTTCCACCTGGATCCGATGATTGACTACCCCGATTGGGAAGGAGACTATCGCGGCCTTATCGACGAGATCTTTAGCCGAGTTCCTTCGGCTTCAATACCCTGGATATCGGTTGGGACGGTGCGCATGACGCCAGAGCTAAGGGAGATAATGCGCGCTCGGTTCCCCAACAGTACGCTGACCCTGGGTGAGTTGGTTCCGACCGACGATGGCAAGATGCGCTATTTCAAGCCCATACGGCTGCGGATGTATCACGCTGTTCTGGGGTGGATACGGCGGCACAGCCAGACGACGGCCGTTTACCTTTGCATGGAACCCCCCGCAGTGTGGAGCAAGGTTTTCGCCGCGCCACCTCCCTCCGATGTAGAGGTTGGGGACTCGATCGTCGCCTCCGATCTTACTTCACAGCCTCCGGCAATCGCTTCTACTTGAAACGAAATCCGTGGATATCCATCTCGGCGTGACTGGCAAGCCAGCCTTTCGGGACATCTTGAACGTAGAGGGTGAATCCCCGCTGGCTCAGAGAGTCAATGGGGGGAGTGTAGCGACCGGGCTTGAACGGAGTCCGCACGGTGTCCCAAACATGCTCCTCGTAATTGAAGAAGGCAAGTTTGATCTCCACTACATCGAGTGCCTTTTCCCCCCTGTTATCAACCACTCCTGAGAAGATCACCATACGTTTTCCGGCCAGATTCTTAGCCATCTTCACCCGAGGATTCCGCAGCTCCAGATGTTGGCGATACCAAGCGAAGTCGGGATCACCCTGATGAAAGATTCCGATGAGGGGCTTCGGCGGTTCTTCGGGTGTTGGCTCATAGAAAGCAATGGCCGCCGCGGCGACCGCACTCACACCACAACCCACCCCTAATATCACTTTCCAGAAAAAACCTGTTCGGCTCCCCGTTCGCGTTTCGAACATCATTTCCTCCGCCCTTGACCTGCGCCGGCGGCTTTTCCGGAGGAGGACAAACAACCGAGAGGTCCCGAGCGCTGGCCTGCGAAGTCATCCTTTCACGAATCGTTGACCAGGACGAACTGAACCCGTCTGTTCAGAGTCCAGGCTTCCTCGGTGCGCCGGGAGTCGAAGGGTCGCTCCTCGCCCAGTGAGATGGCGGTAATTCGGGAGGGATCCACGCCCTGCTCAAGAAGGTATCCTCTCACCACCTGGGCTCTGAGGTCCCCCAGGGCCAGATTGTACTCCTCGCTGCCCCGTTCATCGCAGTGTCCTTCGAGGACGAATCTCAGATGAACGTTTTCTACTCGCTGCAGCCAGCGGACGTTACTGTCGAGATCCGCCTTTGCCTCAGAGCTTAGTATCACCTTGTCGAAAGAAAAGAATATAGGTTTGACCGATTGCTCGAATCGTTCCTCGGCTGAACCCGGCAGCACGTCCTCTTCGGAGACGCCGCCGGGGCCCACCGAGACGTCGACAGTGACGATCTTTTCTGTTCGACCGCCGGTTCCGTCTGCGACGATCCGATAAGCGGTCGTCTCGTCGGGAAAGAACTTGATCCTGCCCGAGGTGTCAACGGCCCCAATGTTGTGGTCGATCGTCACTTTATCCGAGTGCTGAGCCTGCCATATCAAGAGCGCAGATTCGCCTTTTTTTATCGATGGGGGCTCGATACGGGCATCCAGCTTTGGCGCCAACACCGAGGGTAGGTCCGGAGCAGTTGAACCTGGACGAGTCTCAGTAGCAGGGGGATGAGTCGCTGCCGGGGGAGGCTGGAGCGGTGGCGGACGACGCCCACAACCATCCATGATTGCCGCTGCAATGACGAGCAGTGAAGTTACCAGCAGACGCGAGTTGGAGGAAATCATTCTGGACACCGATCCGGCACTGAATCGTTCTGCTGTCTTTTTCGTGTTCGCCCTCTGGGCGAATGGTTGGGTCCCACAATGACGGTCGTGAAGTTTACCGTATCCAGGTGTTGACGGGCAACCTGTGCGACCTGGGATGGAGTGATATCACGGATGATACGAGGATATCGGTCCAGGTAGTCCAAGCCCAGGTCGAACAGTTCGGCGGAGAGCAGAAAGCGAGCAACATGGGTATTTGTCTCGAAGTCGAAGACAAAGCTTCCCGTCAAGAATTCCTGAGCAACCAAGACTTCTTCATCCGTTGGCCCTTTCTCCGCGAAGTTCTCTATCTCAGACCGAAGCCCATCCAGAGCCCGCTGTTGGTTTTCCCTGGAAGTGCTGATATAGGCGAGAAACCGACCTGGATAGAGGCCGGCAGAACCGGAGAGGTCGCTGTAGGTCGAATAGGCGAGACCCTCCTGATCACGAAGTTTCCGAGGAATGCGACTGGTAAAGCCAGGTCCGCTACCGAGAATGACGTCCATCACCTGAATCGGATAGAAGTCAGGATTACATCTCGATATGCCGAGGTGACCCAAACAGATGTGAACCTGCTCTCTGTCTTTCATCACCTTCTCCTCGAAGAGCGGCATCCTTTGCCGCTTCAGTGAGAGGACAGGAGCCTGTACGAAGCCGGGATTCTGCCAATGACCCAGACGCTCCTCAACCAGATCCTGAAGTCGACCGGTTTCGATGTCTCCAACGACGACCAGGACTGTGTTCTGCGGCCCATAGTTCTTGCCATGAAAGCCCAATACGTCATCTATGCAGATCGCTTCCACCGCTTCTTGTGTTCCAAGTGCAGGGTATTGCAGTGGGGAGCCCGCGTAGATCAGCCGCGCGAACAGATTGGCCACGACCACCTGCGGGTCGTCCTCGCCTGCCTTCAGATGGTTCAGGACCTTTTCCTTCTCGATTGAAAAACGAGAAGCTGGGAAGGTGGGAAAAGACAGCATCTCTCCCAGCAGCTCGATGCCCGAGGCCAGGTCGCCGGAGTGTAGCTGGAGGCAGATACCACTCAATTCTTGTTGGCTGAAGGTGGACAGTGTGCCCCCCTTGTCTTCAACGATCTGCGAGATCTGTTGGGCAGTATATCGGTCCGTGCCCTCGTCCAGCAGACGGGAGGTCATAGACGCAACGCCTGGATGAGCAGCATCGTTCAGGCCGGTGCCAGCCAGGACAAAGGCGTTCACCGAGACCAGTGGAAGCCGCCTGTTGGCAGCGGAGAGAAGCACTAGTCCGTTGCTGAACTCCTTACGGTCAAAGCGTCTTGGCTTGTTCATTTCTATCTACTAGAGTTCCCACCGTCGCCTTCGAAAAACTGCAGTATCGGTCTGCGACGGCACTGACTTCTTCGGCCGTTACTTGGTCGATCCGGGTTCCATAGTCGTTCCAG
>JAKZYH010000349.1:0-15829 GCA_047514575.1 Acidobacteriota bacterium | reverse complement strand
TCGATCCGGGCTCCTGCGGGGAGCCGCCCGTCCACCAGACTCCAGCTTCGGGAATCGCCGGCAGCGTAGCAGAATGGAACCTCCTCATTGCCGGGCAGGAGAGCGATCTTCTCGCCGGAACCCGCCCATGCAGCCTGGCCCAGAAGTATCCCCAGCAGGAGCCGCATCACCTTGGGTTTGAGGCAGACCCGCTGCGGTGTCGACTGCTTCGCGGTGGGATCAGATCTTCTCATATGTCGGTACCTTCAGCTGCCGGCCCCTCTCCATTCCTCCGGAAGCCACCATACGGAAGCATGGCTGCCGGGTAAAGGCGGCTTCTCTCCGTGGGTCAGTCAGGATATTCGATCCTTACCGTATCCACCATCAAGAGCCCTTTGGGGAGAAACTCCTGCCGGACCGGATAGTGCTCCCGGCGCGCGTCCGATGCGGCAGCTCCACCTCCACAGGAGGGACGATCTTGAGTGGGAACAGGACCAGATACAGATCCAGGTTGACATCCTTCAGATCCTCGGCGATGTCGGCACACCCATTTTGTTGGATCAGGTCGGCTCGGCCCCGGCACACGCCCACTGGGCGGGTTCCGGCCTCAGCACGACGCTTCGCTCGCTCCATTCCCGGGTGATCTGAAAGGGCTGTCCGGTCAGGGCGAAATTGGCCATCGTCCCCTGGGTTTCGGCCTGTACCCACTTGAAACTGCCATCCTTGTCCTTGTTTTCCGAAAAGGCGACCCATTCTTTTCAGACACAAGCTTTTCGTGGGCGCATGTCCGCTCGGTCTGCGCAGAATGGCTGCTTATGGCCGTTTGCGGCAGTTCGTTCGATGTTCCCGGGGAAAACTTGAATGACCGCTTTTAGGCGAGGGTGTGTGAAAAGTCCAAAACCTCTTTGATTTAGGGGTCTCTTTACCCTTCCTACGACGGAGATCGTGGCTTGCACGCGATCCTATGAAGTCAAAATTTCCAATCCGAAATCATGAATGACTTTTCACACACCCTCAGGCGAAAGCGGTCGTTCATTCGACGTTTTCGGGGGAAATCTAAATGTCCGCTTTTAGGGGTGCGGCCGTTCGATTTCGATCAAATCGGACGCTGTCTGTAAGATCGGGTGCCGACTATCACACTTCTTATAGTCGGTTCCTCGCCCACACGCTTTCTTAGTGGTCCGATTGATCAGTCTCTTCGCGAATCGGATATGACCTTCCAGAAACCTTGTAACCATAGTTGCCTTTCCCGCGGATCTCGGCTTTGTCCTGTCCTTTTCCCAGTTGACGATAGTCCTTGGGTTGACGCCCAGAAGACCAGCCAGCTCCACCTGCTTGAGTCCGTGCTCTAGACGGCGCTTACGGATTCGCTGACCAAGGGTCGTAGCGGGAAAGCGGGACACTCGGAAGGTGATTCTTAGAGCTTTCGGTTGTTTGTAGTTTGCAACTGCATGGGTGGCCATGCGGGCCTTCGAGCAGGCCACAACCGGGAGTTTTTCTCACACAGAGTCTCACACAAGACCTGGGTAGTAGGTCCCAGTTCGGGCGTAACCCATTGAGAAAAATGGCGCGCCCGGAGAGATTCGAACTCCCGACCTACGGATTCGAAGTCCGGCGCTCTATCCAGCTGAGCTACGGGCGCGCTCGCTTATCTTACAACAGTTGGGGGCGTACAGAGTATCGCCCAGGCCGCGTCCTCCAGGGGGATCCTGTATGGGTGGATGGAGCTCGGAATTGCATCGCTTAGTCCCTTCGGCTTCACGATATCTGCGCTACCGGGTTTGATCGGCGGGCCGCTACGTTTCATAATCGAGGTGGGTTGGTAGCTGCCAGGTATTGGACATGCTCGAATATCGACACACGCAGCGCGGAACACTCATGGTGTATTCCCTCGGAGGCGGAGGGATGATTGCCGCTGGAATCAGTGTGCTGATGATGAGCCTTGGATCCTCTTCAGTGCGGATTCCCGGTATAGTCGGATTGGTACTTCTGTTCTGCGCCTACCTCTTCCACTCCCTCACGGTGCAGGTGTCACATCAACGAATCGCGCTCCGATTTGGTCACGGCCTGATCAGGAAGAGTTTTCACACCGCCGACATATGCGACGCCGAAATTGTCCGGAACCGCTGGTACTACGGGTGGGGGATCAAGTTTACTCCGCACGGTTGGCTTTACAGCGTCTCAGGGTTCGAAGCTGTTCAGATCGAGCTTAGAAACGGTCGCAAGTACAGGATCGGCAGCGATGAGCCCAAGGAATTACTCGCCGCGATCCGAACGGCGATCGGACAAGACAGCTAGTGCACCCGGAGCACCAGGCACAAATCCTCGAGACTCGTGTACCCACTCTGCGAGTTCTTCCAGGAGTGTCGAAAGATTGACGGCTGGTTCAGATCCCAAGATATCGGGACCTTGAATCTACCTCTCTCGAGAAGGATTGCATTCCGTCTCGGATGCTGACTCGGACCCCTTCAACGGACCCCGGTGCGTCAGGCCTGAATCCAGTGAACCAAAGCGAAAGCAACGGCTTACCGAGTTGATCGGTGGTCTCGCAGTGATCCACATCCAAGTCCGTTCTCGATTCCGAAACAAGGAGCACCCAGATTGGCTTTGATGTTGCATGGAGTGCGGGGCGACGTTCAATTGCGAGAAGTTGCTCATGCGCCTCAAGCAGTTTCGGAAGAAGCTCGACGAAATCCCAGCGCTGTGGACAGGACCCTGGAAGCTGCAGGCTGCCCTGGTGGCGTTGGTCACGTTCGGTGTGTATCTCTATACGACACCCAGGACAGTAACCCTCGAGGACTCAGGCCTCTTTCTGATGGCGAGTCACTTCGGAGGCGTGGCACATCCGCCGGGCTACCCTCTTCACAGTCTCCTGGGCAAGCTCTTCACGCTATTGCCCCTCGGCAGCGTTGCGTTTCGGGTTCACCTTCTGAGTGCGCTGTCGGGCTCTCTCACCTGCGCTGCCGTCTTTTGGGTCGCTCGCAGCTTGATCGGCCGGAATGCTCCAGCGTGGGCGGCCGGACTCGCCTACGGCTTCTCACTCGTCTTCTGGTCGCAAGCGATCGTGGCAGAAGTCTACACCCTGAACACGTTACTTTCGTTTCTCCTCCTTGCGTGCTGCCTCCAGTTTGCCAACTCTGGCGACCGTCGCCTCCTTCCCTGGATCGGCCTCATCTACGGGCTCGGCTTGAGCAATCACTGGCCCTTGATCCAGCTATTGGTTCCGGGACTGCTTCTCTTGCTTTGGCCCCGACGCCGTCTCATTCTCAGCAGAATCCACCTCGTCTTTCCCCTGGTCCTGGTGGGACTTCTTCCCTACGCATATCTCTGGGCTCGCTCGCTGACGGAGCCTCTCATCAGCTTCTATGGACCACTAAAAGGCATCGACGATCTGTTCTTTTTCGTGTCTCGCAAGGGGTACTCTCAACTGGAAGCCCGCTCGACGGCCTCCTGGGTCGATCAGGTCCAGTTCGCGGGTTTTCTACTGCGGGAGTCCTGGGTTCAGTTCACGGTGGCGGGAGCTGGATTGGCCATTCTGGGATGCTGGTTTCAATGGCGTCGATGGACCACAGGCGTATCGCTGGCGCTCGCCTGGGGATTCTTCAGTGGCGGCCTTCTTCTCACACTGGTTCTCACTTTCGATTTCGAATTGCTCCAGCGCAGCGTGATGCGCGTCTACCCCTTGGTCGCCTATGGGGTCATGGCCCTTTGGATTGGACTGGCGATCGATACCTGTACGCGCTTCCTGGCGGAGCGAATACGGCTTAGTCCGGAATGGTTGGGATGCGCCGCGGCCGCCGGCTTGGCATCCCTGGTTTTGGCCACGAACCTGAGCTACAACCAGAAGAGCGAGGAGACCTGGGCACGGGATTACGCGCAGGCCATCTTGGCGACGCTCCCCGAAGACGCGATCCTCTTCACTCACGGCGACAATGACACCGGACCCATTGGCTCTCTCCACTACATCGAAGGAGTGCGTCCGGACGTGGAGGTTTACAACGACCAGGGACTCATCTTCTCCAACCGCCTCTTTCCGGCGCGTAGCAGTCGGCGACAGAAGGACGAGGCCATCGAGTCCTTCGTAATGGGGACTGAACGCCCCGTCTGCTTCGTCCAGAAGCCGCCGCAGCAATGGGCTACCCGCGATTTCGGCCTTTTCCACCTGATCGAAAAGGAGGTAAAGGATCCTCGTTCGAAACGCCTGTCTCCAACGCCAGCGGTTGTCGATTGGTGTGATCGGGTGGAGCGACGAGCAGATCTCACGGACCCTTGGCTTTCACAACATCGAAGGGTCCTGCTGAAAAGCTGTAGCAAGCTCCTGAGTCCTCTGGTTCACCTTTCACAGAATCAGGACTCGGCCAAATACGCGCCTCTCCTGGACCGGGTGACGAGCCATTTCCCAGGCAAGCTTGTTCTGATCGATGAGCTCATCCACGCAAAGGACCCCAAGCTTCTCTGGAGCTGGTCAGAGGAGGCAATGGGGCTGATCGATGAGGACGTGTCCAAGGAAACACTGGCCAGACTCTACTATCTGCGAGGTCACCTGTTGGTGCGGATGAAGCGACAGCAGGAAGCCGAGGAGAATTTTGCTAGATCTGTCTCGGTCTATCCCAACCGAAAGAAAAACGGAGCTGTTCTGAACTTGCTGGAGCTCTATGCGGACAGGGGAGATCGGGCGAACTATAGAAAGATCAAAAGGACCTATTTTCTGGACGCGCTCCCAGTGCAGGTTCGGGAGCGACTAGCGCAGCTCGACCAACTGGTTAAAACGCGCGCGGCACGACTATGATGAACGGCTCAAGGAACTTGAACTCCCTTATCATCATCCCGACCTATAACGAGAAAGACAACATCAAGCCTCTCTGTGAATCGATTTTCAGATTCGCTCCCCAGACGGAGGTCCTGATCGTCGACGACGCCTCACCCGACGGCACCGGTTCGTTGGTCGAAGAGATGAAGGCCGAGGATCGACGGGTCCATGTGCTGCACCGGCTGGAGAAGGGGGGCCTCGGAAGCGCCTGTGTTTCCGGCTTCTCCTGGGGACTTGGACGAGGCTTCGATCCTCTGATCCAGATAGACGCCGATTTCTCACACAACCCCCGCTACCTGCCCACCATGTTGGATCTACTGCGCCACTACGACGGCGTCATAGGATCACGCTACATCACGCTGGGCGGGACTCTCAACTGGGACGCCGGACGGCGCCTCCTGAGTTGGAGCGCCAATCTTTATGCCCGCCTGGTCTTGGGCACGCGAATCAGAGATCTGACCGGCGGCTTCAACGGCTGGACGAAACGCGCACTCCTGGCCGTGGAGCTCAGGAGCTTGAGGTCAAAAGGCTACGCCTTCGAAATCGAGCTGAAGCATTCGGTCCTCTCCACTGGATTGAAAATGATTGAGTTCCCAATCATCTTCGAGGAACGAAGACTCGGGGAATCGAAGTTGGGCGGCGGGATTGCACTCGAAGCCGCGCTGAGGGTATGGCTTCTTCGCTTCCAGAAACGGAAAAAGCCGGAGGAGGGATGGGTGGGCGATGGGATTCGAACCCACGGCCACAGGGGCCACAACCCTGTGCTCTAACCTGGCTGAGCTACGCCCACCACAATGACCAGACGGTTCCTCGACCGAGGAGCAAACATTCTATTACCAAACGCTCACTCGCAGCAAACTCCAAGCCGGACCAGCCCCCGTCGACACCGCCGCGGTTCAGGCCAACTCCCTCAAGGCTTGTGACGCCCTCGAAGAAGAGTGGTTCGCATTTTGTCCTGAACGATCCAGCACCTGGGAAAGTGCCTGCGCTTTGATCAGGGTTTCCTGATACTCCGACTCAGGGTCGCTGTCCGCCACAATCGCACTTCCACTGTGCAGAGACGCCATCCCTCCCTGTGTGCAGATGGTCCGGATGAGGATATTCAGGTCCAGTTCGCCCGTGAAGCTGAGATATCCCAATGCGCCGGTGTAGGCGCCCCTCCGTACTGTTTCAACTTGTTCAATGATTTCCATGGCTCGGATCTTGGGCGCTCCGGTTACCGACCCTCCCGGAAATGCAGCCTTCAGAAGGTCTACCGTGTCTTTTTCAGGACTCAGAAGGGCCTCGACCGTGGAGGTCAGATGGAAGACCGCCGGGAAGGTCTCGACTACGGCGAACTCGGGGACCCGCACGGAACCGATCTGGGCAACTCTTCCCAGGTCGTTTCTTTCCAGGTCGACGATCATGACGTGCTCGGCATGGTCCTTCTCACTGGCCGCGAGCTCCCGTGCTAGGGACCGGTCCAGGGAAGGGGTCGCGCCGCGCGGACGGGTACCCTTGATGGGACGGGTGCTGACGAGGCGGCTCTGCGGATCGAAGCGAAGGAAACGTTCCGGCGAGGCGCTTACGATGGAGAAATTTCGAGCGTCCAGGTAGGCCGAAAAAGGTGCCGGAGTCCGCTTTCGCAGATCGAGAAACAAGTCAAAAGAATCACCTTTGAAAGGCCTCTTGAAACGCTGTGAGAGGTTAGCCTGGTAGATATCTCCGGCGGCGATGTGCTCCTTGATGCGCCGGATCGCAGCAAGATAATCTTCGCGACTAAAGTTTGAACCTGCTGGAACGCCGATTTCTCCCTGACTGAAGCGAGAGGCATCTTCCTCCATACTCTTCTCGAACCCGTCGATCTGGCTCGCAGGAGCGAACAGTTGAAGCCTCAAGTCTTCGGCACGGCGAAGCGCCCGCTCCCTGGCGGCCGCCCCTCGCTGGGGGAGTCCCGTCGAGGTGATATGAAGTAGATCCTCTTCCAGATCTAGAGTCACCGCCGAGTCGAAGAAGGCCAACCAAAGATCCGGCATGTCGAAATCGGCAGGAAGAGCGCTCGGTACCGCTTCCAGAGCAGACCTCAATTCGTAACCGAAGTAACCCATTGCCCCGGCGGGAAACGGCGTGGGTGAGTCCTGACCTGTGAGCTCGAAATCGGCCAACAGGCGGCGCAAGAGAGAAAAGGTCTCGCCCCGCTCCTGCCGACCTCCTTCCCAGTCCAAGACGGCATGGCTTCCCCACGCCGTCAGTATCGCGAAGGGTTCCTTGGCAAGGATGCAGTGTCGCGACAGGGCCCGGACCGAGTCCGGGCGAGGCTCCCAGCTGCTGTCCAAGATCAGCGTCGGGCCCGACCTGGAGCGAAGGCGCGTGTAAACACTTGCCCGATCACATGGCAGGGGCATAGACAGGCAATGCATCGAGTTATGATCCCCGGAGGGAACGGAATTTCTCCGGCTGCGGGTGTGGAGCCATGAACACCAAGCACACCAACCGATCACTGGAGGGGTTCTTCACTCCGTGAATCTCACCGGAGGGCGCCCAGGTAGCGTCCCCCTCTTCCAGCGACCGGGTCTCCTCTCCTACCGTAAAGAGGCCACTCCCTTGAAGAACGTAATATACCTTATCGTTTCCATCATGGTCGTGAAGTGCCTGCTCCTGTCCCGGCTCGAAACAGTAGAGGTCACAAAACATCCGCTCGCTCTCGAAAAGACCGGCTTTCAGCATCTTCTCTGAGCGAAACGAAATCAGATCGGGAACCCGTTTCACCTCCATTACAGACCCTCCTGCTCTCCTCGAATGACTGCGAGTCTACTACAAAGCGAGAGGTTGACAAAGACGTTGGCGGCCCTGGCTCAGCTTGAGTCCCAACCGTCTGATCTGATATAAACGGACGCCTTCGCCGAGCACTGATTAGCGGCTATAAAAAGGCCCGGCTTGGGCCCGGCCTCAGACTTGAATTTCTTCTGAGAGGACAGCATGAGAACAATCAAGGTTGGTGATTTTGAAGAAGAGGTTGTTGAGCGTAGCGATTATCCTCCCGACAGGGTGAGGGAGATCCTGGGAAAGGAGCGAATCGGTGTCATCGGCTATGGCCCCCAGGGCCACGGTCAATCCTTGAACTGCCGCGATAACGGCATCGAAGTGACTATCGGCCAGAGACGCGGGGGCAACGGTTGGGAGAATGCCATACGAGACGGTTGGGAACCCGGAAAGAACCTGTTTGACGACATCGAAATGGTAGCCGAACAGTCGACCTTTCTGATGTACCTGCTGAGCGACGCTGGACAGGGCGAGCAGTGGTCACGGATCAAGCCGCATCTCAAGCCTGGAGATGCACTCTGCTTTTCCCACGGCTTTGCAATTACGTATCGGGATCAGACTGGGGTGGTTCCTCCGGAGCACGTCGATGTCATCCTGGTAGCACCGAAGGGCTCGGGTACCACCGTGAGGCGACTCTTCGTCGAGGGGAGAGGAATCAACGCCAGCTTTGCTATCGATCAGGACTACACTGGTCGCGCTCGGGAACGATGTCTGGCGTTGGGTATCGCCATCGGATCCGGTTATCTCTTCGAGACGAATTTCAAGAAGGAAGTCTACAGCGATCTCACCGGAGAGCGAGGGGTCCTGATGGGGGCGATCTACGGGTTGTGGTTAGCCCAGTACGAGGTTCTCCGCGCACGAGGGCACAGCCCCTCAGAAGCGTTCAACGAGACCGTTGAGGAAGCAACACAGAGCCTCTATCCCCTGATCGCAGAGAACGGAATGGATTGGATGTACGCCAACTGCTCGACGACCGCTCAGCGGGGTGCCTTGGACTGGTTTCAGCGCTTTCGGGACGTGAACTTTCCCCTCTTCGAAGAGCTCTACGACAAGGTGGCAGCAGGAGACGAGACACGGCGCGTGCTAGAGGCCAACCGGGACCCCAACTATCGGAAGGGACTCGAGAAGGAGTTGGCGGAGGTTGAGAGCTCCGAAATGTGGACAGTCGGGAAACTGGTCCGCGAGCTTCGGCCGGAACGGGCAGCTGACGACGCAGGCGAAGACAACTGACCTGAAACTTCAAGAATTCGTCGCACGTCGGAACGTCCGAGGGTACCGCCAACGGGTGGACTACCAGCGTTACGAAGCCAAGTCCGACAGAGCCGCGAACGACTTGAGCCGTTAGCAAAATGAGCCCAGATTCCGGCCGTCGAGGACGACGAAGAAGGGAGCGAGCCGGACAACTCTTCCCCACGCAGTGACGCACAAATCCCCAGTAGCCGGAAGTTTCTTTCTCGAATGGGGCCAGCGCTCCTGGAGGGGACTGACCTGAAACTTGATTTCCGAACGTGGCTTTGGCCTCCAGGCCAAAATCCTATTTCCGAGCCTTTGGCTCAGACGGAAGGAATACGGCGGCTTGGAAGCCACCCCCACGCCGGCCGAAGTTTCTTTTTCGCATGATCCGGCGCGGACGGTGGTGGCGCCAAGCTGAAAACTTCATCGCTGCTCCCGTCTTCGGAGTCCGTATGTTCGGTGTTCTGTATTTCGTGATCCAGCCTTTTCCCTCGGTTCTGGACAAGCCTTCCAAGGACTCCTGCGATCGTTGCCATTTGTTGATGCCAAGGTCTCTTTTTCGAATGTTCCTCAAATGACGGGAATGACCGGTGGACAGATGGTGCTGGACCGGCTGGAGGTCCACGGCGTTGATCTTGTTTTCGGCGTCATTTCCATTCACACCCTGAATCTCTTCGACGCCCTCTTCGACCGCCAGGACAGGATGCGTCATCTGGGAGGTAGGACTGAGCTGGCCTGCGGCTTCATGGCGGATGGCTATGCCCGGTCGAGCGGCAGGCCGGGGGTTGTCTTCACCAGCAGCGGACCGGGTGCCGCCAATTCCATCCACTCGATGGGCGAAGCCTATCATTCCAGCTCCCCAGTGCTTCAGATCACGACCAACGTAGAGCGTGAGTACCTGGACCGAATGCTGGGGATCACTCATGAGCCCAAAGAGCAGCTCCAGATGTTCCGTTCGGTCACAGATTGGAATTCCCTGGTAGAAGACCTGGAGTCGATCCCTGGACAGATCGACGAGGCGTTCGTCCGCTTCAAAACCAGGCGTCCCCGACCGATTGAGCTGGAGATTCCCACTGACCTACTGGGTGAGAGGGCCGAGGCGAGCGACCTCCAGACGCCCGAAGCGGAGCCTCCTCGGGCCACGGACGCTCAGATCGAGGAAGTGATTCACGAAATTGGGCAAGCCGATCATCCCCTTATCTGGGCCGGTGAGGAGATCAGCTCCATCGGTGGGACCCAGGAGCTGGTCAGGCTTGCAGAGGCCCTCGGGGTACCGGTAGTGACCGCTGATGGAGCCAAGGATGCGTTTCCCGAGGATCATCCCCTTTCCCTGGGCACTGCTCTGGGGGAGCGAATCTGGGGTAGGAACCCGGTACACGAGTTTATCGGGAACTGCGACCTGGTAATCGCTCTTGGAGCCGCTCTTCCCTATCGCACCACCCTGGGTATCGGCATAGAGATTCGGGGCCGGCTGGTGCAAGTTGTGCTGGACCCCAGTTACCTGGGAAGGAACTATCCGGTCTCGGTGGGGATCGCCGCCAACGCTAGGATCGTCGCAAACCAACTCCTGGATGCCCTTGCTGACAAGGAGCAGACGAAAGCTGGTGCCTACTTGGCTGAAGTCCGCCAGCTCAAGAGAAATATTGAGCAGGACCTGGGCGAGCAGTGGCCCAATGAAGTGCGAGCCATGGAGGCCATCCGATCTGTCTTGCCGCGGCAGACGATCACCTGCTGGGATACGACCGTTCCAACCAGCCGAGCCAGCCGAGCCTTTCGCGTCTATCAACCCCGAACCTTCATGAACCCCTACGGCTGGGTGGGAATCGGCTTTTCCTTCCCCGCCGCCCTGGGGGCCAAGGCCGCCAATCCAACGGTCCCGGTCGTCTGTTTTTCTGGCGATGGAGGTTTCCAATACTGCCTCTCCGAACTGGCGACCGCGGCCCAGTACAACCTGAACATCACCGTGGTCATGTTCAACGATGACGCCTGGGGAGTCCTGAAAGGATTCCAAGAGCGCTCTTTCCAAGGAAGACTTATCGGAACCAAGTTGGTAAATCCCGACTTCACCAAGCTGGTAGAAGCCTACGGTTTCTCGGCGAAGCGAGTGGACACGGTGAGGGATCTGGTGCCGGCGCTGGAGGAGGCAGTTACCGCTCCGGAGCTGACTTTTCTCGAGGTTCGTATTCCCCGGGGCCTGGGCGAGCTGACCTGACTCCGCCAAACCGGGCGCTTTATTTTTCCAGGCTGGACTATTAAGATCTCGCCATGACCCCAGCTCCAACGAAATCTTCCAGCGTCGAGGCCCTCCGCTTCATCGCTCTCTTTGGTGTTCTGGTTGTCGGCTTGACTCTCCTGGTGCAGTACTCCTGGATCAATGAGCAGCTCATTCTTCCCTATACGGAATCCATCGCCTGGCTGAGTCATGGAGTGCTGAGGCTCTTTGACCCCGGCGTTACTGTTTCAGGTACGATCATTCAGAGCGGACAGTTGGCCGTAGACATCCGTAAGGGCTGCGATGGCGTCGTTGCCACTTTGATTCTCATCTCGGCTTGTCTCGCCTATCCTTTGAGCTGGCATCAACGCTTTTGGGGAACGGTCTGGGGATACCTATTGATCCAGGTCTTGAACCTGATTCGAATCGTTGGCCTGTTTCTGTTGATTCAGAGAGGATCCCATCAGATCTTCGATTTCTTCCATACCTATGTCTCTCAATTCATCGTCATTGCTGCGGCAATGGTTTTTTGGATCTACTGGGTCGGACGACAAAGAGCTGTCGCCAGGTAGAAGGTTGGCGCTGTATCTGTTGTTCGTGCTCGTCCTGTTGGGAGCAGGGTGGCTGTGCCTTCCCTTGTTACACTCGATATACGTTCGGCTGCTGGCTGTGGGTGGGGAGATCTACTACTCCTTCGAAGGCAAGAATCTCGATTTTTCGGTCCGGGGTGCCGAAATCTTCTTTAAGTCCCGGACACGACCTCGATTCGAAGCCAACCTTTCGCCCGAAGCGATCTATTCCAACATGGTCATTCTTATGGCGCTGATCCTACCAGCCCCAGGAATGCGCTTGAAGAAACGTGCAGCCGTAGTGGCGGCCGCGATCGGGCTGCTCTACCTATCACACGTTGCCTTCCTGGTCACAAAGGTGGAGGTTACCCTGGTCACGGTGGATCACCCCATTAGCTGGCGCTGCCTGGCTCTGGAAAACCTTGGACAATGCGTTCGAGATCGTCGGGAAGGCCTTTTTCCCGATTTTCATCTGGCTGGGCTTGACCTTCCCCTACATGATGGGGCTGGTGGACCCGATGCCGAAGACCGTCGAGGACCGCCCTCCGGGTAGGAACGATCCGTGCCCCTGTGGAAGCGGCAAGAAGTTCAAGTACTGTTGTGGTGCTTAGAAGTCCGGAACCGACCCGGTACCAAGAGCTGCACTCCAAACTGATGTCATTAGCTTTGAAGCCCTTCTACACCTTCTCCCACGACTTCGGAGAGCTGCTGGCTGGACCCAATGGGATAAAGCGCTTGATTCTCGTCCTGGTGGGATTGTTGCTGGGCTGGTGGATCTATGTTCCACTGCACGAGTTTCTGCACGTTGCAGGATGTCTCCTAGGAGGAGGACAGGTCGCGACATTGCACCTCGATCCACTCTACGGAGGCCACATCTTCGCATCTCTCTTTTCTTTTGTCAGCGCAGGAGGAGACTACGCGGGAAGGCTTACCAACTTCGAGACCGGTGGATCCGACTGGGTTTACGCTCTGACTGTCTACTCACCCTTCTTTCTGACGCTTCCAGGATTTCAGCTTTTGAAGTGGTCTGGAAACTCCTCCAGAAGTCTCCCCTTTGGTCTTGCAATCCCCTTCGCCTTCGCCCCCGTGATCTCTTTGACCGGCGACTTTCTCGAGCTCGGTTCCCTGACGGTGTTCCAGGCCTGGCAGGGAATCGATTCGGTCCACCGGTCACTAGTCAGTGATGACCTTTTTCGTCTGATTGGAGAGCTTGGAGAGGACGCCAGCACCCTCTCACTGAATCAGCCCGGTGTAATCTTCTTCATCGCCCTATCCGTGATGCTGGGCATCGGAATGGCCTGGTTGACCCTGATAGCATCGGAGATCCTGACGGCCGACTGGGGTAGGAGAGACGTTTGAGAGGTTCGGCGAAGCTGTGGGTCTTGCTGCTGCTGGTGACCTCCGGCTGGATCTTCTGGACCTGGGATTCCTCGCCGCCGACCGTGAGGTGGGTCAATCCGCCTCCTGGCCTGGGCAAGGCAACGAAATTGACGATCGAGCTGGCAGACGAGGGGAGAGGAATCGAGGCGTTCAAGATCCTGGCGCTCCAGTCGGGACAGTCTCACCCGCTGCTCCAGCAGCACGTCGATGAGGTCGACCCCTCCCCAACTGGCTCTCTCCAGAAGACCTTGGAGTTTAGTCTAGAAGCGCTCGTGGACGCGGGCAGCCTTTCGGAAGGAGAGGTCACTTTGGAAGTCCGGGTCTCCGACGCTGGCCGGCTCGGACTCTGGTCCCGGGAAGCTTTGGATCGACGCTCCTTCGTTCTAGATCTGACGCCTCCCCGCATTGAGGTGATGAGTCGTCAACACTACCTGAGGCAGGGAGGATCGCAGGTGGTGCTGTACCGAGTATCGGAATCGAGTCCCGCTTCGGGCGTGTTGGTGGGTAGCCGCGTTTTCGCCGGCTATCCTGCCCCCTGGAGAGGAGACGATGTCCACGTCTGCCTGTTTGCCCTCTCTCACGACGAAAACGCTGAGGCGTCGATGTTCGTGTGGGCCGAGGATCAAGGCGAAAACCGCGCGCACACCGCGCTTCAGACGGAAGTACTGCCCGGACGATTTCGGAAGAGAAAGATAAACCTTTCTGACGGCTTCTTCCAATCCGTTCTGCCCGAAATTGTGGACCGAGTCCCCGATGTGAAGGAAGGAACCACTCTCCTCGAGACCTTTCTCGAAATCAACGGCAAGCTGCGCCGGACCAACCATCAGCAGATCGAGGAAATCGCTCGGAAAAGTGCCGCACGCCCCTTGTGGGATCGCACCTTCGTTCAACTGAGCAACTCCAAAGTAGAGTCTGTTTTCGCCGATGAACGCTCCTATTACTACGATGGAAACGAGGTGGACCACCAGACCCATCTCGGCTTCGACCTGGCCTCCGTGGCCCGGACGCCGATCGAGTGCTCAAATGACGGTGTCGTGGCCTACGCAGACTATCTGGGTATCTACGGAAATTGCGTCATCGTGGACCACGGTCTGGGGCTGCTTTCCCTTTACGCTCACCTGAGCGCGATCCAGGTTGAGCCTGGTGACAGACTCTCGAGGGGGCAGTCCGTGGGACTCTCAGGGCAGACCGGCCTGGCTGGCGGGGACCATCTCCACTTCAGCTTGATCGTCCAGGGCGTACACGTCAATCCTCTGGAGTGGTGGGACGCGAAGTGGGTGAAACAACACGTGCTTTCCAAGCTCAAAGCGGAGTCAAACGAGTAGAACATGCGAATCGCAACCTGGAATGTAAACGGACTCAGGGCCCGCTTCGATTTCGTGCTCCACTGGCTGCGTGCGCGCCAGCCCGACGTCGTAGGACTACAGGAGCTGAAAGTCGCCGAAGACAAGTTTCCCTATGCCGAGTTGGAAGCCGAGGGTTATCATGCCCTCATCCACTCGGCCAAGGCATGGAACGGCGTCGCAATTCTCAGCCGCGAACCCGGACAGGTAAAGCAACGAGGACTTCCGGGCCAGGAAGAGATGGGTCCGCGCCTGATCAGCGCCGATCTGGACGGGCTTGTTTTCATAACCATCTACTGTCCCAATGGGAAGCATCTGGCCCATGAGGACTTTGGGCGCAAGTTGGAGTGGCTGGATGCACTTGGAGACTATCTCGAGAGCCAACACACGCCCAGTGAGGCTATCGTCCTGTGCGGCGACTTCAACATCTGTCCAACTGATCTAGACAGTTGGAACCAGGACGAGCTCGGGGACCGGATCTTCCACACAGAGGCGGAACGAAGTCGCTTCCAGCGTCTGTTGGATTGGGGGCTGGTCGACGGCTATCGAGAGCTTTTTCCGGAGCGCCAGATGTTCTCCTGGTGGGACTATCGTGCAGGCGCCTTTCACAAGAACCAAGGGCTGAGAATCGACTTCGCCCTGGCCACTCAGAGCGTGATGAAACGCGTCCTCGATATCGAAATCGACCGCGACTACCGCAAGAAGAAGGAGGGACTAATCGCCTCCGACCACGCTCCGGTTATCGTCGAGCTCAGCTCGGGCGAATCGATACCAGACCCCTCAGGAAGCGAGTTCCGGATCTGAAGTTGGATCCGATTGAGTGGAAGCCCACGAAGGAAACATCATGCGGAAGGCCTTGTTGCTGATCTCCTTGACGCTGTCAAGCTCGTTGTCTTTACGGGCGGCGGACTGGCCCCAGTTTCGCGGACCTGACGGACAGGGCCATTCCTCCGAGAAAGACCTCCCCCTGGAATGGAGCGAGGACAAGAATGTCGCTTGGAAGGTGCCGATTCCGGGGCTGGGTTGGTCCTCGCCGGTGATTCAAGGCGACCGAATCTGGCTGACGACAGCCCTGGGCAATGGACGTTCTCTACGGGCAGTTTGTCTCCACCGCAAGGACGGCCGGATCCTCAATGAAGTCGAGGTCTTTCTGAAGGATGATCCCGGTCGGATCCATTCCAAGAATAGTCATGCTTCGCCCACTCCAATTCTGGAAAACGACCGCGTCTACGTTCACTTCGGAGCCCATGGGACGGCATGCCTTTCTAGCGAGGGGCAGGTTCTGTGGCGTACCCAGCTCGGGTACAACCACGCTCATGGACCAGGAGGGTCGCCCGCACTTTTCGGCGACCTATTAATCGTGAGCTGTGATGGCACCGACGTGCAATACGTCGTTGCACTGGATAAGCAAACCGGTCAGATTCGTTGGAAACAGAGCCGCGGAAAAGGACGAATGGCCTTCTCCACCCCGCTGCTGATTCAGGCCCAGGGGGTCGATCAG
>JAKZYH010000348.1:0-10724 GCA_047514575.1 Acidobacteriota bacterium | reverse complement strand
ACATCCGTCCTGGCTTCGTTACGCTCTGTCGGCCTCCTCGACGTACTGCACGAGTACGACTGCGGGGGCCTCGGTCGCAAGCCTTGCCAGGACGGCTTTTGCGGCGCCTCGCTACGACAAGCGATGAGAAATCCGGGCTAGAACTGATAAGAAGAAACTGATTTAAAATATTGATTAAAATATACTTATCGGATTAGCGTCCGAGATTTACTCTTTGGTGCTTGGAATTTGGAACTTGTTTGTAACTTGTATCTTGTATCTTGTTGCTTCCAGCGGCTGCCGGTTCCGCGATCTCACTATCGAGATTCCTCGGTACTCTATCTATATAAGCAATTTCGGGGATCTCTTCCTTGGCGGGGACACCCAGTTCCTTGAAGCGGCGGGCTTGTACGAAAACTCGTCGCTCAAACGAACCCACCGTCTCGTTGTAGGTTTGCACGGCTCGATTGAGATTGGCCCCCAGGCGCGAAAGGTGGTCGGCGAGGCTGAAGAGTCGGTTATGGAGATCCTGTCCCAAGGTTCGAATCTCCTCGGCGTTCTGGTTCAGTCTCTTTTCTTTCCAGCCATACTCCACCGCCTTGAGGAGAGCAATCAGGGTGGTTGGAGTGGCCACGAAAACTCTCTTTTCGATCCCTCTTTCCAGCAGCTCGGGGTTATATTGTAAAGCCGCTCCGTAGAGACTCTCCAGGGGTAGGAAAAGGACCACGAATTCCGGGCTGCCTTCGAGTTGTTCCCAATAGGACTTACCGCTCAACAGCTTAATGTGCCTCTTGAGCTGCTGCGAGTACTCGACCATCAGACGCTCCTTCTCGGACTCATCTGAGGACTCCAAAGCACTGAGATAGGCGTCTAGAGGCACCTTTGCGTCGACGGCAATCTGACGTTGGTTGGGTAGGTAGACGACCAGGTCGGGACGCAGACGCGAGTTTTCGGCGATAAGCGTTTGTTGAAGACGGAAGTCGCAGTGCTCGACCATGCCCGCCAGCTCCACCACTCGCTTGAGGCTGACTTCTCCCCACTTCCCGCGGACTTGCGGTGATCTGAGGGCCGCCACCAGGTTACCGGTCTCCTTTCGTAGCTCGACCTGGGTCTGAGCGACGTTCTCCAGATACTGGTGCAGGCCGCCATAGGCAGACTCGCGCTTTCGTTCCAACTCACTGAGTTGGGTCTTGTACTTCTCCAACATTTCTTGAAGCGGCTGAACCGACTCTCGTATCGCCTGCTCCTTGAGGGCTAGTTCCCCTTTGGCTTCGGTCTGAAAGCCACCCAGGCTGGACTTGGCCAGATCCAGGAATGACTGGTTGTTGCGGCTCAGGGCCTCAGCCGCCAGGTTACGAAATACCAGTCGCATCAAGGCGAAGAGAAAGAGAGCTCCCAGCAGGAAACCAGCCAGGAGAAACCCCAAAGTGATACCACTGATCATCCAGCAAGAATACGTCGATCCCCTGACAATCCGTCAGGAGCGAGGGGAGGCTTTCGGGGAGGCGAAGTAGAGGATCCTCGTGCCTGAGGGCTCGACTTCGCGACCTTTCACGTCGAAGAGGGAGCCCAGACAGCTCTCGAAATGTTCGAGCTCGTAGTCCTCGTACAAGTCCTCTTTGTTACGCAAGAGAACCTCTACCATGGGATCCTCCTTGGTGACGAACTCAATGACGAGGGCGCCCTGGAGGTCCGCAAGCCACTGCAGGAATTCGCCGACCGGGACATTGGCGCCTATTACCATGTGATGGATGAGGGCCAGGCACAGCGTCAGTTGAGGTTTTCCTCGGCCGGTGATCGCCTTGCGCTCAAGGCAGCGCCACCCGAGGTCGGGTGAAGGATCTGCCAGATTGAGCACCAGGGGTAGGATCCTGCCCGACCCCTCCTGGCTGAGAGCTCGGTAGAAGAGCTCAATGGCTGCGGGATCTTGATCCATGGCGACCACGTAGTCCGAGTTCTCCGCACAGATGCGCGAGAAGGTGCCGGTGTTACAGCCTAGATCCCACACCAGATTCCAATGTCTGGATTGGGCGGCTTTTCTGACGAAGTCAGCCTTGGTCTCATGATCCTGGCGGGAATAGGTGTTGTTGCTGGCATAGTCCGACCACTCTGAGCGGGTCTGAGTCCAGGTCAGCCCGGCGACGGTCTTGGTCAGGCGCTGCACGTTGGCCGCGATCAAATCTCTGCTGAATCCGGCAGTTTTGAGCATTCCCTTGGCATCGGAGTCTGAGCCGCCGTAGCGGTTCTGTAGCCGGCTTTGCAGGTAGACGTGTGTCAGCACCCCAGCTCGCAGTAGATCCCTCCTGGACATCAGCTGCAGGCAATGTTGGGGAGAGATACCGTCGATGCTGCCCCGCAGCCAGGGCTGGAAGGGAATGTTTTTATACGATTGCAGGAAGAGCGGGTAGAGAAAAAGTTGACAGAACTGACGATAGCCAACCCAGGGTTCTCCCGCGTTGAGTCGTTCGAAAGAAGGGATATCAATGAAAACCGGCTTGGCTCCCATCCACTGTAGGTTGAAGGATGAGGCGTCCTTTAGAATCATGTCCTCGGACAGGGCCGCTGCAATCAGCTCAAGCTGGAGCAGAGCAGCATCCTTGAGCATCTGGAAGCTCCATTCGTAGGGATAGGAAATAAAGGGGATTGTTTCGTGGCTGAGGAAGCCCGACCACTGCTCGGCTGCAGGAACAGTCCCTTCGATGCTTTTCGCTTCAACTGACGTCGTCTTGACGATCTTGCCCGCCTCCATCAAGCGGGGAAAGAAGCGAGTAGAGGACAGAGCCCGCCACTCTTCCAGTGCGCGAGCACTCAGCGCTCGCAGGACCTCACCATCTTTGTAGAAGATTCGCCCCTGACGGTCTCGAAAGGAGCCAGGTTCGCTCTGTAGGTCGGGCATGCTTTTTGGGTAGTGAGTAGTGGAATCAGCGGGCAGTGAGCAGGGAAGAGTGATCGGTGATCAACCAGTAGCCAGTGAGCACGTGTGATCGATGATCAGCGCTTCTCCGGGATTACATGTCGTGGTTTGTCGTCGGTCCACTCGGGTGTGGTTGATTTGACTGTACTGATTCAGTTCGATGTCGCTATTGACTGCTCACCGCTCACTGCTCTCGTCGGACTCAGAGTGGGCTTTGCGGATCCCGAGCACGGCCAGAATTTTCTGCCAGTAGAGTTTGAGAATGACAATCAGTCCCGCAATCCCTCCTAGGAGAAGCTGAAGGAAGAGGCTTCCTGTTCCTGGATCGAGGTAGGCTAAAGGTGTGTAGATCATGTGTTCGTGAGGAGCACATCCCGCTGTTTCTGGGCGGGTGGATTGTAGCAGATTGCGTCCACCGTATCAAAAACGTGGGGACATTAATCGTGAGCTAGTTGACGATTGACATGTCCCGGTCTGGGCGTTTAGACTCCGCCGTTGTGAAGCATCTATTTCCCGCTCTTACGGATCCAAGGACAGCCCTTGCTTCTCTCCTGCTCAGCCTCTCGCTGGGGACAGGCCTTTCGATGGGCCGGGATGGGAGCACGGGTGAGGACTGGCCTCACTATGGAGGCTCGTATCAGTTTTGGCGCTACAGTTCACTGAACCAGATCAACCGGTCCAACATCAAGAAGCTCGCTCCCGTCTGGGCATTCCAGGCGGGTGTTGAGGACGGAGGGTTGCAAGCCACTCCGATTGTGGTGGACGGGGTCATGTACCTTACGTCTTCCTGGAATCGGGTCTTCGCCATTGATGCTGCCACGGGGCAGGAGATCTGGCACTACTACTACAAGAATCCACGCCAGATCGGGA
The DNA here is from genome assembly GCA_047514575.1 of Acidobacteriota bacterium. GTDB lineage: Bacteria > Acidobacteriota > UBA6911 > RPQK01 > JAJDTT01 > CAUZIZ01. The sequence continues at coordinate 6,961 of JAKZYH010000348.1, read as the reverse complement.
TCATCTATAGTCCCTGGAACCGAGGTGTCGCAGTCTCCGGTGGCCGTGTATTCATGGGGACGCTGGACAACTATGTGGTCGCTCTCGACCAGAAGACGGGGCGTGAGCTGTGGAAGGTCAATGTCGAGGATCTACGCCAGTGTGGCTGCAACATCACGGGGGCTCCCCTGGTGGTGCGGGACAAGGTTATTGTCGGCGTTACCGGAGGCGATTCGGCTCATCGCGGCTACCTGAGTGCCTTCGATGCCGAGACCGGACGAATGGTCTGGCGTTTCTACACCATACCCGGACCGGGTGAGAAGGGGCACGAGACCTGGGAGGGAGATAGCTGGAAATATGGGGGCGGAGCTACCTGGATGACGGGCTCCTACGATGCGGATCTCGACCTGCTGTACTGGGGTGTCGGCAATCCGGCAGCCGACTTTTATGGAGGATCACGCAAAGGAGACAATCTCTACACCGACTGCGTGATTGCCCTGAATCCGGACACTGGAGAGCTCAAGTGGTACTTTCAGCAGGTGCCGCACGATGTCTGGGATTGGGATGCCGCCTATGAGTCGGTACTTCTGGATCTGGTGGTGAAGGGCAAGAAGCGAAAGTTGCTGCTCAATACCAACAAAGGGGGGTACACCTTCGTCGTAGACCGGACCGACGGGAGTTTCGTCTCGGCCTGGCCCGTCGCAGACAATATCAACTGGATTACGGGTGTCGACGAGAAAGGCCGTCTGGTAGGCCGAAACGAACCGGTGGTTGGGGAATCGACCTTCATTTGTCCCAGCATCGGAGGAGGCAGACAGTGGAATCAAGGGACCTATTCGCCCCAGACCGGCTGGTATTACACTACCGGTATCGAGTGGTGTCAGGAGGTCGTCGCCAAGGAAGAGGAACCGGTCGAAGGCCTCAACTTCTTTGGCGGAGCCTTCCAGATGGTGCCGCTGCCGAAGGGAGAGTCGCATGGGCATCTGGATGCCTATGATCCGGTCACTGGAAAGAAATACTGGAGCTACCGTTCGAAGTATCCTCTTTTGGCCTCGTTGCTCGGGACTGCCGGCGACGTAATCTTGACCGGAGATGTCGAAGGGTACTTTTTCGCCCTGGATGCTAAAACAGGTGACAAGCTCTGGAGCTTTCAAACCGGGTCTGGTCATCGGGGCTCGGCAATCAGCTACTCGGTTGACGGAAGGCAGTACATCGCCACGCCCTCCGGCTTTGGATCGGCCGTGGCCGGGCTTTTCCCCCAACTCTGGCCCGAATCCGAAGACTTTCGGGCCGGTTCAACCCTGTTCGTCTTTGCGCTCCCGGAGGAGTCGGAATGATCTGGCTTTCTCTGCTGCTGATCCAGACAGTTGCCGATCCTGCAGTGCTGCAGCGGGGAGAGGTCGTATTCGCTCAGAGCTGTGCCACTGGCTACTGTCATGGGGCGGCTGGAGCAGCGGGACGGGGACCCCGTCTCAGGGGCCGGAGTCTTGATCGCACTCGTGTCTCCGAGGACATTCGCGACGGCATCCCGAAGTCGGCGATGCCCGGTTGGAAGGATCGGCTCTCGGAGCAGGACCTTTCAGCAGTAATCGACTACGTCATGAGTCTGGAGCACGCTGACAAGGCTGGACTGCCGGAATATCCAATGCCGCCGGGCGTTGGGCCAGCAGCCTACGTGGATTTTGCCGGTCCGGCGGAGGCCAAGCAGGGGCGCGACTGGTTCTTCGACGCGACACGGGGCCTACGGTGCTCGACCTGTCACTCGGTGGATGGAAGAGGTATTGCCGTCGGTCCGGAATTCTCGGGTCCGACCCTCGAAGATCAAGATCGGTTTCTGTCACTGGTTCGAGCTTCCCGCTCTCAGCATGTCCTTACCGCGACCTTGAAGGACAAGAGTGTTTTTCCCGCCCTGCGCTTCGAGCAGGACGAAGGTTGGGTCAAGCTGTATGACTTGACTTCAGCCCCTCCCGTTTTGCGGACCTTCGAGGCCTCAGCCATAGATTCGCTGGTGGAGGCAAAGGATTGGCCTCACCAGTCCGTGACCGAGGATTACGAAGACGACGAGATCAAGGCCATCGCCAGATACCTGGGTTGGCAGCATTCTCAGGAATAGTCGACGCGTTTGGGCTGACTTCGATTAGCTCCAGGAACTCTTGCGTGGCTGAGATGAAGGTTCCGGCTTCAGACATTGGACCTGTTCAGGGTGCCTCCAGACGTCGTTGGGAAGGGATTCAAGGCGTTGGCGAGGATGCTCCGGTCAGGCTTGCACCGGTCCATCTGACGAGATCTCGGTTGATATCTCCGATTCGGCTACACCCGCTGATGGCGAGTGCACGATCCAATTCGTCCCGAAGCATCTCGATCGCGTGGCTGACGCCCGACTCTCCTGCTGCCGCTAGCGCCCAGACATAGGGGCGACCGATCATGACAGCCTTGGCTCCCAGTGCCAGGGCCTTCACGACATCTGTTCCTCGCCGGATTCCTCCATCGATGAAGACCTCCAATTTGTTCTCAACTGCCTGCACGATCTCCTCTAGGACTTCCACCGTTGCGGGTGAGCCGTCCAGTTGTCGCCCCCCGTGGTTGGAGACGACGATCCCTGCCATCTCGTGTTCGACGGCTCGGAGTGCATCGTCCGGCCTGAGAATACCCTTCAAAAGCAGCGGCATCCGAGTGATTGACTTGAGCCAATCGACTGTCTCCCAGGTCAGTGCTCCTCCCATTTGTTCTATTGCAAACAACTGGAGTTCGTGGTTACTGAGATCTTCCGAAAGCTGATCGAATCCTATGTTGACCAATACCTGATGCAGCAACCGCCGGTCGGAGACGAATTGGTTTCTCAAGTTTCGGTCTCTCTTTCCTGAAATCGGGGAGTCGACGGTTAGACAGAGGGCCTTGTAGCCCTCCGCTTCTGCCCGCTGGACCAGGGCCCGAGTGACCTCCTTGTCCCGCAGTGGGTAGAGCTGGAACCAGCGCGTTCCATTGCTCGTGGCAGCGACCTGCTCGAGGGAATAGCTGGGTCCACTGCTTAAGGTATAGATGATGCCGGCGGCGGCAGCTGCCCGGGCGACAGCCCTTTCGGCTTCAGCATGAAAGAAGCCGAGGCAGCCGACCGGTGCCAGAATGATGGGAAGGGAGGACGATTCGCCGAGGAGAGTGGTGGAGAGCTCTCGCTGGGTCACATCTCGTAGCACCCGGGGGAGTAGCAGCAGCTGCTGGAACGCGGCTACATTGCGCTGCAGTGTGAGCTCATCGCAGGCACCGCCGGAGAGAAAATCGAATTCGGGTTGCGGTAAAGCATCCCGGGCCAACGCTTCGTACTCAAAGAAGTTGACGGGACGGCTGCCTGGCTTCTCAGACATAGGGGTTCTTTCCTGGCCGCCGCAGTTCCTCTTCCGCCAAGCGGGGCAAAAGCTCCTCTATTAGCCTCTCGAGAACTCCGCGAACTCGGGCAGTAGTCTCGAGGACCTCTTGATGAGAGAGAGGCCCGTCGCGGAGGCCAGCTGCGAGGTTGCTGATGCAGGAGATTCCCAGCACTTCCATCCCCATGTGCCGAGCCACGATGGCCTCCGGTACGGTGGACATGCCTACCGCGCTGGCACCCAGGCTTCCCAGCATCCTCACTTCAGCAGGGGTCTCATAGGACGGTCCAAGGCAGGCAGCATACACCCCTTCCGGCAGCCTGAGATCGAGCCTTCGAGCAACTCTCTTTGCCAGGGCTCGCAGGCGCTGGGAGTAGACCTCGGACATGTCGGGGAATCTCGGTCCCAGGGAGTCCAGGTTCTCTCCCCTCAGGGGGTTGTCTCCCATGAGATTGAGATGGTCGGAGATCAACATCAAGGTGCCGGGAGTGAGGCCTGGATCCACTCCGCCAGCGGCGTTGGTCAAGACGAGAGTCCGGATGCCTAACCGACCCAGAACACGAACCGGAAAGACCACCTCCGACAGCTCCAGGCCCTCGTAGCGGTGGGATCTCCCTCTCAGAATGAGAGTGTGTGGTCGACCCGAGGAGTCTTGTTTTAAACATACAATCTCACCGCTATGGCCCTCGACTTCGCTGAGAGGGAAATGAGTCAGTTCCCTATAGGGTAATCGAGCTGACGCGGGTAACGAATCGGTGAAGTCTCCCAGGCCGGAACCCAGGATTACCGCGATTGAGGGCTGGACGCCGAAGCGTTGCAGGATTTGGGAGGCAGCCTCGTCCAGCTGCTGCAACAGAGAATAGGGGCCACTTGCCCTCACTTGCCACACCGTAGGACTCTGTGGATCATAGGGGCCCGACGTCCGCTGACCGTAAACTCGAGTCCATTGCTCAGGGTCAGCAGCCCGCGCCCGCCGCCCGGACTGCGCATCTTTCGAATCCCATTTCGGTGGAGGGCATGCTCCCTACTCCCGGCCTTGCCCACGACGGTCACCACATCCGCCAGGGATAGTATTCCACGAGGAACCATCGAGCAAGCGGGATGTTTGTCTACGCCAAAGCAGGAGCCGCCTAGAAGAAGCGCACCATGTAGGTGAAGCGGACGCCGCGGCCGATTTCTGGGGCCAGGTCTTTGATGAATGACGAGTGATTTCGGTACAGCCGGTCACCCAGGTTGAAGACGTTTATAGAGAACTGGTGCGCCAGGTGTTGTTGAGCATAGGTGTAGGAGCCCTTCAAGTTCACCACGCTGTAGCCGGGGGTGCGAGCCTCGCCGGTGAATGTCTGGTGCTGTTGGCTTGCTAGGATCAACTCTGGAGCGAACCGGAAGTTGCCCTTGCCATAGTCGAATCCGAGGCGCCCGCGCAACGGCGGGATACGCGGTAGTGGGGTGTTGGCACTCGTCTCCTGGGCGTCCACAAAGTCGATGCCCAGGTTTAGCCAAAGGTTTTGCTGGATGCCGAGGGAAGCGGTTGCTTCAGCTCCCATGAAGCGTGCTTCACGCTGGGTGAAGGCGATGACGCGCAGTCCATTTTCCTCTTCTCCAGTGGCCAAGGGAAAGACGAAATTGCTGAAATTGTAGTAGAACAAGTTGACCTCACCGCGCACCCGCCCGTGTTGATTTCGCAGGGAGACGTCCAGTCCGTCTCCGGTTTCGGCTTCCAGAGCCGCGTCGCCGATTTCAAACGCCAGGTTGCCGAGATGCGGGCCGAAATTGTAGAGTTCTTCCAGCGCCGGAGCTCGGTAGCTGTGAGAGTAGTTTGCTACCAGTGCTCCTCCCGACCAGAGGCCCGCGTGTACGCCAGCCGCGGCGGAAGCTCCTAGAAACGTGCGATTTACAGCCGCCGCGACCCTCCCCTCAGCTCCCTGGTCCTGCTCCGATACAACTGGATCATACTGTTGGCGCTCGAGCCGACCGCCGAATTGGAACTTTACCCGTTCGAAGTGAGCTTCCTGGAGTACAAAGGCTGCCAGTCCACTCTGATCGACCGGTGGTGAAAGAGCCTCCGCACCGGCCACATCGTAGTCACGGTCGATACCCCAGAAGCCGAAACGTCCGCTCAGCAGACCTTTCCTTCTCTGTTCGAAAGTACCTCGGAAGACGAACTGACCGTTGGCGAAAGTGGTTCCAATCTCCGGTACAGAGCTACTGAAGAACTCGATCTCCTCGTGTTCCCAGTCGGTGTAGCCAAGCTTCAGTGTGAAGCTCTCCAGGGTCGAGCCGAGATCGTTTAGGCCCCAGTCGAAACGGTAGCTGGAGCGCCGCGAATCGAGTGCGACTCGTTCAAGGTCCTCCGCATCCTGGCCTTCTCCCTCCTCATGTCCGACCAGATCCTGGGCGAAGGGCACTCCGTAGAGACCGTCGTCGTATTTGCCGTCGACGCTGAAAAAGATCCTCTCACCAAACCACCCGAATCCGCCGCCGCCGTTACCGATACGGGAACGCGAGTTGAATATCTCACCCTCTGGAGAGCCGTAGTCCCCGCTGCGTATGCCACCCCCCTGTGCCCACAACATCCAGCGACCGTGACCGTACTCGAACCCGACGCTACTACCTGCGAGCGCATTAGTGGTACCCACTGAGCCGGAGGCGAAGCCGCGAAGGCCTTGGTGTGCATGTTGATGCAAGGCGTGGTGGCGGCTGACCGCGTTGACCGTGCCACCCATGGCACTCCCGCTGTAGAGGAGCGTGGCCGGACCCTTGACGATTTCCAGCCGCTCCAGCTGGGCGGGATTGATGAGCTCTCCGTGATCGCCAGATTGGGAGGAGAGGGTTCCGGTTCGAATGCCGTCCTCCATCACCAGTACCCGGTCGCCATCGAAGCCTCTTATTATCGGGCGGGAAGAGCCGGGACCGAAGCTTCGCTTAGCGATCCCGGTACCCACCTGAAGGTCCAATGCCTCTCCCAGGGACACATCCGTGGACTCTACCAGTACGTGGGCTGCGTAGGAATCCACGCTCTGGAAGGATTCGAAAGTGGTCTCCTCTTTCTCGGACGCGGTAACCGTTACGTCATAACGGGACTCGCTCAGGCTGAGTGTGAAGTCCACGGTCCTCGTTTCTCCGACTGACAGCTGTATTACCTGTGTTGCCTCGGTGAAAAAGCTGTCCAGATGGGCAATGAGTCGATAGCGTCCCGCAGGCACCCTCTCGAAGTTGTAGGAGCCATCGTCCTGGGTGAGCGCACTTCGACCCAGTTCCACGATTGAGATGCTCGCTCCGTGCAGTGGACTTCCAGTTTCTTTGAGTGAGACGGTTCCCGAGAGGCGCCCCTCAGGCTCTGCGTAGAGGCTTGTAGCGGCGAAGAAGAGTAGGGCGAAGAGCACTGCGAAGCCGCCCGTCCAGCTGCTGTCAACTCGCGCCGTTGCCATACCTACACACTACGAAAAATCCACCCAACCTGCGAAGAAAATCGAGTGTACTAGTATATCGATTCAATAATACATTTACAAGTATAATGATTGATGGTATTCTGGTTCGGAACCAGAATGGCCACCACTTCAAAACGTCCCAGACTGGTCTTGAGCGCTGAGCAACAATCTTTCTTGAGGCAAACCGCC
>JAKZYH010000347.1:0-2569 GCA_047514575.1 Acidobacteriota bacterium | reverse complement strand
GGGGTTGGCAGTAGTAGGATGGGCACTCTTGCCCGTCAGTGTTCTCGACGGGCAAGAGTGCCCATCCTACCCTCCAACACGCCGAGCAGATCCCGTTCTTGCTCGATTTCGGCGCAATCGTCTGCGATACACAGCAAAGATCATCAAATCAATGGGTTAACTCCTTTCTCCATCCGAATCTGCCAAGGAAGTTTCAGCTTAGTGGGGCCCCCAGCGGAGCTGGCCCCATTCGAGAACGGAACTTCCGATACGAGGAGATTGTGCTGCGGACCGGTCTCTCCTCGGAACTGGGCATCATGTTGCAGACAGGTCCGGTCGCTCGCGGCTCTGCTGGTGGGTGATGCTTCGGCAAAATACGAGTCCGTTTGGAGCTTGTTTGTATCTTGGGATTTTCAAGTTTCAGCTTGGCGTGCTTTCGTTGCCCTTCCGTTGAATCCTGACTTCGGATCGATAATCAGAGGCTCAAGTACCGCTCCCTGAGAAACTCGGCTACTCCTTCCGAGTCGTTCAGCACAGATGTGAGGAAGGACCAGTAGGCTCTGCGAAGTCGTTGTACGCACCTCCGAGGAGAGGAGGAGGATGTCTGTCCATCCATGAGTGCTTTTTCCACCGCAGTTCTCAGAGCCAGCTTTCTCCGTTTTCTGTAACCGGGCTCTTGCCTAAGGGTTGCGTGGTAGCTGTCGGGTCGCTGTCGCCATAGAGTTCTGCTCTGTTTCGTGTGATAGAAATGACACCGGCGCGAGAGCTGAAGCAGGAACATCCAGTCCTGAAACCCCTCGGGCTTGCTAACGATGTCCGAAGATCCGCGCAACTCACTGTGGCGAACCATCACGTTGGAGAAGGTTAAGACGCAGTTTCCCCAGAGAAGCTTCGAGAAGGCCCGAAAAGGTCTCTCGCGCGGTGTCTTGTTCAGTATAATGTCGAAGGACTGGGCTGCAACCCTCCCTTCTTCGTCCCAGGTGTGAACGTCCGAAAAAACCACGCCTACCTCAGGAAACGTCTCGAACACCTCTATTTGAGTCGAGATCTTGTTTGCCTCCCAGGCGTCATCCTGTTCCAGAAAGGCGACATACTCCCCCTGACAGTGCTCGAGCCCCAGGCGATAGCTGGCCGCTATTCCCATTCTGCCACCGCCTTGATGGGTAAGGACCTTCATAGGCCCTGACCAGCCCTTGGAGAAGGACTCCAGGACTTCTCGGCTCTCGTCGGTTGACCCGTCGTCGACTCCGATGATTTCCAGATTCCAGTGGTCCTGGGAGCTGATGCTCTCGAGAGCGATTGGCAGGAATCTTGCCCCGTTGAAAACCGGCACGACTATGGATACCAGACGACTCCTCGCGTTCATTCACTTGGTTTGGATTCAGGATCCTTCAATCGTCGGTAGAATCCCAGGGCCCAGATGTTGTTGGCAAGATAGAGCAGCGGAAGCAAAGCGAGAAACCTGAGAAATCCAAGTATTCCCCCTCGCCTCAGTATGATGCCCCCGATCCATGCCATGACCCCCGGGGGTATAAGGAAAGCCAGGAGAGGAAAACTTCCCAAGACACGCATGATTGTCGGCGAAACACGAGAGCGGTAGGACGCCGCTCCGAGGCCCAGTTCGTATTGATAGCGTAGTACCCGCATCAATCCTGTTCGGTTCACATGCGTCACGCTCGCAGAGGGGAGAAAGAGGATTTGCTTGCCTCGTTTCGCCAAGTTCCAACTAAAGAGAAAATCCTCGCCAATACTCAGGTCTTCATAGTGTGTGTCCAGGAGCACTTCTTTGCTGAAGCCCGAGTTCCCTCCCATCAGGAAGAGGGTCTCATAGGGAGCTCGGCGCGTGGTAAGGAAGCGGAAGAATTCGAGGTGGAAGCCGATTGAGCCGCTGATGCTCCACGGCGTCCCATTCTTCACGGATCCTCCGACGCCGTCGGCATCAGCGCCGTGGATGGGTGTGGACATCTGGTCAATCCAAGTGGGCTCGGCGATACAGTCCACATCTAGAAACAGCACTAGCTTGCCTCGAGCCTTTTCGACACCGATATTCCTGGCAGCCCCGACTGAGAGTCTGTCTCGGAACCGAACCAATCGGACTTCGGGAAAGGCGTCGGCAACGATCTGATCGGTCCCGTCGCTGGAGCTATCAACCAGGATGACTTCGAAGCACAGGTCGGTGATCTGGGCGCGTAGCGCCTGGAGGCATTGTTTGATGTGGCGGGCGCTGTCGAACGAGGGAATCACCACAGCGACCACGGGGATACTTCCCCCCTGATCGCTCATCCCCAGATCTTCCGTCGTCATTCCAGCGCGCAAGTTTCCTCTCGCTTTCGTCCCATCGTTGTGTTTCTCTTACCACAACGACGCGGCGAGCACGACGTTTTTGGAAGTTATCAGACTGATAAGTGGAGTACAGACGCGCAGGGGAGGATGAAGTCAGTCAATGCTGCAGCTGCTAGGACAAGTCTGGCGCTACCGGGTGATGCTGGGAGGGCTTATCCGGCGCGATTTTCGTGTCCGCTACGCGGGTTCCTCTCTGGGGATGGTCTGGGTGTTGCTTTATCCGCTCATGTTCCTATTGGTCTATGTC
>JAKZYH010000346.1:0-7153 GCA_047514575.1 Acidobacteriota bacterium | reverse complement strand
GACGGCAAGAGCTGGGTCAGGCCGGAGTTGGGGCTGTTGGAGTTCAACGGCTCCAAGCAGCACAACATCTTGTGGGCCAGTGAAAAGCTGGACGGCTGGGGCTCTTTCAAGGATACCAACCCCGATTGTCCTCTGGATGCCCGTTACAAGGCCTTCTACATTGGCAAGGGTGGTCTGATGGCCGCCAGGTCGCCGGACGGCATACATTGGTCCGCCATTGGTGACGAACCGGTCTTGACCGATGGCTCCTTCGACAGTCACAACCTGGCCTTCTGGGACGCGGAGCAGGGGCAGTACCGAGCCTACTATCGGGATTTCCGGTTGCCAGATGGGTCCTCGGGTGCCGAATTGATGTCCCGCAGCGGTGGCATTCGGGACATCAAGACCGCCACCTCGGACGATTTCATCAACTGGACGAAGGGGGAGTGGCTGGAATACCCGGGTGCACCGGACGAACAGCTCTACACCAACAACGTCATCCCCTACTATCGCGCTCCCCACATCTACCTGGGCTTTCCGGCACGCTACCTGGATCGCGGCTGGTCCGACGCAATGAGAGCGCTACCTGAGTTGGAGGAGCGTGAGAAGCGTGCCAATCTGCAGTCCTATTCATCGGTATCCGGCAAGAGGAAAGGCAATCCCCGCTACGGCACCGCGCTGACGGACGGACTGTTCATGAGCAGCCGTGATGGAAAGGTCTTCCATCGTTGGCTCGAAGCCTTCATCCGTCCCGGCTTGCGCTACACCGATAACTGGGTCTACGGGGACAACTACCAGAACTGGGGACTGATCGAAACCAAGTCAGATCTGGTGGGAGCCCCGGACGAGATCTCTATCTACGCCACCGAGCATTACTGGAGAGGAGCCTACACCAATCTTCGCCGGTTCGTCTTGAGGGTGGATGGGTTCGTCTCGGTCCATGCATCGGGGAAGGGCGGGGAGTTCACGACCCCACCGCTCTCGTTCGAGGGGAAGGAGTTGGAGATGAACTTCTCGACCTCCGTTGCCGGGAGTGTGCGGGTGGAGATCCAGGACGCCAGCGGTAGACCGATTTCAGGCTACGAGTTGGCCGACTGTCCTGAGATCTTCGGCGATCATCTGGAGCGCGTGGTTGCCTGGAAGGGCGGTACCGATGTTAGTAGGCTGGCGGGTAGTTCCGTGCGCCTGCACTTTGTCATGAGGGACGCAGATCTCTATTCGATCCGCTTTCGCCCCTGAGCGTCCGCACCTGGAAGCGGACGTTCAAATTTTTCCCGGGAAACGTCGAACGAACTACCGTAAACGCACAAAAGCAGTCATTCCGCGCAGACCAAGCGGTCATGCGACCAGGAAAAGCTTGTGGCTGAAGAGAATGGGTCGCCTTTGCGAGAAACCAGGACAAGGATGGCAGTTTCAAGGACACGACCAGCTTCGCAGCGAACGACATTCCGAGTGTCAGGGGAAAAGGCGAATTGAATTCCACCTATCTTTCCGATTTCTATAGATGCCGTCCCCTGACATTGCCCTTCCAGACCCAAAGATCTAGTATTGTCACATAGACTGCCCTACAGCCTGGAGGCGCATTTTGATAGGCCAGACTATCTCCCATTACGAGATCACTGAGAAGATCGGTGAGGGCGGGATGGGAGAATTGATCAAAGGAGAACAACGATGAAGACCCTCAGGAATCCGACCATCCTCCTACTTTCCTTCAGCCTTCTGGGTGCTCTGGCAATCGCCGAGTACAACTTCACGGGACGTATGACCAAGAAGTGTGGTGAAGGATCAAACATTCTCGACTTCACACAGCTACAGGACAAAGACCGAGACATGTGCGTGAAGTTCGAGAACAACGGGCAGTGCGACATCACCATGCAAGTCCACTTTCGAGAGCGCGGTCGCGCAGACATTGCAGAAGTGAAACTCAAACCTGGCGACTCCAGGATCAGAGAGTTCAGAGGCGTCTTCAGGATCGACGCGAACTGCCAAGACGATCCCCGAAACGAGCCATGCATCCTGGATTATCAGATTATCTATTCGGCGCCGCCTGGGAAATAGTGTTGCGTCTGCGTCTTTTTTAAGGGGCCTTTCGATTGTCAGACAAACTGCTTTGAAGTGCGAGTGCAAGTTCCGTTAGGATGAGGATGGTAGGTAACCAGTAAGGCGCCGAGAACTACTCCTATTAGTCGTAATTGCCCAGATCTGACCGTACAAACAGTGTCGGAGTAGATCGCTCCTGACTGGCTGCTTTCGCCTAAAAGCGGTCATTCAGATTTCCCCCGGAAAACGTCGAACGAACTGCCGCAAACGGCCAGGAGCGGTCATTCCCATGGAACCAAGGGTGATCTCCGATCAAACACAAAGGGAATAACCGGCGACAAGAACTCCTCCGTGTATGGGAGAAGAATTCGGATCGGCCACGCGCTCGGACCACGTGCGTTACTGGTTGGGTCGATTTGGCCAAGCCCGGAAGTTAATGGCTTAGCCTCTGACAGATAATGTCCTGAAACCTCCTTAGATCCAGTTAGATACAGTGTTTTGTGGTAGGTAGAACGGTTGGATCTGTTCTCCCTACCATACGGAGGTCTAGTCACTCCTCCGTGGGCGCCAGCCGCTTTGAGTTTTTCGAACGAGTTGAGGACGAGGTGAAGCTTATCTAGAGGGTGTTCCTCCCGATCGTGACAAACCTCTAACTTCCTACTTCCGTTGATCTGGATCGCCAAGGTGTGACAGTGGAGAAAGTGTCATCCTCTGAATGGTTCTCCGGTGTCCGATGCCGTTACATTCAGCGAAAGAGGAGAACTTATGCGCAAGCTCATTGCCGTGTCGGTGCTCGTTCTGTTGATTGGCTGGGGCGGCTATTTCTTTCTGGTGAGTTCCAACGACTACCAGGTCGAGGGAGAGATCTCCTTGCCAATACTGGACAACCCGGTCACGGTGCTACGGGATGGGCACGGCATCGCCTATGTCTACGCCGAGTCTACACGCGATCTGATTCGCGCTCAGGGGTTCGTCACAGCCCAGGATCGTCTCTTCCAGATGGAGGCCCACCGTGCCATCATCTGGGGACGCTTAGCTGAGGCAATCGGGGAAGCGGGACGGGAGTCCGACACCAAGTTCCGACTACTGGGATTGGGCAGGAACGCTCGCCGCCATGCCAGTATACTAGGCGATGCTTCACGCCAGTTTCTCCAAGATTATCTGGACGGAGTCAACGCTTACGTCAACAACCATACCCATGAGCATCCCTGGGAGATGGAGCTCGTCGGTTTCCGGTCGCACCCATGGTCGATCGAGGACGCCCTGGCGGTCCTTCAATTAATCAATTTCACAACTGCGGCCAACATGAGGGCCGAGCTGATCGCGCAGAAGATTGTCGACGCAGTAGGCCTGGAGCGAGCGGTCAGCATCTTTCCCATCAACGAGAATCCAGACCGGTCTAGCGGACCGATCCTGGCCACCAAACATGACCAGGTCGCTCGCCTCGACCTGCAACCTGAAGATCTTCTGTTCAAGTTTTTTGACACTGGACCGGCGGTGGGAGGTGGCAGCAACAACTGGGTGGTGGCTCCGTCGCGGTCACAGAGCGGTCGGCCGATCCTGGTCAACACTCCCCATCTGGACGTTCGGGTTTTGCCCGGTTTCTGGCATCCGATTGGTCTGATCTCGCCAGACCTTCGTGCCGTTGGGTCGACCCTGCCCGGAGTACCGGGGATCCTAAGCGGTAGAACCGATCGGGTCGCCTATGGGGTCACCAATTCATACGGAGACGTCCAGGACCTTTACGTTGAGAGGATCGATCCCCAGGATCCGGACCGGTATCTGGAGGGCCAGGAATCGTTCCCCTTTGAGAGGTTCGACGAGACGATTCGGATCAAAGACGATAGTGTGCCGAGCGGCTACCGCAATCACAAGTTGACCGTACGGAAGACCAGGCGTGGCCCCGTGATCAGCGATCATGGCCTGGGGCCTGGCAAAGACAGGGTGGTGACGCTGAGATGGAGCGCAGCCGAAATCCTGCGACCGGAAATCGGCATCGACAAGTTGCTCATGGCACGAAATGCCACTGAAGCCGATCGAGCGATCCAACAGATGGATCTACTGTTGTTCAATTTTGTCTTCGCGGATGTAGACGGCAACATCGGACGGCGCGCCTCCGGATTGGTGCCAATACGAGACGACGGCAATGGGACGCTTCCGCACGCGGTGAGTGACGGCAGCGACCACTGGCTGGGCTGGATTCCAAAGGACCAGATGCCGGGAGAGTTCAATCCGGAAAGGGGTTGGACGGGAAGCGCAAATCACGATACCCGACCGGATGACTATCCCTACTACTATTCGTCTCACCTTTCCTCTTCCTACCGGTATCGTCGCCTGAAGGAGTTGATGGAGGCCAAGGATACGACAGGTGTTTCCGACCATTGGCGCTACGGGCGGGATGTGCGCAATCTGCAGGCGAGGCGGCTGGCACCACAACTGGTTCGAGCCCTACGGGATGGAGGCATGTCGGAGTGGGCGCAGGTTCTCGGAGGTTGGTCCCACGACGACCATCCGGACCAGTCCGCTCCGTTGCTGTACCAGAGCATCTACCGACATCTGGCGATGCGCACCTTCTCCGATGAGTTGGGCTCAGAGCTGGCAAGTGAGATGCTTGGAGAATGGTATTTCTGGCAAGAACGATTCGATGCCATGGTTGCCGCAGGTGATTCAATCTGGTTCGACGACACCACCACCAGGGATGTCGGGGAACGATTGGAAGACTTGATTCTGTTGGCTGCCAAGGACGCTTGGGGTGAGCTAACCTCACAGCACGGTGGTGATCCCAGTGGCTGGCATTGGAGTAACGCCCATAGGGTGAGGTTTGTCAGCCCTCTCAGGATAAGCGGCCTGGGCAGCGGGCTTCTGGGAGGTGGTGAGTATGGTTTGGGTGGTTCGGGCGACACACTCTATCTCTCCCGTTACCATTTCGCAAGACCGTATGATGTAGCCGTCTTGGAATCGTATCGTATGGTGGCTGATCTGGGCGATGAAGACAAAGTGGCTGCGGTTATCCCCGGAGGCGTTGCCAGTCGGCAATTCCACGATCACCAGCGCGATCAGATCAAGCTCTGGCGCAGCGGCGACATTGTGCACTGGTGGTTCTCCGATGAGGCGATCTCGACCGCTGCTAGACATCGTGTGACTCTGAATCCCGATTGATGACTCTTGGTTCCGAAGTCCGGCGGACAGCGTGTGTGATCACCATTCTCCTGGACTTCGCCGAATAGAAGATCCCATTCGGGCCTCGACTGCGATGGAACCTGCTGTCGAGGACACTGAAAGTCTGGGAGTGGGCTGGGTCTCTTTCCCGACTAACAACTAACTGGCAATGTGACCGCAATCCAACCCGAGTGGGCCCTACGTCACCAATTCCGAGATCGCCTCAACATTCGCAGAGGAGATCATTCGGTAATGGATCTTTTTCCGCGCTTTGACCTGCTTCATGGCCACTGAGTCGCAGAAAACCACGTCAGTGGCGGTGAATGAACTGGGATGCTCGTTGGGCAACAGATATTCACGAAAGGAGTGGACGTCGCCGACAAAGGATGCCAGAAACCCACGTGCCCTTTCTAGAAACAACTTACTGATGGAGACGACCGCTATCAGAGACGGCTCGTGCAACTGACGGATCATCTCAACATGCTCGTTGGGCTCGCAGATCGTGAGCTGAAAAGGAGGACGCTCTCGGGGCAGCAAAGGCTGGACCCGGGGAACCAGACCCGCAAAGCACACAACAAGGGCCCCTTCCGCCGATCCAGGATCGGAAGTCAGCGTCTCCAGGGAGTATTCCATTACCGGGCAAGAGAGTTGTTGTCCTAGCTCTGCTTTCAGCAGTTGGCTCATACCCGGATCAGTTGACATCACATGCACTTGAGTTGGCGGCTGGACTCGCAGACGCTCCCAAACCCGTTGGCAAAGCTCTTCCATCGTGTAGCCACTCTCACGAGCCACTCGGATCGTGAGATTGATCAGGCAATCCAGGTCCTGAGTTGGGGGCACGAGCTCCTCCATCGGAGCTACTTGCATGAGCTTCCCAGACTGTCTGATCAGGAAACGCTCATCCACTAGCTCCTGGTAGGCGCGGCTGACCGTATTGCGGTGGATCCCATGCAGTCGGGCCAGTGTCCGCACGGAGGGGCAGAGTGCTCCAGGCTTTAACCTTCCAGTGGCGATCAAGACGATGATCTGGTTTACCAGCTGTTCAT
This sequence comes from Acidobacteriota bacterium, assembly GCA_047514575.1. Lineage (GTDB taxonomy): Bacteria > Acidobacteriota > UBA6911 > RPQK01 > JAJDTT01 > CAUZIZ01. The sequence goes on along the minus strand of JAKZYH010000346.1, from coordinate 929 downwards.
GAACCGGAACCTCACTACCCTTGTTGATGCGAATCTTCATCCGAGGCCCGATGGAGTTTAAGTCCCACGCACAGGTGAAATCAGTTGGGTCCGAATTCTACACCTGCCGGCATCTGATGACACTTGAAAAAGCGTCACACCGCTGCTGGCTCCGGCCTTTCCAGATTGTCTAAGCTTCGGGCACAGAAGATGGAACTTGAAATAGATCGCGCACTGGGGGAAGTCCTGTCCTACCGCCGTCCCGTTGTGGCATTCCGCTCACCGGATACCCTGGTGAGCGGCAGAGTACCGCTTGTAGCCTGGCCACACGGATGAGGCACCTTACATGCCCGTCATGCAAGAGGTCCGTGGACGAGGCTGAACATCGGTGGGACGACGCCACGACTACGGGCATGTGTCCTTTCTGCAGCACTTTCTATGATTCCGAGCACGAAGCCACCGTAGCAGAGCTCTTGCCTGAAGTACAAAAGCTTGACGCTCGAAAGTATGCTCAGGCGGCAACGCCTTTGTTCAAAAAGTGCCTAGTTGGGGCCCTGTTGCTTGTGGGCGCCCATTACTTCATGGAAATAGGACAAGGGGGTCCCCGACAGCAAGCTTCTGCAGGATTTTGAAGTCGTAGAATTCGCTCGGGCTGCTGTCGTGCTTGCTTACTTTGCATTGTTTTTTTTCATCGTCTTTTCCTTCGCTCCTGCCTTCTGGCAGTTGATCATATTAACCTTCTCCTTCCTCCTTAACCGTGCCCGCCGAACTCCAGACCAGTGGGAGAAGTCCATGGCTGCCCGCGAGGCGGCCCAGAAAACGACGAAGCATCTACGAGCATTAGCCGACGTTGATCCAAAGAAAACCGAGGTTCTTGACGCTCCCGACACGGATTGGGAAAAGTTGGTAGACCTTTGTATCGAGGCTACCAAGAACGCAGAGAGGTACTG
>JAKZYH010000345.1:0-13504 GCA_047514575.1 Acidobacteriota bacterium | reverse complement strand
CGGATTTCTCATCGGTCGTCGTAGCGAGGCGTCGCAGGCGCCGTCCTGGCAAGGCTTGCGACCGAGGCCCCCGCAGTCGTACTTTGACAGTACGTCGAGGAGGCCGACCGAGCATAACGTAGCCAGGGCGGATGATTGCGGCGACGTAGTAGACTAGCGATGAGAAATGCGGGCTAACTCTCGCGTGAACCCAGGCGGACCGTCATAGTCTTGGCACGTTCCGCTGTTTCTTTGACGCTTTCCCGAGACACTCCATCCGGATGTAAGAGCTTGTCGGGGAGCAGTTCCGGACAAGAGGACTCGTCCCAGGCTTCCTCAACCCCACTCTGACCCAACTCCTCTGTCTTCGAATCTGAATCTGGCACAGTAGTTGCTTTGTATCCATCCAGAGCACCCACCGAACGGGATTTGTCCTCCTGAACGGTCGGGGCCCGAGATGCGGAGTGTGAGGCAGGTAAGGATGCAGGTTTCTCCAGGCAAGTCCCAAATCGTGGAATATCTTCCATTCATCTGGAGCCTTCCCCTCACGGTCCAAAAAACCGAAACACTGGGTAGGAAGGTGAGAAGAAATGAAACGATTCCTGGAGTCTCAACCAAGAAGCCTGTTGGTCGGCGTCTTGATCCTGTTGCTTTTTGTGCTTCCCACATTCGGAAGACTGAAACGCGAGAACAAGAGCATGGGGATCCACAGGATCTCCCCCGTCCTGCGGCAAGAGGTCGATTTCCTGACCTCCAATCCTCGATTCGACTACGCCATACCTGTGATCGTGCAGGTCAAGCGCGATCTCTTTCAGAGAACTGAAGTCCAACGCCAACGTCGAGGGCAGAGCACGAATACCGCGCTCGCAGCTGTCCACGCCTATACCGCCAACCTCACGGGCGCTCAAATCAAGGAAGTCCTTTCATCCCCACTGGTGGACTACCTCAACCTGGACTCCAGCATACGACCTACCAACTCCGGTCGGAACAAGCTGACATTCAGTCCTGCGTCAGTCAATCACATTCCAGGCGATCGTCCCCCGGTCGCTCCTCTTTCGGTCCAGCTGAGCACCATTGGAGCCGATAGGACAGGACGGAACGGAGGCAATATTCGGGTTGCGATCTTCGATTCTGGAATCTCAGATCACAAGGACCTGCCCCACAGCCGCGTCAAACTCGCTCTCGATTTCACTTCGGATTTCGAGGTCATCGAGACAAAAAAGGGGCAGGACGGCTATGGACACGGAACTCATCTGGCCGGAATCATGGGCGGTGAAGGCAAGGCGCGGCGAAATCAGAAGGGCGTCGGCCCCAAAATCGAGCTCATAGATCTCAAGGTTATCGGTAGTGAAGGCTGGGGACGCACCAGCAATCTGATCCGGGCCATCGATTGGGTCCTAGCGAACCAGAAGAAGCTCAAGATACGAGTTGCCAACCTTTCGCTTGGACATCCTCCAATCGAATCATACCTTGTGGACCCTCTCTGCATCGCGGTGCGCAAGCTAGTTGCTGCTGGCATCACAACCGTGGTTTCGGCCGGGAATCTGGGGAAAACTAAGGAATATCCGAAAATATGGGGAGGCATCGCTAGCCCGGGACTGGAGCCTTCCGTGATTACCGTTGGAGCCATCAATACCAAGGGAACCGTTACCCATCGAGATGATGTGGCAGCCAGTTACAGCTCACGTGGCCCCACCATTGACGGGCTCTTCAAGCCGGACCTTTCCGCGCCTGGAAACGCGATCCCGTCCACCCTGGCCAGGTGGAGCTGGTTAGAGCGGAACTACCCTGAGCGCATGATCGATGAGAACTATATCGAGCTCAGCGGATCCAGTATGGCTGCCGCTCTGGTTACGGGAACCGCAGCGCAAATGCTGGAGACCAACAAGAAGCTCACTCCCCACCTGGTCAAGCTGATCCTCATGCTGACGGCAACCAAGCTGGAGCAGCCCTCCATGCTGGAGCAAGGTAACGGCTTGTTGAATGCGGCAACGGCCGTAAAGTTGGCCCGAAAACTGGACGTGCGCAAGGGTGAGATAAAAAAGTCAGTCCCTCCGGTATGGGAACTAGGCAACGACAAGCACTGCCGATCCGACTGCGAGGAAGTATGGGCGGGAGGCGCCTTTGCCTTCGCTGACCGCATTTACTACGGAGACCTGATTGGCGACAAACGAGCCCGTTTCTGGGGTGACGACGTGCACTGGAGCCAATACGTGAGCTGGTCGGGGAAATCCTGGTCCGAAAGCATCTTCGGACTCAAGGATTTCGTCTGGTCCGACAGCTGGGCGGCGGACATAGTCTGGTCCTCTAACTGGGGACGGAGCATCATCTGGTCCGACAGCATCATGTGGACGGATTCCATCATGTGGACCGACTCCATCCTGTGGACGGACTCCATCCTGTGGACCGACTCCATCCTGTGGACCGACAACGGGCAAGGCGACAACGAGTCAGTCTTTCAGGGCGACTGACGCGCGATGGAGATCAGGAATGGCCCTGGCGAAGATGGAGCTGGTAGTGTCTTTTTCGGAGAGTCTCTCTGTCTGCCGGTCCGAGTCTATATCCTCAGTCTAATTGCCCTGGGGATTCCCCTGACGCTCTACTGTCTCGCCGAGGTTCTGCAGGCGGGCAACTGGAACTGGGCCTACCTCGCTGGAATGGCCGTCCTGACCAGCTGCTTTGTGATTCGAATTCAGCTGGGGTCGGTAGCCGGAACCTCACTGTCTATCAGCGCCAGTGATTTCTGTATCTTCGCAGCGCTCCTATTCTGCGGACCGTCTGCCGCTGCCTTGATTGGAGCTACCGAAGGTATCGTCAGCAGCTGGAGAGTCGGCGTCAAGCACCTCTACAAGTGCCTCTTCAACGCGGCCCAGCTCGCCCTCGTGGCATTCATTGTAGGCCAGGTCTTCTACCGTTTGGGAGACGAGAACATTCCCCTGCGCCCGAGTCAAACCTTCGGATTGACCGGACTCCTGGCCAAGGTCCTGGTTTGTGCCCTTCTCTACTTCGTCCTCAATTCCGGTCTCGTCGCCGTGGCTCTCTCGCTGGTTACAAGACAGCGTCTGGCGTCAGTGTGGAAACGCAACCTGCTCTGGGCTTCTCCCACGAATTTCATCAACGCATCGACCGCAGCCGTCTTGTTCTTCTCCTTCCAACCCACGAACTCTTGGATGGCCCTGGTGCTCGTACCGCTCATTGTTGGTATCTACTACGTCTACAAGGTAGGACTCAGCAGACAGGCTGATCATGAGGCAGGAGCAGCCATCGACAGCCGTCTAACCGACTCGACTCAAGGTCCGACCCTACAGAATCCCCTTCCACGACAGGCGAAGGGATACCTTGTGGCCGTCATTCTGGGCGCACTCCCGGTGGTGATCTCCTGCCTGCTCCATTCCTTTCAAAGGGTCGAGAGCGGCTGGCTCTATCTGGTGGGCCTCACAATCCTAGCCACCTGTTTCCCGGTGAGAATCGGTCTGTTCAAGAATAGGATGTGGATCACGCTGAGCGATATCTTCGTTTTCTCTGCGATGTTTCACTTCGGCCCTCACGTAGCAGTTCTTGTTGCCCTGGTGGAGGGACTGACCTTCAACCTGAGATTGAAGGTCAGCGACTTCTACCGGCAACTCTTCAACCTTGCACAGGTAGCAGTGGTCGCATACTTGATCGCTCATCTCCTGGAGCTACTGCGGAAGAAGGCGAACCTTCTTCCTCCGGAACAGCTGGGCAGGGGGGTCGCGATACTGGCAGCAGGGCTGGCGTGCGGTGCGCTCTATTTTCTCTTCACATCGGGATTTGTAGCAGGAGCTGTCGCTCTTTCCCGCAAACAGCGCCTTGTCCCACTCTGGAAGCAGACTTTGGTCTGGACTCCCTTGACCCTGACTGCTGCAGCCCTCGGTTCGACGATCTATCTCTACTTCAACTGAGGACGACTCTCGGCTGCAAGCCGGAGGGGTTCACGAAGGATATCGAATCGAATTCGACCCGTCCCGCCAACCCTCGACGTAGCGGTGGGCTCCAGGCCGCCTTCAGTCGAGCTAGGAGCCTGTCCGAGTAATGGGCCGGGTTGCGTTACAGGCGCCGTTAGTCCAGATGCAAGGCAGGGCGACGCAGTCGATGTTCGGCCATCTTCCAGGAGCCCGAACACAGCAGATGGGCTGACGCCACCTGTAACCCGAAGGGAGAATGGGGGTTGCGGACGATCTCTGTGTTCGTCGTCGTCGCAGATGGCCAAGCATCGTCTTCCTCCTCCTGCCTTGATCTCGCCTCGCAAGCCCCATTCTCGCAACCCGGTCCATTACTCGGACAGGCTGCTAGCCCGGATTTCTCATCGCTTGTCGTAGCGAGGCGCCGCAAAAGCCGTTCTGGCAAGGCTTGCGACCGAGGCCCCCGCAGTCGTACTCGTGCAGTACGTCGAGGAGGCCGACAGAGCGTAACGCAGCCAGGACGGATGTTTGCGGCGACGTAGTAGACCAGCGATGAGAAATGCGGGCTAGGCTCGACCAAATTACCAACCTCTACGACCCTTCAGCTTCACTCCAAGAGTCCCAACACCTTGTTGGGTATACAAGCGGCAGATCTATCTCTGGAAGATTGAGAAGTATGTTGAGATGGGAGTGGCAGATACCAACCCGCCAGGGCACGGGAAGAACTGAAAGGCGCCGGCAAGGACAGCCGGCGCCTTTCGTTAGACCAAACCAGATTAACGACGTCTCAGCCGTTTGCCTGGCTAGGGAACCGAGAGCTCGATCTCGACCCGGCGATTCTCCTTACGCCCTTCCGCCGTCTTGTTGTCGGCGACGGGTTTGCCTTCGCCTGCGGACGTAGTCTGAATTCGGGTTTCACCGATGTTGTGCTGCTTGACCAGGTAGTCCTTGGCCACACCTGCCCGTTTCATGCCAGCCTTCTCGTTCCCTTTCTCGCTGCCGCGATCATCGGTATGACCGGTGATCTTGGCCTGGAGCTGAGAATTCTGCTGCATCTTGAGGGCAATCTCATCGAGCTTTGCCTTTGCCTCGTTGTTGAGACGCCTATCCACTTGGATAATGATGTTCTCACGCACCTTGAAGGAGGCGTTTGCACTTCCGCTGCCGCCCCGATCATCGGTTGCGGTAACTGAGACACTGTGGGCTCCGCCACCCATGCCAGCAGTGTTCACGTTGATACTGCTTCCCGTCTCGGAGCGCTTGTTGCCTCCAACAGTCCAGGAGTAGGTCAGCGGATCACCCTCAGCATCGTTGGCTGTCGCCGTGGCCTTGACCGTTTCTCCCATGTGGACCTCGTTCTTGTCCAGGCTGAGACTGACGTTAGGATTGGTGTTGGGGCGTTTGTTGATGCTGACCTTGAACTCACACTCGGCGCTCATCCCGTCCACGTCGGTGACCTTGACTCGAGCGCTGTGGGATCCAACCTTCTTCCCGCTAGTGCCAAACTCGAGGCTAGCTGAATTGTTGGTGACGCTCTTTCCGTCGACCGTCCATGAGTAGGTCAGGGTGTCGCCGTTGGCATCTGACGCCTGTGCCCGCAAGGTAGTCGATTTACCCTCCGTCACCGAAGCCGAACTCGGAGTGCACGCTATCGTCGGAGCCTTCTTGTTCTTTTCGACGGTCACGTCGAAAGAACAAGATTCCTTCAACTTACGATCGTCTACCTCGACGGTGACTTTGTACGTCCCAGGATCCAGCCCGGTTGAGTCGAAAGTCGCGGAGACGGAAACAGGAGTGTTCGCATCTTCCGATAGCTCACCTCCAGACACTTTTCCCTGGCTGGCTGTCCAGGAAAGCGTCAGCTTGTCGCTATCCCCACCCCAACCGACACGGTCGGGATCTGAAGTAGTGGCCTTCAAAGTGAGGGAATTACCCTCAACCACGGTGGTCTGATCAGCCGCGCAGTCAATCTTGGGAGGACGATTCACACATCCCCCTACCACAAGAACAAGAATCGCAGCCATCAGAATCTGAAAGTGTTTCTTGCAATGCATTTAAATCTCCCCCTGAATCAACACGCAGATTTAAAGTTCAGACCGATTATACAGACGGAAAGCCATTTGTAAAGCAGTGAATCACGCTAGACTCCGATTTTTCAGGGCTGCTGTGGCAACGAACTCTGCAGCTCGATAGCCGATAACAGTTGAGTGATTCGTTTGCGCTTTAGCGGCCTTGTCACCGGGAGCGTGAGCGTGCGCTGAGAGAGATCCTCGGTAACGGGAAGCCGGCCAGATCCTTGAAGGGAACGATGCAGAGGAACAAATCCGACCCGGGTCTCGATCCCGTACTGCTGTAAGAGCTGACGAATCGGGCTGAGAGTCGAGGTTTTCGGAGGAAAGACCAGCACCAGGCAAAGAACAACCGCAGCTTCAGAGAGATCTGAGATGTTCCATCGCGACACGGAACCCAAGGCCTCCAGAAGAAGCTTCGCGTTCCGACGTCGATGGGCAGTCCGCTGTTTCAGCGAACGGTACTGCTCGAGGGCGATGGCGCCGTCAAGGTTCGACATGAGAGATGCCCGTTCGGAAGGCAAATTCGTGCCTGTGCAGCGCTTGATGATGGCTTGAAAAGGCAGGGTATACCTGCGAAGACACTGCCACAACAGGAAGTCCAGGAGACGCCGAACAACAACGGAACCCTCTTCTGGCCCTAGAGGCAGGGCCGCGACCCGCTCGAAGAACTCGCGATTATTCGATACCAGAAAACCTCCAGCCGGACCCGCTAATGACTTCTCCGAACCCACACTTATGACACCGCAGGTTCCGAAAGTTCCTAACGGCCGCCCTGCACATTGAGCTCCGAACGACTGCGCAGCGTCATCTATCAGCGCAATGCCGGAGTTCCGAAGCTTCCTTTCGATTTGATCGATGGGCGCCGAGTTCCCAAACAGATGAGGGGCGATCACGACCTTTGTCCGAGATGTAATCGCGCGCTCTAGCGTGTCGGGTGAAAGGTGTAGGGAAGGTCCAACTTCGGCAAAGACGGGCCGAGCTCCAACCCGGTCTACCGGTATCAGGACCGACTGAGAAACGTAGGACGGGAGGACGACGTCGTCGTCGGGACCCACCTGCAGAGCCCGAAGAGCCAGCTCTATCGCATAGCGAGCCCTGTTCAGGGGGAGAACATATCGAACTCCGAGCTCCTGCTTGATGGACTCCGAGACGTGCCGCGGAGAATCTCCTGCGATAAGGCGAGAAGTCAGCAGGCATCCTGCGAGCACCCGAAGTTCCTGCCACCCACTTGGCGAGGGAGCCCAGGGCACCGAGTAGAATCTGGAGTTGACTCGTCGCAGCTGGTCCAAGCTTGATCCGATCATGCTTTGACGGCACCGAAACCAAAGATACCCAGGAAACGTCTAAACTACCTGTCAAGAGGAATCTGGCGGATCGCGAAAGTCTGTCGGGTTCACTGGTGGCGAGGAGTCGGGGCTTCCTGTCTTTTCCTGTCAACCCTGGCGTCCTCCAACAAGCCTCGCTCCAAGAGATCTCTCACAAACGCCGAGAGGTCATCTTTGAGCTTATCCGCTTCCACCTCAAAGTGCCGCAAGAGCACCTCACTGGCAGCCTCACAGGTACCCTGCTCGACGAGCGACCGCCACATTTGACTACCGGCACCAGTCAACCCAATAGCTTTTCCCGTCCTCACTTCGCCCACGACGATCTGTCCCTCTTGATCACAGTAGAAAACGTGATCAGGAGGTTTCAGGGGCCCCACCGCAGGGACCGGGACCTGGACCCGTATCCGAACGGCGGATGGGACGCGGTTCTCCAGGCACAGTTCTGGCGGTACGACGTGCCAGGCGGTCTCGGCACGTTCTTTCACGGGGTTCCAAAGAAGACGATCTGTCTCACTCCAGGGAAAGCAGAGGTGGGGCACCAAGCCGATCCAGTAGCGATGTCCCTTTAGTCGTCCCCGCCAGCGCTCCTTCCATTTGGAGTAACCATCCCCCATCTCCTCGGGCGCATAATCATGGAGGTCCTGAGCACTGAGACAGGCCAGCACTTCAGGCTCCTCTGCTTCGATAGAGCGGCGCAAATCTGGGGGGGAGAAAAGAGGGGCAAAGACAAGCTGGCGACGTCTATACCTACTGAGAAACTGATGAAATCGAATCCCTGTCAGGGCACAGTCATCCACAATCACGAGAGGCTGATCACTACCATCAGGCCCAGCCTCAAGCTGCTTTCGCTCTAGCTGCAAGGCATAGGACAACAAGCCTAGAACGATGGGGCCACCCCGTGGAATGGAGACGAAACGGAAGCGTCTTATCTCACTTTTTCCGAACCTCTTGGTCAGGCGACTGGCGAGAACTTGACACTCGCGTTCAACCTCCGGGTAGCTCACGTAGTGAAGCCTTCTGCAGGCTCTGTCAAGCTCTATCGCTTCGGCTCTAATATGGGAATCTACGGCTTCATCGAAACTTCCCAATAGGATAAGCGCCGGCTGGGATCCAGACTGTGCTACCAGCGTGATCTTGGATTGTTGATGCCAGTGGGGACTGCTTGCAACTGCCCGGGCAAGCATTTGAACAGCCAAACCGCTATCCGCAGGCCCCAGGGCACACGAATACCTCGCCAGCGAAGTCGGCTTAATCGGAACAAAATAACAAAGATACTGGCCCAAACCAGACAGGACCGTTCGGTAAAAAGGGCAGAAACAGGCTGACGGCTGATGTCAAGACTCGACGTTTCAGCTTAGAGCCCGTTCAACTAGGTGACGCCAGTGCCTCCAGCAGTTGGAAGATCCTGGGTCCCAGCCTGACCGGATTGGGTCAGTTCCAGAATGGTTCCCCACTCGATCAATTCCGGGGATTGGTATTCCTGTTTCGTACGCCCCTCGACTTCCGGCTCTTGCGCTTTCACGAGGTCCTGTTCTCTCTTCGCCATAACTCTACTGCTCCTTTCTGCAGACCAGCGGATGGGAGCTGAAGCTCTCAAACTGACGCAACCAAAGTTCTAGGGTAATCGCGCCTAGGAAACCGCTAGTTCTTTTTAGTCCAACATAATCGTCGTAGGCACGAACCAGCTTTTCTTCGTCTACGACCCCTAGCCTACACAACAATGTCCCAACAAGGGCCTTATCAAGGGAACTGCCTTCTTTCGAAGAATCTGATGAATGAAGGGCTCGAAATTGCTCTTGTCCCTCCTCCAGCGCACCTCGTCGGGAAGAAGGCCCTTTAGTGCCCGGCGAATGACCAATCGGTTCCAGCGTCCACGGAATACTTGCTCGGGAGGAATGGAAAGTAGAAACTCGAATAAACGCCGATCCAGATAGGGATGACGACACTCCATTCCGAAGGAGGCAATGAAACGATCCCACTGATGAACGGTGTGACCAAGGCCAGGGGCCACCAGCTCGACCGGGCTGTCCGGTCCTGAGGGCAGATTGATACGACGATTCGACCTTAACTCGCGCTTCCACCGCTGCCAAAGCCCGGTCCTTTTGGCAAACTCGGGCGCAATCCACTCAATAGCCGGTCGGCGAGTCGGTCGGCCGACGAATCGACGCAGAAGAGCATCGAGCCCACCAGGAATCAGATGGCGGAGCAGGCACGAATACAGGACACGATATCCAGGTAAACCCAACTCTTTTGCGAAGCTGAAGAGCTCTCGGAAGACGCCAAGATCTCCCCGCGAAAGGCGGTGTGCGTACACCAAAGAACTGTCCCCCAAACAGCTGTAAGGTCCTGCGAAGCCCGTAAACAAGACTCGTGCTCCCCGGTCTTTAGCTCGTAGGAGAGTTTCCTGCATTACTGGCTCGTATCCGGTGACAGGAACTTCCAGACTGGCCCCAAAACCCAGCGGGTCACCCAGCAATCCACAGTGTTCTGAATCGATGTACTGCACCTCTTCCATGCCGCAACTCGCGGCAGTCGCATCACTGTAAGACCGCTCAGAACAACCACTCAACTGAGAGAAGGTATGGGAATAGCCGATCAGCTGAGGCCCTCCCATTTCAGCTTTCAGTAGGCGCTGCGCGACCGGCGCAATCGAGCAGGAGTCGAGCCCTCCACTCAAGAAAAGACCAATCGTCTCACCCTGGACCCGGAGTCGATCGCCGACTGCCCTTGAAAAAATTTCAAGGAAATGTTCCGCATACTCCTCCTCGCGCCGGTACACGGTCCTAACCGTACGATCGACCTCCCAATACCGCTCGATGCGCATTCCCGATGCGTCTGACGTGAGGCGATAACCTGGGGCCAGCATAGAGACGTCCTGGAACATGGACCGATCCTGATCACGCCAGCTCCAGGAGAGGTGGTCCGCCATTGCAATTTCATCCAGCCGGCACGGAACTCCTGGATGCTGCAACACCTGTTGTGCCTCGGACGCGACGCAGAGCACGTACCCCGCCTTGGAATAGTGTAGGGGCCTGGCGCCCACTGCGTCCCGAGCACAGAAGAGCTTACGCTGACGTGCATCCCAGATAGCAAAGGCAAAATCGCCGAGAATGTAGATGGGACAATTCTCACCCCAACATACATAAGAGGCCATTATCAGATCAGCATCCGTGGGTTCCTTGCTGGTCAAGAACCCCTTGACGGTCAGGATGCGGATCAACTCATCCCTATTGTCTACGCGAGCGTCAGCCGTCAGAAAAACGCCGTCTCCTTCACTACTCAGAGGCTGCCTCTCTCGAAGCGATTCCCTGGTTGTATGAAGGGCGAGATGAGCCAGACCCACCTGCTGTTGAATCCAATACTGGATACCATCGGGACCCCGGTAGGCACAGACTTCCGCCATCTTCTGCAAGATCGCCGGATCAACTGGTGCACCATCAAGATTGAAGATCCCACAGATTCCGCTCACACACTGTCCTTGATACGCTGCCCCACAACGTCCATCTTACAGACACACCCTGCCATCATGAGCGCGGGTTGCCGCGGCGCAGACCCGCTCACATGGCCGAGACGTGAAAGACTCCGTCGGAAACTTCGGGGAACCAGTTTTTCAATGGGGGTTGATGGCCTGGCAGGATCAGAAACGGCGAGGCCGCCAAGCCTTGGAATTGGCGTATATCCTTGAGGTTTTGCGCACGATCCACTGTACTTCCGATCGCCCGGTGAAACACGTTGTTTTCGTGTAGATACACCGCGTCTCCAGCAACGATGACCGTGCCATCCAGGGTCCGAACCTTGACGTACTGGGAACCGGGGGTATGTGAGCCTCCCTCGACCATGACGACACCAGGGATCAATTCGTGCTCTCCCCGGATCAGTTCTACCCTACCCTCCCGATGCGCATTTTGCAGGGCTCGGACATCCACTGCACGGATCCCTTGGCTCTTGGACTGACCACCGTCGAGAATTGCGAGGGCGTGGCGAAATTCGGCTTCCTGGACATAGATACGGGCATTCGGATAGGAGGAGAGGCCGCCCATGTGATCCCAGTGGGCGTGAGTCAAGATCACATCTGTCACCTCTTCCGGAGAGATCCCGAGGCTCAGCAACTTCTCCGTGGGGCGGATGTAATTGCGAATTCCCCGCTTCTTCGCTTCGCCCGGAGTCTCGAATCCGGTATCCACCAAGATCGTCTTTCCGCCTCCCTGAATTGCCCAGAAGAGCCAAGAGACCGATTTCTGGCGACGCCTGGATCCACCCGCGAAAATCTGACTCTCTCGCAACCTGCTATCACCATAGCGAAGCGAGTACAGGCGATTGTAAGAATCTTCTCCTGCATTCCCCGAACCCCACTGAACTACCATCCAGGGAGAGATCAAGAGCCACAGCGCCAGGCACAGCGCGACGCCCTTTACCACTACGGCGATTCGACCCAGCCACTCCATTGCCAGCAGTAAACCCACTGCGAAGTATGTCAGCGCCCCCACGATGAGCACACCAGCAAATCCCCATGCCATCGAGAGATTCAGAGCGAGTGGAACCGCGATGGCGCTAGCCGCGCCGTTGATAGCGAACAACATCGCCGCCGAGGAAGGGCCGAAATCGCTTTGTCCCCTACGCATGATGTAGGGGAAAGGGACTCCCATGAAGAAGGCCAAAGGACCAACAGAGACAATGGTGAGGAGGATTCGCCACAACAGCGGTAAACCCCCTGCAAGTGAGAATACCAGGGGTATGATGAACGCATGCGCCGCCAGCAAGACGAGCGTGACACCTACCGCCCAAAGAGCGCCCGACTGCCTGAGACGTCCGCTCCAGAGGCTGCCCGCTCCAGAGCAGGCGAGCAGCGTTCCGAGTACGGCCGTAAATGTGACCAAAGGTGATCCCAGGAAAATGGCATAGCGCTGAATCAGGACCACCTCGATCAGGAAGTAGGCGATTCCAGTCAGGCTAACGATCTGGAGATAGGGCAATCCTCGGCTCAACTCGCCTCGATATCGAGACAGAAGAGCCACGAAAAAAGGCACCAGCAAGAGCAGTAAGATCAGGGTTTTCTTATAGACGCCTGTAACTCCAGGACGGGTCGGATCAACGTCGAAATGAAAGGGTCGGTCGTCGGTCGTCGACCTCAGTCCCCGGGCAAGCCTAAACTCCTCCTCCACCTCTCCTCGGACTACGCGAGAGCAGTTACTTGCGCTGGGCTGGTCAGGAGAATGCAACAGAGTGGTCGTTGAGGTGATCGGGCCAAGCCTCCGACCTGCTGCTCGCTCGAGCTGAGGCTTCCGATCACATTCATCCAACCAACGGCGCAGGTTGTCTAGTTCCTGTGGCACGAAAGGAGTCTTCTTCATCAGAATCTGGATGTAGTTGTTACTCCTGGTCCTCCACTGAAAGATGAAAAAATGATCTTTGGGCTGGGGAACGCCTCTAGACAAAAGCTCCTGTCGCATCGTCCAAAGCAGCTTCCAGACGGGTACCTCGCGGCGCAGGATGCTGACCGGTTCTTCAATGTCGACAATCCCTCGATCCGTCAACAAATCAAGGTACACCGACATTGCCTCTCGTGTGTGCAGGTATTCTGTACTGGCCGAGCGACCCGTTGTCCTTCCCCGCATCGTGTGAGCATTCATCAGCGTGATGATGTCGTACTTGCGATCGGTCTGGGCCAGATAGCTGCGACCGTCCATGATGAAGAGCTCGATGCCTTCATAGGAGTTTCCGTTGTAACGAACCAGATCGTTACGCTGGAGTTCAGCCGTGGCGGGATTAATCTCGACTCCGTAGACCTTCTTGCCCAGATTCATCGATGTCTTTGTGATCGCGTCTCCCGACAGACCCAGAACTAGAATCGTCGGATCGTCCATCAGGTTGTGCGGAACACGAGGATCGATCACATAGTTCTCCTTGGGGAGCCTCCTGATGGTATCGGTGATCCGACCGTTCTCGAATGCTGAGAGGGAGCGTTGTCTCGGTGATCGCCTTACCACATCGTAGCGACCGACAAAGCTGGAGCGGGAGAACAGTATCTCTGGGCGGGAATAGCGGGCAGTCAACTTCTCTCTAACGATGTTCAACCAGTTCTCATCGAGGTTCCTGACACCTACCCACATCACCAGGGCGCTTCCTCCCAGGCAGATCAGCGCCAGCGCACCCCTCTTGGCGTTGCGCGGGAGTAGGATAACGAAAGCCAGACCTACCACAGATG
>JAKZYH010000344.1:0-4574 GCA_047514575.1 Acidobacteriota bacterium | reverse complement strand
GCGTTACGGATGGGTCGTTCGTCTCAGGTTGCTCTCCACCTTTCCTCATGGAAACGCAGTTACCACTGTCGACTTCAGGCCGGTAACGTTAGCCTGGAAGGGACTTGCACCCTTCTGATCAAACGCCTTCACAGGCGCACTAGCTTTGGCCTCCAGGCCGAAGTTCTTCCTGTCGAGCCTTTGGCTAGGAGCCCACAGCTACGTCAGAGCGGTCTTGCTTGTTCTGGTCATGTCTTCTCTCACTGCAGGGGCTGGCCAGGACAAAGACGCTGGCTTCAAAACACCGGAGCGTGCCGCCATCTATGCCTACGGATATCATGGACGCGCCTACCACCTCGATCCGGGTCCCCATCTCTTCGTGGACTGGAGGTACGTCAACCCGGGGCACACCAGCTATAGATACCAGGGAAAGCGCATTCAGCGAGATCGACCCAAGGCCTATTCGTCTGATATCAACTCGGATATCGAAGTCATCCCAGTAGATATCCCATCGGGAATCCGTCTAGAGCGGGTTCCGGCCGCAAAACTAGGTCCGGTAATCACCAACGACAAGCCTTGGGAGTTCTTCACCCCCTACGTCAATCTCATCCACTACCAGGGGAAATACCTGCTTTTCTACAATACGACCACCTTTCGCAGAGGCCGGGGCTCCGAGGGCTACATGGTCTGTTACGCCGAGTCCACTGATGGGGTGAACTACACCAAGCCATCCCTGGGTCAAATCGAGTTCGCGGGCAGCAAGGCCAACAACATCGTCCTGGGACCGGGAGTTTGCAAGTACGGAATTCACGGTCCTGCGATCTTCGTCGATCCCCACGCGGCCCCGGCCGAGCGCTTCAAGGCCTTGTACCAGGCCGCGGCCGACAAGGAGACGGTAGACCGGCTTCGTGCCCTTCGGCCCGAATCGGTCACAGTCGCCGCCAGCGACGGGACCGGGATCATGGCAGCCGTCTCGCCCGACGGGATTCGCTGGCGCGAGTTGGATGAACCAATAATGGGCCACGTCAGCGACACCGGAACTACCGCGTACTGGGATGACAGTCTGCAGCGCTATGTGGGCTACTTCCGCATGGGGGTAATGGGCCGGCGCATGATCGGCCGGGCGGAGACGTCCGATTTTCGCCGCTGGCCACATCCAGAGAGGATTCTGTTGCCGAATGCCCAGGATCCACCCTGGGTCGACTACTACACTAACGGAAGATCGATGTATCCAGGCACCCGCACCATGCACCTGATGTTCCCCATGATTTATCATCGGAACACCGACACCAGTGTCATGCGGGTCGCCAGCAGCATGGAGGGTCGTGTCTGGAGTTTCCTTCCGGGTGGGCCGGCGCTGGAGCCGGGTCGTGAAGGCGAGTTCGACGCCGGCTGCATCTTCCCAGGGGCTGGACTGGCCGAGATCTCAGGTGACAGGGTGGTTTTGCCCTACAGCGGGTTTGCTGTCCCCCACAAGTTTCCCCGCCTGGGCGAGCTGGGGGAAATCGCCTTCGCGGTCTGGCCCAAGCAACGCCTGGGTGCACTGGTGGCCGACGAAGAAGGCAGCTTCGTAACCCAATCGCTGACGAGCAAAGGAGATCGTCTCTGGCTCAACTTCGAAACCCGTCGCAGCGGATCGATTGCCGTCGAAGTCCAAGATGTCGAGGGAAGAACCCTAGGAGCATGCGATCCGCTCTTCGGCGATCAGCTGATGAAGCAGGTCACCTGGAGAGGCCAGGCGAGCCTGGGAGCGAAACCCGGTGAGCCCTTCCGCCTCCGCTTCCACCTTCGGGGCGCCAAGCTCTACTCTTTCGAAATCCGGAAATAGCCACTGGACCGACGTGCGAGCGGAGGTGGCTTCAAGGGCTCAGCGATAGACATCTCCACGCTGAGCGACGTCTAGCACCAGGACGATGTCGTTTGCCTGATCGAAGCGGTAGACGATGCGCAGGGATCCAACCCGCATTGAACGGTGTCCTGCCAACGGGCCCGTCAGGGGCTTGCCTAAATCGGGATTTGTACGCGGCTGGCCCAATACACGGTCGACGCGTGTGAATTGTCGGCGGTCGCTGCGAGCGAGTTTCAAATAGCTCTTTCTTGCATGGGTCGAGAGCCTAACCGTCGTCACCGAGCAGCTCCTGCCGCAGTTCCTCTAAAGTGTGTCCGCCACCCTCCGAGAATTCATCATCTGCCTCGACAAGTCTCTCTACCAGGGCTTTGTCAGACAGAATCTCCAAGGTTTCCAACAGGCCATCGAACTCGTCTGATGAGAGCAGCACGGCCTCGGCACGTCCTCGCCGCGTAATGACGAACCGGTCGAATCGTTCGTTGGCTCTTGCCAGGAGTTCGGATAAGCGTGGCCTCATTTCTGTAAGTGAAATGGTCTCGGTTGCCATCATCGCCTCCGGAGAAAGTGTACATAATTACGTAAACACGATGCAACGCAACGGCCTGGCATCGGGGAGTGGGACGGTTATTCTCAGCTCGGTATCCAACTGGGGAAATATTCTGGGGCCCACCTGCGGGCGAGATACATAATTTTGTTGGAGTAAGCTCCATGGGGTGGCAGTATCTCGCCGTTGATCCAGGCTTCGGCGCCGACCAGGTCCGGAAACTCCATCACCCAGGCCCGGTGCCAATCGGGCTGGGGATCGATGAGCTGAAACGCCTGCAGCCGCATCATGCGATGCTCCCGAGCTATCCTCTTCATCAGATCGACGTGTTCCTGGTCGCCTCGGTCGCCGGGATTGACGGCCTCAGACCCTGGCAGCCACCTTCCGAACAGGAGCACGACGATGCTGCTGAGATCAGCCTTCAGAGGTGGGATCTGGTGGGGATTGGTGTCCGGCTTCGCAACAGCAGCAGGACGAGGATGCGTCACCCAGCTGGAGAACTCGTCGGGACGGAAGGGACGGGATAGGTAATACTCGTAGAATCCGTAGAGACCATAAGGGGGAGCCATCTCGGCCTCGATCCAGGCTTCGGCTCCCTCCAGGGGGGGGAACTCGATGATCCAGAATCGTTCCCACCTTTCCTGCGGCGCAATCAGGCGGAACCCCTCCACGCGCTTCATCCGATGTTGGCGCGCAACAGAAAGCATGAGGTCGACATGTTCTTGCTCGTATGCTGAGCGTTCAGCCGGGGTCAGACGATGCCAGGTCGGGAGGCGGCCACCTTTGAAGAGGACAACTATGCTGAAGTCTGTTTGTGTCATGATTCTCGGTTCCTAGACTGAAGATACAAACAGGCTCCAAGTTCAAGGTTTCAAAGTACCAAAGACTCCATGCGGATTTTGGGAGCTGACGCTTGCTCTCTGATTGGATCGTGGATTCTCTGGAAGTCGCGTTATTAGGGCACGTGGCTTTGTATGATCTCGAAGAGAGAACGTTTCAGTTTGCGAAACGGGTCCGGATATTTGTTAAGACTGTTCCAGTTACAGTCGCGAATGAGGAGGACAGCAGACAGCTCATTAAGGCTTCCGGATCTGTGGGCGCCAACTACCGAGAGGCAAACGACGTCTTGGGCAGAAAAGACTTCTTGATGCGGATAAGAATCAGTCGCAAGGAAGCAAAAGAAAGCGCCTACTGGCTCAAACTAATCTCTGAAACAAATACCCTCGAGAATCACGTCGAAAGCGAGCATCTACTCCGGGAGGCGACTGAACTGGTCAAGATCCTATCCTCAATAGCACAGAGATCCTCGGCTCGGCAGGGATAGCCGGACACCCCAAGGCAACCTTCCCTCTCACGTCGCGGAAACTTTGGTGCTTGGAATTTGAGATTTGTTTGTATCTTGTACCTTGGGATTTTCTTATCTGTTGTTAGCCACACACTCCAACGACACACCCCTGAGAACTGGAGAGTTTCCCCCATCAGGTGTAGTCAGAACGGCCCGATACTGAACCCACGGTGCTGATGCCAGGTGTTCTGGCAGGCTGCGGCCGGACTCCCGGAAATAGGATCCGGCGCCGGCTGGACCTGTCCATTCCTGTTTGCTCAGCTCCTTCTCCGCTGCCGCCCCTCTCACTTGAAAGCGGACGCCCGTACCTAGGGGAGTGCTGGCCTCCCAGTGGAGCATGACCTGCGGGGAAGGCGTCTTGGAGATCGGAGGTGAGATGTATTCTTCTTCCAGCCGACGGGTGTAGACGTTTCCCGGTTCCAGGATGGTGGACATGTGGGTGGCGGTGGTGGGTAATTGGGTTCGACGATCGATACTGTATCCCTGGGCACCGCCCCAGTAGATGTAGGCGCCGAAGTCGTGCCGTCCGTTCACGATGTGGTTGTGGACTACGATCTCCAGGTAGCCATCCCGATTCAGATCCCGGACTTGAATGCCGCAAGAGGACTCGGCAGGCAGATCAGTTCGCCTTTTCTCCTGAAAGGTGCCATCGCCGCCACCCCAGTAGAGAAAGATTGGAAGCGACCGGTTCATTCCATTGCTGTAGTTGCCGAATACGAGATCCAGGGCTTCGGCCCTCTCTCAGTCGCCGCGGGGGACGTGAACCGGGACGGCAAGCCTGATATTGCCCTACTCAATCACCTCAGCGGCACCTACCCTGACCCTCAGACGGCCCTGATTTTCTGGGGGAACCCCCA
>JAKZYH010000343.1:0-3105 GCA_047514575.1 Acidobacteriota bacterium | reverse complement strand
ACGATTCCGTCGTCTCAAAGCTCCAGAGCTCATGAGAGATGTCTATCAGGGAGCCAAGTATGTGAATGGAGTCCTGGTCAACCAGGAGTCGAAGGAGAAAGCCGCCTGAGTCTATTTACACACCTCTTGACATGAGCTCCGGATGACATCGGCCCCAGCTACAACGATTGGCTTCTCTGCCTTGAGCAGGGCTTGCCTAAGCGTCTCCAGCTTTGACTCGTCGGGCGCCAGCAGCGAGCGAGATCTAGTTGCTTGAGCTGCGTCAGCAACCTCGGTCATCCCCAGGTCGGTGGGGATGTCCAACAGTACCGGACCAGGGCGACCGTCGTTGGCTTGAAAGAAGGCTTCTTGAAGGGTGCCGCAAGCGGTTTTCGACTCCAGAGTAGCCTGATATTTCACCACTGCAGAGAAGAGCCCCTGCTGGGCGCACTGCGATACCAACTCGAGGTGGCGGGTTTCGGCCGATCCGGATTCGCAGCAGCAGACAAGTGGTACCCGCTCAAAGTAGGCGTTGACCGCTCCGCCCACCAGGTTCCCGGCGCCCACACCCTTGACTGCCAGTGCCAACCCTGCCGTGTTTTTCAGGAGTCCATAGTAGGCCGCCATGATGGCGGCAGAGGACTCGTGAGCCACCGGCACGAAGTAGACTCCCAGGCTCCGCCCCCAATCCATCAATTCTAGAGGGATACCGCCGCCGGGAATCCCGAAGAAGTGCTGCAAACCTCGTTCCCTGGCTTCCCTGATGATGAGTTCTGACAGCTGCACTCGTCTCTCCTTTCCCGGGTCCTCAGTAGGCCAGAGCGTAGCCGTCGCGGCGGGGATCCGCTCCACCCAGACGGGCACCTGAATCGGGATCGACCATGACCGATTGACCTCCTCCCACGAGCCAGGAGAAGTCACCGATCAGCTCCAGGTCGTGTCCTCTCGAAGTGAGTTCCTCACGCACCTGCTCATCGACCCGATCCTCGATCAGCACCCGGGTCCCTTCCTGAAGGCGAATACGCGGGGCCTCGATGGCCAGTTGGGGATTGGCTCCGAACTCCACGATGTTGAGTATCATCTGAGCCGTGGTCTGGGGAATTCCCCAGCTTCCCGGAGTCCCAACTGAAAACCAGAAGCGACCCTCCTTGAACACCTGCAAAGGAGCCATACAGCAGGAGGGACGCTGACCCGGGCCAATCAGGTTGGGATTTGGACATCGAGGATCGATCTCGGACCAGTTTGCAAAATTGTTGAGGGTGATCCCAGTCCCCGGTACCACGACTCCCGAACCGAAACCAGAACCCAGCGACTGGGTGATGCTGCATGCATTCCCCTGAGAGTCGACGACGGACATGTGGGTCGTGAGACCATCTTCCGAGCCTGCGGCAACGGCTCCCGGTATCCCTTCTGGAACCCAGTTTTCTCCATTGCTTTGTGATGCCTGCTCGTAACGGATCAGTTGGCGGCGAGCAGCTATGTAGTCGGGACTTAGCAGACGCTCCAGCGGCACCGACTGCTCTCGGGGGTCGGCTCCCCAGCGGATCCGGTCGGCCATGGCCAGCTTAATGGCCTCACTCAACAGATGTAGATAGGGAGCCGTATTGTGTCCTAATCCCTTCAGGTCTTCGGGTTCCAGCAGCAGTAGCGTCTGCAGGATCTGGAATCCTTCGGAGTTGGGAGGACAGGTCCTCACCTCGAGTCCTCGATAGTCGACGCTGATGGGTTCTTCCCACTCTGGGAGATAGCCGGCCAGGTCCTCTTGAGCCAACAGTCCTCCCAGGGATTGCACGTGTTCGGCGATGGAGCGACCCAAGTCGCCACGGTAGAAGTCTTCTCCTCCATCGGCGGCGACGCCTTCAAGGGTATCCGCCAACTCGGGCTGTCGTAGGACCGCCCCGATTCGCGTCTCGACACCGCCGTAGATCCGGAGACCCTCTTCGTCCAGGCGTTCGAGACTCAACGCCATGAGCTTGGCGTTGGCGGGATGCAGAGGAAACCCCTCGCGGGCCAGGGCGAGTGCTGGAGAAAAGATCTGGGCCAAGGACAGTGAGCCGTGCCGTCTATGGGCCTCGGTCCACCCTGCCAGGTTCCCTGGAGTCAGGCAGGATCGAGGTCCCCGTTCCCGATTCTCGTAGGTAAACTGGTCCGGCGTGGCCTTCTTTGGAGCCGCGCCGCAAAAGTTCAGTGCCTGGCTCTGACCGGAGGACAGATGCAGCAGGAGAAAGCCAACACCCCCGATACCGCTCATGTAGGGTTCGACAACGTTCAATGCGGCGGCTGTGGCAACAATAGCGTCCACGGCATTTCCACCCTGGCGCAAGATGTCGAGTCCAGCCTGGCTTGCCAGGGGGTGGGCCGAGGCCACCACCCCGTGCACTCCGCCCACCGTAGGTCGGGTCTGCCCCCAGGCAATCTGCTCATTCATGGTTCAAATGTAGCTCCCAAGTAGTCACCTCGATACCGAAGACCTGACGAACCCATTGAGCTCGCCGGTGAGGGTATCCCGCGAACATCCGACTCGCAAGCTCCGTCGAATGGAGTCGGATGATTCGAAGGATTTGGATCCGTCAGATGGCGACTCTTGCATGATTTTCTAGCTGATGCAGTTTCGGCTTAGTTCCGCCCCCAAGGAAGGCCTGGACCTATTCGAAAAGGAAACTTTTTCATACTTCTGAGCTCATCGCCCGGACAGAAGGTTTTACCGCAGCCAACCCTATCCAGGAGCCCGCTTCAGCGGGCTGGCGCGAAGCGTAATAGACCGGTCCTTCAGGGCCGGGTATTCGCTCGACGTGAGGAGCAGAGCCTGCTTCAGCAGGCTTCTCGCGGAGAGGCTTTAGCAAGGATCCGTTCTGATCTCCACTACCAGAGCTCGATTCAGGTCACTAGGGCACACGAGATTGCCTGAGATCGTCATCAGAGGTACAAAGGACCGACGGACCGGACTTTGGCTGAAGCCTCACTCGAGAAGCCCGCTGAAGCGGGCTCAGGTTTTACTTCACCCGAGTACCCGGCCCTGAAGGACCGGTCGAGTAGGCGGGGTACTCCCAGCAGTCCAGGCAGCCGTAGGTGGAGGGTTTCCAGCCTCGCCCTTTCGGTTGCGAAGTGGGTTCACAGTTCCACCCT
>JAKZYH010000342.1:0-2546 GCA_047514575.1 Acidobacteriota bacterium | reverse complement strand
GGGACGCTGCAGGCCTCTGTCCGTAGGGCTGGTAACGGAAATCTCCTGCAAAAGTCCCTGCGTCGTCCTGGCTACGCCGCCACCAGTGGCCCAGAATGGGAAGGAGTTGGTAGCTGACCTCACGGTCGTTCCCATGACGGGGCCGACCGGCTCTTGCGCCGTAGATGTACGTGACACCGGTCGTCTCTCGAAACTCGCCGCGCCGCAGACTGAATTTTGAATGTCGGTCGCTGGATCCGTAAACGCCGTGCCCCCCGGACTCAACGAAAACGACGGGATGGGTTTCCCGGTAGAACTCGACCTTCCCGTCTACTTTGTGAGCCCTGTTCTTGATCTGCTTGTCAGCACGATACGAGTAAATGTTGTCGTGGGCCAGCGTCTCCATCACCTGAAGCCGTCCTGAGCGGGTGCCGTCCTTGCGAATCGTGAGAATGAGCCCTTCATTGTCATTCTCATGACAGGTGCCACCCACACAGTTGGCGGAATAATCCCGGGGATGAAAGAAGTTGTAGATCAGGAACCAGTGCGTCTCTGTTTCAGCAACCGCATAGTAGACGTAGGCCTGTGAGCTTCCCGCAGCCGTGTTCTCCCAGTTGTTGTCCCCTTTCCAGTCTCCGTCAAAATCGAATCGGGCCAGGTAATCAGCCTTCGGCTCAAACCAGGTGGCCTGGGCCACCATGGGAGCCCAGTGAGCGACCAGGGCGCGATAGGGTTCGCCGCTGCTGGATTCCGGTCGAAAGCTCGTCTTTTCCCTTGTCTTCCTGGAAGGGGTCGAGGGTGTCACCTTCAAATCGAGCGATACCGTCTGGCCCTCTGAGTCAGCCGTCACACGATAGGCTCCGGGCTTCTCTGGAGCCGTGTACAAGACACTGTCGAAGCTGATCAGCGACCTGCCAAAGTTTCCAAGCCAACTCTTCCAGCCCTGGCCGGAGCCCTGACCCTGAAAGCTGTCCACCTGATTTCGAAACGGCTTGGAGAGCCATCCTTCTGATTTTGATTTCAGGCCAAACCGGACGGGCGGCGGCAACACCCGCACTCTCGTCTCGTTCCCTTCCTCATCCTCTTTTCTCTGGAAGGCCCGGACCTGCAACACAACGCTTTCCAGCGGACGGATCTGCGCGTCGCCGTCCTGGAGATGTATCTCCAGCTCTTGCGCCTGTACCTGGACCAGAATCAAAGGCAGAAAGAGGATGAATCCGGGGAGAGATCTTTGCTTCTGCACGTTTTAGAAGAATATTGGCTGCAGGGACGAGCTTCAAGTTGCGCCGCGGGCCTTGACCGGATTTTTGACACTGAGGTAAGGTGCGAATGATGACAAGCGTAACCTCAAGCCCGTCGGAACAGGAAGTGCAGGCTCACAGGCTGAAACTGGATGCCCACGTTCGCGAAATGGTCCAGTGGCATTTCAGTCCTGAGACGGGCTGCCCTTTCTGGCTGGAGTGGGCAGAGAAGGCCGGCTGGGATCCCAGAAAAACGGTCCAGGGGTTTGGGGATCTTGAGAGGTTTGGCTACTTCGAGGACGACTGGCTGCGCGGTGGCCCGGTGCGCCGATGGGTGCCCAAAGGCCTGGCAGATCGACCCATCAGTGTTTTCGAAACCGGTGGGACTACCGGGATTCCCAAATCCCGGGTGAACATTGAAGACTTCCGCATCGACTACGAGCTATTCTCTGAAACCCTGCCCGAGGAGTACTTTCCGCCAGGCGCTGACTGGCTCATGCTGGGACCTTCCGGCCCGCGTCGCTTGCGCCTGGCCGTCGAGCACCTGGCTCACAGCCGGGGAGGGATCTGTTTCTGTGTGGACCTGGACCCGCGCTGGGTGATCAAGCTCATCAAGAGAGGCGCAAAAGATGAGCTCCTGCAGTATCAGAGACATGTGATTGACCAGGCCGCCACACTCCTGTCAGCGAATCACGATATCCGCTGCATGTTCACCACACCCAAACTACTGGAGGCTCTGGCCGAGCGGCTGGAAAACGATGGACGGAGCATCGGAGAAGTCGGCATTCAGGGAATTTTCGCGGGCGGAACGGAGTTTACGCCGCAGTGGTATCGCTTCGCCGTAGAGGAACTGCTGGACGGAACCTACCTGACGCCCACCTACGGCAACACGCTCATGGGACTGGCTCCCTCCAAGCCGTTCGATCCAGCCGACAACTACAAGATCACCTACCATGCCCCGCAGCCGCGCGGCGCAATTCAGGTCGTGGATTTCGACGACTCCGGAAGCGTGGTGGAGTACGGGGAGACCGGGCGCGTGCTCCTCACTACCCTCACTTCGGAATTCTTCATGCCTCGTTTTCTGGAGAGAGACGAAGGGGAACGCGAACCGCCTTGCAAACCCTATCCCTGGGACGGAGTCAGCGGACTGCGCCCCTACCGGGCGTTTGCGGCCACGACGGCGGTGGGCGTCTATTAGAGAGTGTTTTGGGACGCCTCTGGCGTTCGGATTTTGAGAAAGGCAGGGACTCTGTGATTCATTTCCCGGTTCTGCGATGGGGCCAACCCTATAAGAGTCTGGATGTCGATAAGGTCGTCCATTTCGAG
>JAKZYH010000341.1:0-8223 GCA_047514575.1 Acidobacteriota bacterium | reverse complement strand
GGGGCGCGGCGGCGCGGGGGCATCTGCTTTGTTGCCGCGCCTGGAAGATGCGCAGCGGCATCGCCTGCGTCGCGACGCCTCGCATCTGCCCCCACGGCGCTCGCGCCAAAGTGCATCTGTTATTTCCTGACAGACCCTTAGCCCAGGACCGTTCGAAATATTCCTCTTTCCCTAGTACAGGACGCTGTACTAGGGCTTGGCCCAGCTCTTCCGGTGGAACCTTCCGGGATGGAGTGAGCTCCACGGATCCAAAAATATCAGCCCCTCCTGCTACCCTACCGGACGTTTATGCCCTGCTGAGCCTCTCTGAGCAGGTTTTGCAGCAGGGTAGGAGAAGTTTGAGTGGGGAAGGGAGACTTAAACGTCCGTTTTATCAGTCAGGAGGTGGATTTTGGATCGGATTGCGCCACTGATGACGTTACGGTTTTGGATGGTCGTTTTAGTCGGTTTATTAGTACTTGCACTCTTCGGGGTGCCCGCAATAGCTCAGGCCGTTCGGCCCACTGCCGGCCTACCGGATAATACCGGCCCGGATGTCAATGGCGACCTGGGTGCGCTGATTCAGAGTGGCCGGTTCATCAGCTTGCTTCGGGGACTGAGTTCCCTCGGCGAGATTGACGACGACCTACCAGGAGTCGGGGAGGATCGGTCGCGGCGACACTTCTCCGTGAGGGTGCCCCGTCATCTTACCGAGTTCGCTATTTGGATCTTCGACGGTGACACTCGCAGAAGGCCAGGCGGCAATATCAGTTGGGATAACTGCCGGACGGCTGGATGCGAGGATGTCATGGACGAGGTGAAATATACTCTGTTCCGTGATCCCAGTGGGCCCTGGCTGGATTCGCAAATACCGCCCGGGCAGGCCCCTGCTGCCAACTCGAATCCGCTCACGATTGCCAACACTTGTGCCGGTGGAACTCCCGCTCCCAGCTGTGTGTTTCTCGGAGCGGATATGCCCGACAACCGATGGGTAGGGTTTGTTGTCCAGCAAGATCCTGAGGCCTGCGGAAATATCCTTGCACCCGAAGCGGGGGAGGTAGCCGGAGACGCTTGTGGTTACCATCTGGTGAAAGAGTGGATTCCGGGGCCGGGCGGCACGCTGCTTCGACACGAGCAGGCTAACTTCAAGGTAGGAGTCGGCGGCGTCGGAGTTGAGATCTTCGTTTTTGATCAGTCCAATCTAGGCTACATCGGCTACAATGGCTTCGGAGCGAGTTTTCCAGGCCCTACCAGCTTCGACGGCTCATTTACTTTCTCGATTCGTGTCAACATCCCAACTGAACCCACCATATTCAGTGTGCTGCTTGATGGCGATTTCGATGTTGCGATGGACAATGACGACCCGAACTTTCAAGGTGTTCCCCCTTTCCCCTCGATAAATGCTTTACCAGAAGGAGCAATGCTCGGGGATCCAGCCGATGATTCGCCCTTTCCGAACCCCTTTGGGGAATGGACAACGCCGGAGGCCCCGAATCCGATCTACTCCGTGACTGCGCCTGGAGGAGTCTGGGAGGTCACCAATCTAAATCCGTCGGGTGACAACGAGTGGGAGGAGTTTGTAGTAGGGACCAGCGCAGCTCCCGCTCCGCTACTGGACGCTGTCGTACCCTCGATCCCCAACGGAGACTACACCCTGAATATCAAGGGGGTGGATGCCCGCAATACCATCTTCGTGACCTTCAAGGCCCCTGCGTCCCCCGACCCTACTGGACAGATCCTTCCGCCCACTCCCGACCAGATTCCAACGTTGGGTGAGGGGGGGATGATAGTGCTGACTGTATCGATCGTGTGGATTGGGATTTTTTCCCTGAGGCGTCGCAGGAAGTTGCTGGAAAGCTAGGAGACTGCGCGGTAGAAACTGGTCTACTGCGAAAAGGTAGAATCGGCCCATAGTTCCCCAATTTCTCAACGAATAGAACAACTCGCTTTCTCGCTACAATCATTTCTACCGCGCAGACTCCTAGGGAACCTCTCCTGCAGATCGTTGAGCAGGGGTTCTGGAATCTGTAATCGAGGTCAATCCCAACGGGATTGTGTATATCAGCCCAGGGTTTCCGAACCCTGGGTCAAAAGCGCCGCCCTGGATTTCAACCCTGAAAGCGGTTGCGGACCTATGAGCTGAGCTACGCAGCTGGACCGAAGGGATGCAGAAGGATTGAAGACCAACGATCGGGGATGAGGGAGATTGTGCTGCCGACCGGTCGCTCCTTGGGAATTGGCCTCATACTGCCAACAGGTTACTTCGCTCGCGGCTCTGTAGGACTTGAATTCGGCCCGCTGTGGGGTGTCGCGCTCCTGCTGTCAGTAGCCCGCTTGCTTGTCCACCAGGTCACGGAGAGGTTGGCCGGTTCGGTATCGGTTCAGATTGTCGAAGAAGAGCTCAAGGCAGATCTCGTCTTGTTCGACCGAGGTGCCTCGGCAAGGGGACACGACGACATTGGGACGCTTCCAGAAGGGTGAGGAGAGGCCCGGTATGTCGAGTGAGCCGCCCGGACCAGTAGGCTGGAGACAGACTCCGGCGATCCATTCTTCTTCGATCGCTTGCACCAACGCGCCAAAATCGTAGAGAGCCAATCGGCCCGAACAGTCGATCAGATAGGCCGAGCGTTTCATCTTCCTCAGCAGCTCCTGATTGATCCACCCGCGGGTCTGGGCAGTCACCGGGAGGGCGGTGACAACGTAATCGCACTGTGTCAGGAAATCGTCTATGTTGTCGACCGTGTAGAGATGATCGACCTGTTCCGGGGTCGATCTGGGAGTACGTGCAACAGCCAGCACCCGCATTCCCATCGAAGCTGCGCCGCTGGCGATTGCCCTACCCATGTTACCCAGTCCAAAGACGCCGACGGTCCTGCCGGCCAGATCCTCGGGATGAAGCTCGTGGTCTCGGCTTCCAACTTCGACCGAAAGGGCCTCCGTTCCGATTACATGGTTTAGTCGGCGGGAAAACAGCAGCATGGCGGCGATGGCGAATTCACGGCCGACCGTGGCGAAAGTCGATTTGATGCAGGTGAAGGGGACGGGACTCGCCACCATCTCGGGAAACAGGTAGCTCTCAACCCCTCCCACATGGGCGTGGACCCAGCGAAGCTGTTTGGCCGCGGCCAGCATCTCGGCGTCGAAGGGAGCCACGAAAGCCACCTCGGCGTCCCCCAGCTGCTGGAGTATCTCATCGCGGTCGTCGCCGATGAACAGCTCTATCCCCCGCAGTTCCGCATCCTGCTCAAAGCGCTGGCTGATTGGACCCTGCAGGCCAGACCAGGTCACTACTACCTTCGAAAGCGGGTCCGGACTCACGAAGCCTCCAATTCGGTCACTGCCTCCGGGACGTATTCTCCCAGCCCCAGCCCTGGCCTGGTTGGGAGCTCAATGTATCCATCTTGAAAGACGAGAGGATGTTCGACGATGCGCTCGTGCAGAATAAGGGTCTGGGTGTGACCGCGGGTGCCCGGTCCGTAGCTGGCGAAAGCCGGATACTCGATCATGACGCTGTTGACGACGGTCGAGAGCACGTTGACATGAGCTGCGACCGCCATCGCCGTCCAGGGTGAGTGGGGAATACAAAGGATCCGATCCTCCTCGGCCCTTTGTGCCACTCGGCAGAACTGAGTGATGCCGATCTGCTGAGCGTCGGGCTGGATCACGTCGACTGCCTCCTGCTCCAGGTAGTCGATGAACTGCCGGATGGTGGTCAGGCTTTCCCCGGTTGCGATCCTCACATCGCAGCTATCCTTGACCGCCCGATGACCTGCGATATCATCTGGCAGCATTGGTTCCTCCAGGAAATAGACATCGAACTCTTCTGCCACCCGGGTGACCTCGATGATATCCTTCAGCGTCCGCATCCTCCTGCCGTAGTCCGGGGGTCCCATGTCGAGCATGAGGCGAACCTCAGATCCGATGGTGTCGCGAATCGCGGCCAGCAACTTCTGTCTTCGCGGTCCGAAGTCGTCTCCCCAGCCGAACTTGATGGCCTTGAAGCCGAGTTCCAGAAAGGTCTCGCATTCCTGGCGAAGCTGGTTCTCGGTCTTGTCCACCCATACTCCCTGTTGTTCGATGGCGTGCATGTCTGCTGCGGTGCCGCTGGCGTAGGCGAGCATCCGGGGCTGCACCGCACCCCCCAGGAGCTGATGGATGGGAAGTTGGCGCAGCTTCCCCGAAAGGTCCCAGAGGGCCATGTCGATGGCGGCCATGGCATTGATGTCCACTCCCCCCTCGCAGGCTCGTCCTCGATTTCCCGGGTAGCCATAGTACATCTTGCGCCAGAGCCGGTTGGTCTGGGTTGGATCCTCACCCACCAGCATCTGGCGAAGTCCGTCTTCTTCGTTTTCGATGATGCTCCGAATCGTGGCCGGGGAGGCGGAGGTGGCTCCGATTCCGGTAATTCCCTCGTCGGTGGTAACGGTCACCAGGGGATAGCGGTTAGAGATGACTTCGATGGTTTTGATCTTCATGGTTGGGGATGAGGCTGGATCACTCAGCCGGGGGGGTGTAGGCACGCAAGGGAATGGACCAGAGAAAGTCTGTCTTGGTGCCCTCGCCGAACTGCGCCGGATCTTCCGGCGAAATAAAGCCATCCGGCTGGTACCCCTGGGTCTTGTATCCAGCCATCCGGTGGCAACTCATGCAGTTCGTGCTCGGACCCGTCCAGGCGATCTCCAGCGGAGCCTCGCTGCCGTCGGAATTCTTGACGATTGGGCCGGGAACGGTGCCCTTTAGATTGGTCTCCAGATAGGGATTGAAGCTGTGGAGGGGCTCGCCACCGGGCTTTCCTGGAGGCTGAACCATGAAATAGGCCGTGCGCATGTTGTAGTGTGCCCAGGCTCCCTTGACGCTCTTGGGTCTCCCCCGGCCGTAGAGGGCGTCCTGGGGATCGAAGCTCCACCAGAAGGTCTGCCAGGTCCAGTTGGGGATTTCTTTGGTGGTCACATGCATGGCAGTCAGTAGGGCCAGGTTCTCTTCCTTGACTACCTCTGTCAGGGCAGTTTTGGTCGTCAGGTTCGCCTTTCCAACGTCATCCCCCGAACCAAATCCAAAGGAATGGGTAGTGAAGGCGTCGGCGTCGGCTTGGGTAAGCTTGATGTAGAAGAAGTCCTCCAGGGACACGACGCGCAGCTCCCGTGAGGGTTCCGAGTTGAAGGACATCGAGTGGGTCGAGCCTGGACGCAGCTTGCCGCTGGGATCGACTACGACAGCCTGCCTCCAGGTGTGCGGTTCGGGGTTGGCGAGGTCAGTAGTGTATTGGGGAGCGATGCCGGCCCAAAAGGGAACAGCGGTTGGCTCCTGGGCACCGATGAACTGGAAGACGGGTTTCAGGGAAATCTGAGTGGGATCCACTGGCCCGGTAGAGGTCAGGATTTTCCGGTCCTCGATCCGAGTCGTGCCGCTCCAGGAGGCGTTGATGTTTTCCAGGGTCGATGCCAGGTTGTACTTGTGAAGGACGATCCGGTCAGCCAGGCTCCGGGTATAACGATTGAACGAGGTCAAACGCTCGGGCTGATCGACGGGGATTCCGGCCTCGAGGGCCGTATGGAGCGACTGATGGGGGGCCTCGAAGTCGCGGAAGGATCGTCTTTCGGAGTCCTTGGTGTTGGCGGCAAGCACGAAGACCT
This sequence comes from Acidobacteriota bacterium, assembly GCA_047514575.1. GTDB lineage: Bacteria > Acidobacteriota > UBA6911 > RPQK01 > JAJDTT01 > CAUZIZ01. The sequence continues at coordinate 2,611 of JAKZYH010000341.1, read as the reverse complement.
CGTAGCCCGAGTACCAGGTTTCCCAGACGGGAAGGCCTTCCTGGGCCGAGTCTGACGTGATCGAGGCCCAGATGTCCCAGGCATGGGCACGGATCCTGCCGAGGTCCATGTCATCGATCCACTTCTGAATGACCGGCTGTGGTGAGGGATAGCTGCCTACCTGGGGGGGATCCGTGTAGTTGCCCAAGGCAGGACCGGGTGGCGCCTCGGCGCAGCGGCTCAACAGGATTGATGCGAGGAGGGCCGGCAAAGCAAGGTACAGGACAGGTCTTACTGAAAGAACCATACGATACCTCGCGCCTCAGTGGCTACTCTTCCTTCACGACCGGTTTGAGGAAGTACTCTGGAGGAATGTTGACGTTGTAGTGGATTTCTTCGATGTGTGTTTGCCGGGCCATCTCACCATCGCGGTAGACGTCTTCTCGAAGCGGTGTGTAGACACCATCAATGGTATGCCAGTTGGAGATCTCGACCTCTTCTTTGTAGCGCACACCGGACTTGGAATCGGTAACCTCGGACTCGATCTTCTGGGGGAGATGGGTCTCCAGATCGAAGAAGACGACGCTAGAAGCGTTGGTGGGGTCCAGAAACTCCACTGCCTCCCATTTCCCCTCGCCAGCCACATCATCGGGTCCGTAGTAGAACAGGCTCATGCCCTCTTCGTCGATCCTGCTCTTGAGAAGAAAGGACCAATGCCGGTTGACTGCCTTCTTCCACGCCTTGATATCCTTTTTCTTGAGCTCCTTGACCTCGTAATCGCCTTTCAGCTTCCACGCCTTTCCCAGCTCAAGATTGAAGATAGACACCTCCTGGTTATCTCCTTTGCCCAGCTGAAATCGGGATTTAACGGGATCGTATACGGTCCAGTCGTGGTAGCGCGCAAACCCTTTGCGCCTTTTGATGAAGATGAAGTATCGGCCCACAACTTCGGCGTTTCGGATATTTCGAAAGGCATCCCCGCCCATGGCCTCAATGCCTCGCGCGATTGCTTCGCGAGCCTTCTTCTCTCCCGAATCTTTTTCTTCGGCAAGCGTCTGCTGAAGAGAAGGGCTGCAGAGGGCAAGGCAAGAAACACCGATCGCTATCCGTATTCCTGGTCTGCTCAGGTTGAGGATTCGCCACATAAGCTTCACTGCCTCCTTTGAAGACGCGCTCGATTCATCGTGACTTATGCTCTCCATCATACCGGACCTCCAGCCGCGCCGATCCAATAGACACCAAGAGCGACGCTGCTGAGACTGAGCGTGAGACTGACCCAGTGGCCCGACCGTTCCCCTTTGAGAGCGCTGCCGACTATCAGTCCCCAGACGGTCATGGAGAGTACAATTCCCAGCCCGAAGACGCCCAGATAAACCAGAGTCAGCCAAAGAGACCTACTCTGCACAATCGGGACGGCGGTGATCAAAAGGGCCCGCAGGCCGCTCAATGCGAACAAGGCTCCTAGCAGTGTAGAGGTGTGGGGATGCGTGTGCTTCTGCGGATGATCTCCCCGCAAATGGAAGTGATAGTGGGCATGGGGAGCGGAGCCAGCAGCATGCGTGTGTTGGTGGGTATGGATGTATCCGGCCTCCCGCAACCACTCGAGGAAGGTCCAGGCCCCGAGCAGAATCAGGAGGGCGCCACCGAAGATTTCTGCTCTTGACTCCCAGGCTGGGGAAACCGTGAAATTCCACACCAGGGCCAGGGTGCACAAGATCAGGAGCACACCCGCATGTGCTGTCCCGAAACGCAGTCCCAGGCGGGCCACGTCAGCACGTCTGGCTCCCTTTCTGGCCAGTGTCGAAACTGCCAACATGTGGTCCGCTCCCATGCCGTGGTAGACCCCGTTCAAGAGCGAAAAGAGCAGGACGAGAGACGAATTCTCCAAACTCACCATTTCTCAGCAACGCTCAGACGTTCAGACGAATCTTCCGAGTTTCAGATTAACTCCGCCCCGGCTGCGAGCCGGATCATTCGAGAAAGAAACTTCGGGTCTGGTGTGGCCACCGCCACGGTTTTCAGATAATTGCTTGGATAACTCTCCATCCAGCTATAACTCAATGGGTTACGCCGTGCCTCTGTCGAAAACAGCAAATGAAGTTTCAGGTTAGCGCCGCCACCGGCCGCGGACCGCCGGACCGTACAGGAAAGAAACTTCTTCTCCCAACCGGAGCCCCTCCGCTACGCCGAAGGTGTTATTGCGGGTAGCCCAGGGTTGCAATGCGAAGCGAGCTACCCTGGGTTAGAGTCGCCTGTCTTTTCTACGCTGAAGGCGTTGTTGCCAACACGTTGCCGGTCGGCAATAACCCCGTTGGGGTAAGGCATTTTGCCGATCTGGACCCAGGGTAGCTCGCTTCGCATTGCAACCCTGGGCTACCCGCAGTAACACCTTCGGTGTAAGAAATGTCTCAGATACGCCCATCCCTCACCAAATCAATCGTTTACGTCTTTCTTACCCCCAAATCTGAAAATCAAGTTTCAGGTTAGTCCTGCCCCCGGCTGGGAGCCGGATCATTCGAGAGAGAAACTTTGGCGGTGTTGTCGTAGGCTGTAGCGGAGCCGTGGCAGCTAAGACCCCGGTTTCGGGACAACCGACTCAAATACGCTCAATCCATCGCCAAATCAATGGGTT
>JAKZYH010000340.1:0-5479 GCA_047514575.1 Acidobacteriota bacterium | reverse complement strand
TGGACTCGCACAGGTAGGCTTCGGCGTCTTGCCTCTCTTATCGCTCTATTTCCTCCTTTCCAGACGCCTCACCGTTTGTCTAACATGGTTTGACTTAGTTCGAGCCACTGCGGCTCATCGCACCCCTATAGGGTTGGGATCAAAAGGGATGGCTCTTACCCAGGGTTCAGAAACCCTGGGCTGTACGCCGCAACCCCGTTGGGGTTGACCTCTCTGACGTCTGCGGTATGAAGTGGCTCGCTAGCAGCTAAGAGACGACCCTGCAATCTAGGTGGCACTCCCTCCCCTATACCTAACCCAGAGTTGGGCGTTTACCAGTTTTAGTGGTCCGGAAACACCCTGCCCGTCGCTTTGTAACAATACTTCTATTTCGTTTTGGCCGAGCCTCAGCGGAGGAGCACTCAGCGAGTAACTCAGCTGGTGCGCCTGAAAATGGACGTGGCGATGAGGCTCGGAGTGCCCGTCTGCTTCATGGCGGTGCTCGTGGGTGTGAGCGTACCCAGTCGGGAGAAGTTCACCTCCCGTGACGGGTTGACTGTTGACGCGAAGCGCTAACATGCCCGGTCGCAAGGGGCCATGTAATACAAGTTCCAGCCGCAATTCGGCCAACTCATCTGCCTCCGCTGCGGCCTCGACGTCATCCCCCAATACCAGTGGGATCTTCTGAGCGGCTCCTGGCATCAAGTGGACCGGAAGAGGGGGCTCGCTCGATATGTGCTTGTAGTGATGGAAGACAGTGCTGTCAAGACAGTACACCTTGTCTTTTCCTCGTAGCGTCTCGGCTTCGCCCACCTCGGTCAGACACGCGTACACCCTCTCGCGAGTTCGGACAAGTTCCTGCTGGGATTCGATGCTATAGGGATCGAAGGCCGTTGCCAGGTTCCAGAAATGAATGCCATCGACGCCGGCCTGGTGCCAGGTCGCTGCCAGTGCACGGTTTCCTTCCCGTGGCCATGCTTTGTCACAGGTCCAGGGTTTCTGGTTGATGCAGGGATAGACGAGCACGTCGTGCCGGTGCGCCAACTCAACAAAATCTGCGACGGCCAGGGTGGTGGAAGCATATCCCCCACCCGCGATGACTATGTCGATCAGATCTCTTGATATCCAGGACTTCAGGTCCATACCGAGATGGATAGCGAGATCGAACGTATCCGGGACTCGTGCGGAGAGCAGAACCGGTTTACCGCGACGCAGACCGATCTCGTCCGCGCGTTTCCGAATCCGAGCCAAGAAGGAAGTCATGATGTCTACTTCCTCCTCCGTAGCCGGCTCGCCCCGAATGCAGCGGCTGAAAAACATTGGGTGGCGGAGAAAATCCATCTCGAATCCGTCGACGTCGTATCGATCGCAGACCTCTTCGATGATGGCGAACTGCCGGTCGCGCACCTGCTCATGAGAGAAATCGTAGGCGGTCACGTACAGCTGTAGGTTGGGCAGCACCCCCTGCGAGTTCACCAACAGCTCGGGATGTGCGGCTTTGAAGGGATGCATCAGGTTGGGCATGAAGCTGTCGTGGCAGTCGTTCATGCTCATGTGGGCAAACGCCTCCATCTCGTTGCCATGTGCAAAGTCAACAACGAGCTTGAGAGGATCATGGCCGGCCTCGACCAATGCTTTATGATGGCGGGTCCATTCTTTGTCGGTAGCGGACGTCCCGCCGGCGGCCCTGTAAATTCTGGGCCGAATCTTGCTGATGTGGGCCGGGCTGTGAGCGTACACGGCATAGGTGATCGTATCGACATGGGTACCAACAAGTGGTTTCAGTCTAGGCTCCAGAAAGCCTTCAGGGGTGCCGGACCCCTGGTGCGACAGTCCGTAGTTGTCGTCGACGAAGATGACACGTCGTCTCTTGCGCGCTACTTTGAGTCGCGCCCGCTTGGCCTCTGAGTGATGACCCTTCCCAAATACCCAGGGAGGGGCCGCAAGCAAGCCGACGGACTCGATCAAGGTAGCAATCGCTGAGCGGCGAGTAATGTTCACGGCCATATCCTCCAAGCTTTTTCCGTCCAGGATACAAGTGTGGGACGTACGGAGCTATCTTAGTCCATGGTCCCGTAGGTGTAAAAAGTGAGAAGGGGACAGAGTGTTGTACCAGCAGGGATAGCTTTGTTACCGGACGGAAAGGGACACACTGGTACCATTGCTTGACCTGTTACTATTGCTCGATGAGTTCCTGTTCGAGGATGAGCTTCACCAGGCGTCTTCCGAGCCGTCCTGAATCAAGCTGTCTGTTTGCAGCAGCATGTTTCTCTGCGTTGCTCTTCGCAGCAGGCTGCGCGTTAGAGCCCTCGAAGAAACCCGCGCAGGGTCTCACGGCCGCCGAAGGGCTGGAAGTCACCTTATGGGCGTCCGAGCCGGACGTGATCAATCCCACCAACATCGACATCGATGAGCGAGGTCGAATCTGGGTTCTGGAAGCGGTCAACTATCGTGTTGGCTGGGGAGGAGTCGACCGGCCAGATTTCCGACCGGCGGGAGACCGCATCACTATTCTGGAAGACACCGATGGCGATGGTGCTGCTGATCGAACCAAGGTGTTTGATCAGCATTCTGGGCTTCGGTCGCCCCTGGGGATTGCCGTCCTGGGGAACAAGGTGATCATTTCGCAGTCTCCCGATTTGATCGTCTATACCAAGGACGAAGAGGACAACATCTTAAGCAAGGAGGTATTGCTCACGGGATGGCACGGTATTGACCATGATCACGGTCTCCACACCGTTGTCTTCGGTCACGATGGCCGCTACTACTTCAGCAGCGGAGATCTTGGCTTCGATGTGAAGGACAAGTCCGGCAAGAGATGGGTCAGCTCGAAACAGGGTCCCTACTATGCGGGTGCGGTCTTGAGGGTCGATCCTGACGGATCGGATTTCGGGGTTTTTGCCCACAACTTTCGCAACCCCTTCGAGTTGGCGCTGGATTCCTTCGGCAACATCTGGCAGACCGACAATGACGATGACGGCAATGCCTGGGTCCGCCTGAATCTTGTCCTGGAAGGAGGTAACTTCGGCTTTTGGGGACCCGGTGGACGCCATTGGCGCAATGACAAGGGAACCCATTTTCATTCGGAGGACCCAGGGGTAGTACCCAACGTAGCCAGAGTCGGCGCAGGAGCTCCATGTGGGTTGTTGTTCTATGAAGGCACACTGCTTCCAGAACGCTACCGCGGCCAATTGATCCACGCTGAGGCTGGTGCCCGGGTCATCAATAGCTACTTCTTGACTCCCGACAACGCCGGCTTTTCCAGCAAGACAGAGAGAACGGTGAGTTCGACGGATACCTGGTTTCGCCCAACTGACGTAGCGGTCTGACACGAGGGTGCCGTCTACTTCAGCGATTGGTACGATGCCGCGGTTGGGGGGCACCGGATGGTCGATACGAAAAAGGGGCGGATCTATCGGTTGGCACCCAAGGGATACGAGCCCGGCAAAGCCAGGCTCGACCTGCAGACAGCTCCGGGCCTGGCGCAGGCCTTGCGCTCACCGAATCAATCGACACGCTATCTAGCCTATTCAGCCCTCAAGGGGAGAGGCGCAGAAGCCCTTTCCACACTTAGGGAGATGTGGAGGCAGGAAGATCCCGTACTCAAGGCCAGAGCTTTGTGGTTGATAGGTGGCATCCAGGGGGCTGGCAAGCGCGTGGTGCAGGAGACACTGCTCGATGAGGAAGCCAACTTCAGGATGCTTGCTCTTCGTGTTCTCCTGGCGCAGGGAGCTGAAATTTCAGGCGTGATTGAACCGTTGCTGCGCGACCCTTCCCCGCAAGTTCGTCGGGCCGTCGCCGTGGCACTTCAGAACACCACTCCAGAGGAGTCCTTGCCCGCCCTGGTCGAGCTGTGCAGACGATACGATGGACATGATCGCTGGTACCTGGAGGCCCTGGGGCTCGGAGCTCGAGGGAAAGAGAATCAGCTCTACGCTCGCTTGCGAGAAATCTATCCCGAAAAGTGGAACTCACTGCTGGGCCACTTCATCTGGGAGTTCCGTCCTTCACGCTCGCTGCCCTACTTGCTATCGAGTCTGAATGATCCCGGGTTGACTCTTCAGCAACGCTCCGAGGTTCTCAGATGCCTTTCCGTCATGCCGTCACTTGAGGCAGGAGAGGCCGTTGCTGAGCTACTGGTCTCAGGTTCTGCGCCTTCGCGTCTGGTGAGGGAGGCTTTTTCGAGCTTGTCTCGCCAGCTCTTTAGCCAGTGGATTGATCTGCGCGAACATCCCAAAGCTCTCTTGGCTGTGGAAGTAGCCTTCGAGTCTCCGGACTTGCGTGCCCTGGCCTTGGAAGTCGCTGGGGATTGGGGGCATCCGCGATTCGGCACCCGCATTCTCGCCTTGGCAAGATCAGACGACGAGACCGAAGAACTCCGACAGCGGGCTATTCGAGCCCTGGGTAGAACTCGAGACGAATCGCACATACCGGAACTAGAGAAACTCTCCCTTCAGGGAACACTGCCACTTCGCCTGGCGGCCATTCGCGCTCTCGGAGAGATCGGAGGAAGGGACTTCTATGATCGTTTCAAATCAATCATTCTCAGCCGGGAGCCCAATGAAGTACGAGGAGAGGCGCTCAGGATTCTCGGAAGGACCGATGAGGGCTGCAATCTTATCCTGGACCTTGAAGTCGGCGGGGAGCTTCCGTCTGAGCTCCGCACCCTCGCCAGCAGATTAACGCTTGCGAGGCGGTCTTCCGAGATCAGGGCCCGGGCGCACGAGCTGTTGCCTCCGCCCTTCAGTAAGGATCGCAACCCACTTCCGACCGTGGAAGAACTGTTGGCGAGAAGTGGCGACCCAAGACAGGGCCGAATCGTCTTCGAGGACGCGTCGGGGGCAAAGTGCAGCTCCTGCCACAGCCTGGGAGAAGAAAGCAAGTCGACTGGACCGGACCTCGCCGTCATTGCCGACAAGCTGGGGAAGGATGCTCTTCTGGACGCAATTTTGAATCCGAGTGCCGGTATCGCTCCTGAGTATTACGTTTGGATTCTCGAGACCAAGAGCGCCGGCGAGGTGATCGGGATCCTTACCGGAGACACCCCACGAGAGGTCGAACTCGTCACCGGAGATGGGGAGAGCTTCCGTTTCCAGAACTCCGATATCCTTTCGCGCCGTCGCAGCTACTTGTCCCTGATGCCTGAGGACCTTGCGAATGCCATGACAGAGGAGGAATTGGTGGATCTACTTGCGTTCCTAGCGGGTTTGTCGAGTAGCAGCCAACCTTGAAAAGCTGCGAACTATGGGTGGGACTTAGTACACGGATTCACTACTGTCGGGCTAAACGATTTAGATATCGTCACAACCTGATTGTAATCAATCAGTTAAAAGGAGAATAGACCGGAAACGATTCTAACTGGGATTTCCGCCGTTGCCCCACTCGTGTGGGTTCGGTTCGACCCGGACATCGGAAGGATGGGAAATGAATCCCGTCAGACCAAGCGAGGTCAATCCCAACGGGATTGCGTATTGTAGCCCAGGGTTTCCGAACCCTGGGT
>JAKZYH010000339.1:0-3222 GCA_047514575.1 Acidobacteriota bacterium | reverse complement strand
GGCGCAGCAGGACCCGTCCCGGATCCCCGGCACGGGCCAGGGCAACCGCATCCAGAAGACGCCGGACCCACCGGACAGCCCCGCTTCGGGCCTCCTCGCTAGGCTGGGGGGCTGCTTCAGGCGGCATCTGCTCACTGGCGAGCATCTCCAGGACTTTCTGCCAGGTAGGTAAATCGCCCCGCACCTGCTGGAGGGTGGCAAACCGCTCCAGGTCCAGCTCTCCCATCCTCTTCTCAGTGGAATGGCAGCCCAGACAATTCTGCTCCAGGAGCGGACGAACCCCGGCGGCATACTCCCCCGCCAGCTGGTTGAAGGTCTCCTCCCCCCGGCTGGTTCCGACCAGTAGGCTGGCCAGGGTTGCGGCGAGGAAAATCCCACCGGCTCTCCATGCCCGGAATCTCTTCCCCATTCCGAGTCGCTGTGAGGTGCTATAAAGAATCCGTCCATTCTACAGCCGCATTCCCCAGTCAACAAGGCTTGTCAGGTTTGTCAGGCCAAGGTATGAAAGGGAACTGGAACCTGCAGGAAGGAGAGAGTGATGGCGGAACAGGATCGGCCGAACTTACTCGTGATCATGTCGGATGAACACGCTCCGATGTTCAGTGGAGCGTACGGACACTCGCTGGTTCAAACACCGCATCTGGATCGTTTGGCGTCGGAGGGGGTCCTCTTTGAGAATGCCTACTGCAATTCACCTCTATGTGCGCCGTCTCGCATGTCATTCATGACGGGCCGCTACATTCACGAGATTGAGACCTGGGACAACACTTCGCCTCTGGGGTCGGATCGAGTGACGTGGGCGCATATGATGCGGGCCGTCGACTACGATGTGGTTCTCTCCGGCAAACAGCACTTCGTCGGGCCCGACAAATTGCACGGTTTTCGGGGGCAGCTGGCCCGGGATATCCATGGGGAGCATTATCATCCTGTCTTTCCCTGGTCCAATGGGACGCTGACTGCACCGAATCCCTGGCCGGGGGTAAGCCATGCGTCGCCGGGAACAACCCTTGAAATCGAAGTCGACGACGAGGCTGAAGAGGCGGCCTTGACCTACCTCCGGGACCCGGCCCGGAAAGAGCAGCCATGGGCCCTCAACGCCTCCTTTATTGCGCCCCACTTTCCGCTGGTGGTTCCTCAGAGATACTGGGACCTCTATCCTTTGGATACGATCGATTTGCCCAACATTCCTTCCGGGCATCTGGAGAATTTGCATCCGGTCTATCAAAGGATGCGGAGGATGTTCGGCATGATCGACTTCCCGGAGGATCAGACCCGCCGCGCCCGAGCCGGCTACTATGGTTTGATCTCCTATCTCGATGACAAGATTGGGCGGCTGATCGAGGCGTTGGAGGAGACCGGCCAGCGCGAAAATACGATTGTGATTTACCTGAGTGACCACGGTGAGATGGCGGGTGAGCACGGGATGTGGCGCAAGTCCAATTTCTACGAGCAGTCATCACGCATTCCCTTGGTCATATCCTGGCCGGGGGTGCTTCCCCAGGGTCGCAGGATTGCCGAGGTGGTTTCTCTGGTCGACCTGGTGGCGACGATGATCGAGGTGACGGGCGCTTCCTGCCCTTCTCCAATCGATGGCGATAGTCTGCTCAATCTGGCCCGCGGAGAGGAAACCGATTGGAAGGATGAAGCTTTCTCTGAGTACTTGGCTCACGGCGTGGCTCGACCCATGGCAATGCTGCGTCGGGGGCGGTACAAGCTGAACTACAGCCTGGGCGATCCGCCGGAACTGTATGATTTGCAGGAGGATCCAGGAGAGTTTAGCGATCTCGGGCAAGATCCGGAGTACGCCGATATTAGTGAGGATCTTCGTCAGCGATTGCTATCCCATTGGGATCCCGTGGATCTGGAGCGCCGGGTTCGAAGGAGCCAGGAGGAGCGCGTATTGATCCGGGCGGCGGAGACGGGAGAGGTTGCTCAAGCCGATCAACAAAAATGGTACGCCGAAGAAGGGACGATCACGAAGGACTAGCGACGGTATCCCAGCTCAACAATGGCCAGTCTCACCTTGTCCAAGCCGGGTCAGACCTCGACGACGTTTTTGGGGTTCCCCTCCAGGAAGGATGAGACGTTTTCGACGACGATATCGAGGATACGTTTGGCAGCTCCGGGCGTGTTCCACGCCACGTGCGGGGTCGCCACAACGTTGTCCAGCTCCATCAGGGGATGGTTGTACGCTGGCTCCTCCTCGAACACGTCGGTCGCGTAGCCCGCGATCCGGTCGTTTCTGAGGGTGTCCAGCAAGGCCGTCTGGTCCACTATTTGGGCCCTGGCGACATTGATGAGGTAGGCGTCGGGTTTCATCAGCTCCAGCTCGCGCCTCCCGATGAGTCCCTCGGTCTCGTCGGTCAAGGTGAGGGCGAGCTGCACGAAGTCCGAGGTGGACATTAGCTCGTTCAGCCCCACGAATCGTACGCCGTGCTCCTTCGCCCTCTCCGGAGAGGGGCGCTTGGTGTGGACCAGGACGTTCATTCCAAGGGCGTTGCCCTTGGCCGCGAGCTCGCTGCCGATGCCACCGATGCCCACGATCCCCAATGTGCTCCCCCCCAGGTCCTTACCCTCGACCAGCTCCCACCTACCCTCCCGAAGTCTCCTGTCCGCCTTGACGACTCCGCGGCAGAGGGAGAGCATCAGGCCCAGGGCGTGCTCGGCTACCGTCGAATCGCCGAAGTGGGGGGTGTTGCACACTGTGATCCCCAGGTTCTTAGCGTGCTGGAGGTCTATCCGGCTGACGGCTCCCACGCCGAGGACGCAGATCAGCTCCAGACCGCGCAGTTGGTCTAGGACCTCCTTAGGGAGCTCCAGCCAATTGGACACTATTACCGCGGCGCCTTTGCAGCGCTCGAGGTACACGTCGAGATCCGGCTTATCGAAGTAGACGTCGACCTCAGCCAAGACGTTCAGCCGGTCCCAACCATCGGCATGGTCGGCCGTAGTGTAGTCGTAGAGGTCAGGCCAGACGACCTTCTTCATCTCTGATACCCTCTCGGCATGTCGTCTCGGCGCCGACATTGTACACATGTTGTGGCCAGCCAGCATCCGGTCCTGAAAGCGTTTTCGTTAGTGTTAGGCAGTGTAAAGAAATAAAGGTATCAAGTTGTAGTTAGTAACGCTATGCTGAGTGTGCATGGATACGCTGACCGAATTGACTGAGAAATTCCGGTCTGTATGGCCACTGCTGGATGAACGAACGCGGCGGATTATGGC
>JAKZYH010000338.1:0-7473 GCA_047514575.1 Acidobacteriota bacterium | reverse complement strand
TCATTCGACCTCCGGCCCCAGCTCCCCAGCCCATCCTGACACGTCTGACTTCGGATGCCGGCCTGACGTTCCAACCGGCGATTTCACCTGATGGGAAATTGCTGGCTTACGCCTCGGACAGGGCCGGCCGGGAGAACCTTGCCGTCTGGGTCAAAACGGTGGCTGGGGGCCAACCAAGCCGCCGGACCCGTCACCAGGCAGACGACTACGAACCTTCTTTTTCTCCAGATGGGAGCAAGATTGCGTTTCGCTCCGACCGTGACAACGGGGGAATCTACGTGATGCCGACCATCGCCGGCGAGCCGCAGCTGATCGCCGAACGTGGTCGAAACCCACGATTCTCCCCTGAGGGCACGAGACTCGCCTACTGGGTTGGCGAGAGAGTGGCGACGAATGCCCAAATGTACATCGTAGCTGTGGGCGGAGGTTCGCCCCGCCAACTGGCCGCTCACTTCTCGGCGGCTGCATTCCCAGTCTGGTCGCCCGACGGTGAAAACCTCCTGTTTTATGGAACTCCCGCCCCGGAAGCCGAGCCATCTAGGCAACTCGACCCGTCATCCCAGGATTGGTACGTCATCCCAGCCGACGGTGGCGAACCAATGAAAACAGGCGCCATGGAAGCTCTTGATCTGCAGGAAGTCGAGCCCTATTTCTACGGGCCCGACTCTCGTCCTACATGGTCAGACCAGGGCGTGATATTCTCCGCCCGTCTGGGTGACAGCGTAAACCTTTGGCGGCTACCCATCTCACCCCTAACTGGGCAGGTTGACGGTCTATTAGAGCGCCTGACAGTCGGATCAGGACTTGAGGTTTAACCTTCCCTTGCAACGGGCGGGAGTCTTGTCTTCGCAGACCTTTCTCAGAACATGGATGTGTTTAGCTTGCCCGTAGACCCGAATGCAGGAAAGCCGACTGGAGAGATACAACGGCTCACCGATGACGTTGCCGCCGATATCTACCCGAACCTTTCCCGAGACAGCAGAACCCTCGCGTTCCTATCAGCCCGAACCGGTAACCGGGACGTTTGGACGATGGATTTGGATAGCGGCGTTCAGACGAATTTGACCGGGACTCTCCAGGACGAAGCCTACCCGATCATCTCGCCTGACGGCTCGAAAGTTGCTTACACTTACCGCTCAGGAGCCCTGTATGTGAAACCCACAGGAGGCGGAGTGGCGAAGGAAGTCTGCGGCGATTGTGGAGATCCATTTCACTGGTCGTCTGACGGGACGAAGATCCTCTTTCGAATTGCTTACGGACCCTCTGCGATCGGAATCTTTGACCTCACCACACATACAAAGACTCCGGTCTTGCGTCACCCGAAATACAATCTCTTCGGTTTCCAGTTCTCACCCGACAGTCAATGGATCGCATTGCAACTGAATGTTCCGAGCTTCACCCAAATCTTTGTCGTGCCGTTTAGACAGGACAGACCGCCCGGCGAAGAGGATTGGATCGCCGTGACGAATCGAGACCAGCTCCATTTTCACCCCCGCTGGTCTCCAGATGGAAGCCTCCTTTACTACCAGTCAACTCAGGACGGGTTTCGCTGTATCTGGGCACAGCGTCTTCATCCGAACACAAAAGAGAAGAGCCTGTCGGCGACCCATTTGCTGTCTATCACTCTCACAACTCCCGACGTTCTATCAAGAACATCCAAGCCCCTAATTGGACATGGGTGTCCGTGGCCCGGGATAAGATGGTATTCAGCATGGGCGAACTCACTGGTAACATCTGGCTAATGGAAACCAGCGCCCCGTAGGGAATGCACTTATTCGCGACACTCGTTTTGCACTCTGCTCCCCCCGAATAAGAGTGAAGTTATTGTAGGGAGAATGGATCCATCTACTCTCCCCACCATACAATCCTGTAAGGCATTCAGAACCAGTCAGTTGTAACGATCCTACGCAGAGAACCCATAACCCTCTCCTCCTCCATGTCTCGGGTCGGCCCTTTGCTCGCACATGCGAGAAAGAGATCCCTTGAATAAGACGCTTCAAGCAAACTACATAAAAGCGCTTTCGGCCGCACCACCCTGGACCCTGCGCCAGCGGTTCACTTCTCCGGCCCAGGCAAGATCGTCTGTGCTACCTATCCGAAAGCCTCTCGGTGTGAATAGCTAGTCTCCGCGCTGGTGAGGAATTCCAGGAGGGCTGCCCGCCCCTCCTCGGTCGCTTTTTTCGCCCTCAGGATGGCTGGGGCGACGTCTCCGGGATCTTCCACTCGCTCTGCCCAGCCTCCCATGGCCAGCGCCATTTCGGCATAGTTGCCTCCCAGGTCTCGGGTGCCGTATTTCGCGTGCGATTCAGACAGCGACTCAATCTCGACCGCCATGGTCGAGTTATTCAGTACGACCGTCAGGATCGGCAGTTTGGACCGCACGGCCGTTTCGAAGTCGAGGCCGGTCATTCCAAAACCTGCGTCGCCCATGAAATTGACGGCGAACTTCTCCGGGGCAGCAAGTTTCGCGCCCAGGATCAGCCCCAACCCCGTTCCAAGACCATGTGACTTCCCCCAGCCCAGATAACTTCGAGGCCCCGCCGACTGGTAGAAAGGCATGAGTTCGAACCGGGGGCCTCCTGAATCGTGAGTCAGGATGGTATCGGCCGGGTCCACACAGCTCATGAACTCCCATATGACCCGGTAGGGGTTGATCGGAATTTCGTTCGACGTTAGTTTCGACATCCACTCCTTCAGCCAGTTATCTCTCACGCTTGCTACGCGTTCGGCCACGGCACCGCGCTGTGGACGCGGTTGGTCTCCCAGCACCTCCTGGCACGCCTCGATGAACTGCCGCAGTACAAGTCTGGCATCGCCGATGATGGGGTAGTCGACCTGGTAGTACCTGCCTATGTCGGTGGGATCGTTGGTAGCGTGGACTAGCACTTTACCCGGCGGCATCGTCGTGGCCAAGCCATGTTTGGTGAAGCTAGTCCCAATCCCCAGCACCAGATCCGCCTCCTCTAGGAATTCGTAAACGGTCCCGCTCACTACCCCTGAGCCACTGCCCAACGCCAGAGGATGTTTTTCCGGGAAGGCACTCTTGCCCGCCAACGTGGTCATCACCGGCAGCTCAAGGAGCTCCGCCAACTCCAATAATTCCTCACTGGCATCAGCATAGAGCACGCCCTGCCCGGCGTAGATAATTGGCTGCTTGGCAGCCAGCAGCGCTCGCGAGGCAGCCAACACGTCTTGAGGATCGGCTTGGGCGACCGCCGTCTTGACCGGTTTGTAGCCCTCCAGCAGAGAACCATCCAAGTCTTCCATGGCGACATCGAACGGTATTTCGACCATCACGGGTCCCGGCCTCCCCATCTTCAGGCTCGAGAAGGCGCGGCGCATGGTCTCGACAACCCGATTCGGCGCATTGATCTGTTCAATGAACTTGGTCACAGACCCATAGCTGCGCACGGAGCTGAAATTGGGAAATACGCCGTCCATTTCCCTGGGTTGTCCCAACGGCAGCAGGAGAATCGGAACACCGTCGGAGTAGGCAGTTGCTACCCCGGCATAGGCATTCTCTGCTCCCGGGCCCCACTGCATGGCAAAAACGCCTGGCGGGTTTCCGTTCTGTACACGCGAATAACCGTCCGCGATGCCTACCCCGACTCGCTCCTGGCGACAGATGATGGGACGGATCCCCACTCCAGTGACCGCGTCGATCAACGGCGTCGTGGGGAAGGCACTGAGGTATTCGATGCCTTCTCGTTTCAAGATGTGAGCGATGGCGTCTACAACGTTCACGTCGAACCTCCCCAAGTCAGTTTGGCGGCGATGGTTCCCATCCTTCCCCGGCGCGACTCGAACATGATTTTTACTTGCGTATGGTTCAGAAGTTCCAAACCGGTATCGGCTCGCCGGCAGACTGCACCTCCTCCAGGTAGGCGCCAGTATGGGCGGCAGCCCAGAATGATCTCGTCGTGGCCCAGGTACTTGAAGGGGCACTGACGGGGATGAGCGCTGTAGTGAGCAGGGTTGTGGTAGATGGTGAAGTGCTCCACTTCGGAGATCTCGGGTCGAGGTGCCAGGGGTGTCCGCGGGCTCCGGCTCCTCAGGTATTCCGTATCCGGGACGGCATGGGTCAGGGCCTGAGGTTCCGGTTCGGCCTCGGCGGGCTCCGGTTGGGCGCAGGCGCCAAGAGCGGCAAGGAGCAGGGCAGCACTCAGAATCGGATGGGATCGATGGGTGTCTGAGACGACAGGCATGGGTCTCCTCCAGCCTCGGGACTCTAACAGCTGGCCGAGACGATGCACAAGATGACCGAGAGGGTCGGGCGTTGACAGTCGAGTGCCGGTCATCGATGATCCCAGGGCAGCACGCGTCACAGCAGATGCGCCACCAGACGCGCCTTCATGGGTCTTCTGGGCCTGGGCGGGATCCTGATGGGGCGACATCTGCTGCCCGTTATGTCTGCGAACGACACGGTCTCAGCGTGGCGGGGTCCGCTTGGGGCCCCAAAGGACTTTGAGATCGGCCGCGAACAGCGGCTGCACTCGGTGGTGGTCGGCTAAGCGTCTTAGGTAGAGCCAGTCGATCTCTTTGTTCTGAACGAGATCGGTAATCCGCTTCGAACCAACCGAGTCCACTTTAGTGCGGGCACAAGACAGGATCAGCTGCAGTTCGAGCGGAAGCAATCCATCCTGCCATCTTGGAGATCTGATCAATACGGTATCAGAGGCCTTCATCTCTTGAAATCCAGTCGGTCTCCCGTCTCGTCTGCCCATCTGGGTCTCATCCCCAGTGAGTCTATCTTGGGCTGCCGTCAGCTACAATGGACCTCCTACCTCGAAAGCTGATGATTGTCTGAGATCTACAAAGGGCTTGATGGGGCGCGAGCGAGGTTACTAGTACAGCGTTCTGTAAATACCGATACGTTTGCAGATGGGGCTTGTGAGGCGAGATCAAGGCAGGAGGAGGAAGACGATGTTTGGCCAGCTTCGACGACGACGAACGGGGTCGATGCGACCAAACTGGAGAGATCGTCCACAACCTCCATCTGCCCTGCGGGTGGCGACGGGACGGGCCGGTATCTTTGTCGCTCCTCCTCCACTATGGCAAAGCATGGGTGTCGTCGCTTCGCGTCGAGACGCTTCGCGGACTCGACCCGTCGCGCTCGCCACAAACGTATCGGTATTTACAGAACGCTGTACTAGAATGGCTCGGGACGAGACTGAGGACCGCGAACACCAGTGTGGCGCCGAACGAGTACGTAGGATGCCATTCGCCGAAAACTCGAGGTGGATGGGCCCGCCGAGGGCATCCCGGCATACCTCCCGAAGGCAGTAGGTGGCTCCCCAGTTCCAATGATTCACGGAAGATGTGATGATACGACGGAAGCTTGTCTACCCCTGTCTCTTGCTGCTACTGGCCTTTTTGCTCAGCGAGGGACTTTCCTTTTGGATCGCAAAATCGCTGCAGAAAAAGAGCCTGTTCTACGAAGGAGTAGCCGGAGACTACGACCGATATCTGTCTCTCCGCCATCCTCTCCTGGGATGGCCCTCGTCATCAAAGTTCGGATCGGGTGCGTATGACAAGATAGGTGCCCGTCGGGTTCCAGACGATTCCAAATCGAGTGACACTAGGGCTTTCGTTTCGCTGTACGGGGATTCATTCACCTGGGGCGCTCAAGTCCGCGCCGATCAGACTTGGGGCCACCTGTTGGCTCAGCGACTCGGTCGGCGTGTGAACAACTTCGGCGTAGGCGGCTACGGTTCAGACCAATCCTTCCTTCGCTTCCTCCACAATGAGCGGGACGACTCCCCGATCGTCATCCTGGGACACTTGGCAGAGAACATCCTCCGCAACTTGAATCAGTTCCAAGACTTGCTGTATAACCCCGGGGGCATCGGTTTCAAGCCTCGCTTCATCCTGGATTCCTCGGGTAGCGCACTCCTCATTCCACTACCCACTCCATCCAAGGCAGAGTACCTCGAATGCGTCAAACATCCCGGCAAATACCTGGAACACGAGGAATTCCTGCCAGGTAGTCCCTCGGGACCGAAGCTTATTCGTTTTCCGTTCACCTGGAGTCTCTTGAGCCTTTTCCAACACTACCACGTGCGAGCAAAGATCCGCGGCGAGCCGCGGCACATGCAATTCTATCGGAGGGACCATCCAGCCCAGGGCACACTGATTACGGCCGAGATTCTGATGCGCTTTTACCATGAGTCTTTGTCGCGGGATCGATCACCCGTGGTACATCTTATTCCAACCGGACTCGATCTGGAATACTTCAAGGAGCATCAGGCGTGGCCCTATGAGCCATTGTTAGAGGAACTCTCCGCGCGCTCGATCCCTTTTCTGAACTCTGGCCCTGCCTTGATCGAGAAGATCGGAAACAGGGGAGTGGACCGCTATTTCGTAGGCGACACAAGCCATCACTTCAATCCGGCAGGAAATCGTCTGCTTGCTGAAGCTGTCCACGACCATCTGAGAGCCAACGGACTGGTGCCTTAGTGCTCCGTCCCACAATCCCCATCTTCCCTTCGGGTGGCGACGGGACGGGCCGATGGCTTTGTCACTCCTCCTTCCAATACGCAAGGGTATAGCTTCGTCCTTGCTTTGCGTCAAGGACGCTTCGCGGACTCGACGCCGTCGCGCTCGCCACATACATCATCGTATTCATGGGACGGAGCACTAAGTGTGTCACCCAGCTTTTCCTTCAGCGCTTTGACCTTCTTTTTCATCGGGCCTGTGGGAGTCGCCGGCCTTTGCCGCCGCAACGCACCCTGGATGAAGTGTTCCTGGGCCTCGAGTGAGCCGGAGGTGGAGAAATCTATCTTTCCCAGCTCAGATCCCGCCGGAGCCGAACGGTCTTGGCAGCCGGGCGAGACGAGTCCCCCCAGGCAAACAAGAACCGAGATGACCAAGTGCGTTCGATGTTGCATATTGGTGTTCCGTTCCAAGTTCCCCGCACGCTGACCCTCGGTGGCTCAACGAGCCGTGTCGGTCTCTGGTTCGTAGACTGGATCGCCTCGGTGAAGGCGCAGGGCCACACGAAGTGTCTGCTGCATGGCCCGCTGTGTCGGGGAATGGGCGGCCAGATAGCGTGCCGCTCCAACCATCACTAGCCGCTTCTCATCAGCATCCTCCAGTTCCTGGTACTGACGAATCGCCGCTTCCAGCATCTGAAAGCTGTGGAACTCGGCGTCCTCCCGAAGCAAGCTCTCAGACATCGTACGAATCAGCCCTCCGCCGTCTCCGGTCGCCTCCAGATAGCTGTAGACCAGCTGGCCAGCTGCGTCAGTCTGTTGTTGGAGGTTCAACAGGTCGAGCAGCTCCGTGTGCAGTGAGTCGATCTCCCTCCGGTTCCCCATTCTTCGATTGGAAGCAGGCAATCGGGACGGTGGGATGTTGAAGAAGCGATCGAGATAGACACGCATGGCACCGTGGAAAACTCCTCGCAGGAGTTCGGGGGATTGGTTGCGTTTCAACAATTGGTGCAGCGCATTGGCATAGCTGAAACTATGGAGC
>JAKZYH010000337.1:0-3669 GCA_047514575.1 Acidobacteriota bacterium | reverse complement strand
CCTAAGTACTGATCCGTGGCCTTACCCGGCTCGACAGGGCGCTGTGGATCCCTTACTCCAACGGCTGTACCGGCAGGCTCGTAAACTCGCCCGGTTCCGACCCCAATTCCAATGCCGTAGCCGCAGCCTTTTTCGCATCGTCTACTTCCACCACCAGGGTCCCGTTGAAATCGTCGGTATCAGCGCTGGGAAAGAGCTCGTCGATAAAAAGAGCCAGGTGTCCCCCAGGAGGGAAGTTCAGGCGACTTGCCTCGGCTATTTGCTGTCCTCCTTGCCTCAGCTTGAAATGCAACGAGATAGGCTCCGATTCCGTATTTTGAACCCCGACGCCGGTATTGATCTCGTCCAGCTTACGACGCACTGGGGCTATGAACCCTTCCAGGGGTTGGCTTTCATCGACACCGGCGCTGCCTACACCGGGGACGCGAAAACGAATGATGCCTCCCAGATTACGATCGGCTGTCACCACGACGCTTCCGGCCGTGAGTGCTCCCTGACCGTCGCTAGAGATGGTGACAGCACTCAAAGGAGGAATCGCGAAGAAGACACTACTGGCTACCTGGAAGTCGAATGAAGCCGTCACAAGATCATCGCCTCCCTGATCACCGGTTGTAGTGGTCCCCACGGGCAGGGGAAGTCCCGCATCATCCAGGAAATCGGCCCTGCCAGAAACCGATTCAGAGGCCGAGGCATTGGTCAGAACGACGTCGCTGGTAGACCCATCGCCGTTTCCAAATTGGGCAAAATACAGTCTCTTCTCGACGCTGAAGCCGCCTTGGCCACCCGCTAGGGTCGCCGATCCACCCGCCGTCGTCACGGTAATGTCAACAGGACCGGGGGGAAGACCGAAGGGAACTGTAACCAGTAGTGTCGAGTCGTCCTGGACGGCGATCTCGAGACCCGCGATCGCCTCGAAAGCAACGTCTAAGTTCCCTACCGTGAATCCGGTTCCGCTAAGCGTGATGCGGCTGCCAGGGGAAGCCCTTTCAGGTGAGCTGGAAAGGATGGTGGGAGCGGGAGGAATAACCGACACCTCTGTCGTGTCGCAGACCTCCGTCGCTTTGCCGTCGTCGGCACAGAGTCGGAATGTCAGGCTTCCGGCGTCATGGGGGGCCGTGAAGGTTGCTACCGCCGAGGTGGCATTGTTGATCGTGACCTGATTTTCCGGTGTCGCCTCCTCCAGAGTCCACAGGAGGGTGAGCGGATCTTCATCCGGGTCGTCTACCGAGCCCTGGAGTGTGGTGGTCTGACCGAACTCTACGGTTTGATTCGGTCCAGCATCGACTGTTGGTGGCCGGTTGGCGGTGGAGGCCGTGCGGGCAAACCAGATGTCCACGAGAATGGAATTGCCGTCGTGGAATACGGTACTAGGGTCGGTTGCGTCGACCCCCAGACTGACGCGTGCGACCATGACGCGGGCCACATTGATGGGGAAACCAGACCAAAGGATGATAGTTATTGAGGGGCTGGCGCCATTGCAGCCTGTACAGAGGACGTCAAGCACTCCGGGAGGCTTCGGAAAGGTCGTCTGAGGGTTCGCCGAGTTTACCTCGCTGGAGCCAGGTGCCCACTGAGGGTTTGCGCGGTCGCCAACCTTGAAGGAGACTGCATTGATCTCCTGAAGAGGGATCGGATTGCCTTCGGTCCCGAGCATGCCGTCCGGGAGGCCCCAACGGCTTCCGGCCGGGACTGGATCGATCAGACCCTGATTGGTCACCACCTTGATGATGGGACGGGGTTGGGACCTGGCAGGAAGAATCACACTCAGCGCCAGTAGAACCAGAATGGAGCTCTTGCAGCAGAGCCTCGCCACACGCCGAGAATTCCAGTTGAACACGATAGAAGCTCCTTTCAACAGTAACCGATTCGCGTCGGTCGCAGGACAGAGCTGACATTCGCCCTTGGTGCCGTACTCATGAAACGGGTTTAGGACGCCGTCCCCCTGTTACTCTTGCCAACCCAGACCGAAGCTGCGACGCTCTCCCGGATCATAGGTGCAGGTGATGACGAAGAGATCCTCCCTCAGACAGCGTTCAGGGGGAATGTTGAGCTGCACATAGGTGAATCCCCTTGCCACCCAGGTCAGGTATCCGTCGCTCTCAGAGACGGCGATCGGACGGCCGTTGAGACGAAGGTCCGTGATTCGGGCCTTGCGGTAGGGGATGCGAAGCCTCAGTCCCAGCCCATGTTCGATGGGTTTTTCCCGGGATCCAGGAACATTGCCCTTTAGCAAGAAGAGATGGGAGTCGAAATGGCCGGGAGCATCTGGCAGGTTTTCCACGGCTTTCGCGATCGCCTTGCCTTCCAGGGCTGGATGTCTAGCAATCTTGGCAGCAAATCGGGGCATTTTCTTTTCCGCCAGCCACTCTTGAGCTGCCGCGCCGGAGGTGGCACAGACGAAAAGTACGAAGCCCTCTGTCTGGGGGTTGTTGAAGCCCAGGGTGATCTGGTCTTGCTTGTTCCACAGCTCTACGCGGCTGCGCCTGCGCTCTGAGGCATCGCGACCATAGGCGATGAGCTGATGAAAGCTGTTCTGCATGATTACCCGGGTGGGGTAGCCAGGATAGTATTCTCCAGGCCAGATCTCCTGGCCAAACTGCAGCAGGCGGCGGTGTCTCAGATAACTGCTGCGCTCCCAGACGTTCTCGTTGGCGAAGCCCAGCGTGTGATACTTCGCGTACGCATATGTCGCGGCATAGAAGAGCGGTCTTCCCTTCCAAAGCTTGGTTCCCAGGTGCTCCATGCTGGGACCCCAGAAAATCCGCTCCTCGTCTTGCTCCAGCATGTCGGAGGGATAGCCCTCAACCAGGGCTGCTTCGTCCATTTGTCGCGTGATTTCCTGTTTGTAGGAACGAAGCGCCACATTCGAGTAGGCGGCCGCCGAATCCTCGACGTGGATATAGCCGCGGAACTGCATCCCATTCCCGTGGTAGTCCGCGTGTACCTCGGGTTGCAACTCATCCATCAGGGTTTGGACCGCTACCGCTCCCGGCAATCGAGCAGGGTCCTTCGGACCTTTCTCGGTCCAATCCTTGTAGGGATCCATCCCCACGGAATTGCGCAGGCTGGCCGAGATGTAGCCATCCGGATTGACGACGGGGAAACACACGACAACCTGCCGTTTGAGTGTCTCGCGAGCCTGAGGTGCACCCGATAGAAGCTTCTGCATCAGGTAAAAGATGCCGGTTGCAGCGGATCGCTCTCCGCCACAGTGTTGGGCGGTGATGAGCACGTGTTCCTTGTCCTGTGCAGGAGCACCGGGATCCGTCAGCACAGCCGCGACCAATGGACGTCCCTGCAGACTTCTCCCCAGGTCTCGCAGCTTCAGGAGACGGGAATGTTTCTGCCCCCACTCCTGCAGCCGCTCCATCAATTGCTCGAATGAAGGGTAGATCGGCGGTCCGTAATCCGTGGTCGGAGCACTGAAGGAACTGAGGGTGGTCAAAACCAGGGAAAGGAGAAGCAGAGGCCAATTGTTGGAGTGTCTCATGCTGAATCTTCCTTTCGGCAGCGACTCCAACCGGGCAAGTTAGCTAGTGCCCGTCCGGAAACCGGGGTTTTCAGACTGCAACCTGTTGAATCGTAAACAGTTATTGTACTTGAGACCGCTGACAGACCGGTTCGATCAAGCTCGATCCAGAGCGAGGACCACCAAGCGGGGGCAGGCGC
>JAKZYH010000336.1:0-8174 GCA_047514575.1 Acidobacteriota bacterium | reverse complement strand
CATGTTGCTAACGGCTCAAGTCGTTCGCGGCTCTGTCGGATCGCCGAACGTGATGGTGGGCGATCGTTTGGAACTTGATGCTTGTGATTTGGAGCTTGTTTGTACCTTGTATCTTGTACCTTCGACTTTCGAAGTTTCAGCCTAGTGCTCCTTTCGGCGGACAAGCTCTCGCTTCAGGCTCTTTTCACCACGCGTCATCGCCCAACCGTGATTGGCGGCAAAGATCGGCTTGAGCAAGAACGAGAAGTAACGTAGCAACGGTTTGTCGGCCCGGATCTTCCAATCATAGGTGATGTCGACCCAGCGCCCGTCTTCTTCGAAGGTCCAGCTTCCCCGGCCAACGAAGTCACCCCAAGCTTCAAGCGTCCAGCCGAAGGGCTTTCGCGACTCAACCACTCTGAAATTCCAGCGCAGACGATAGGGTAGCCAGCCTTTGGTATGGAGGCTGTAGACTTGACCGAGGCCATCGTCATCGCCTTTCTGGAGTTCCTTCACTTCGAGGTACACATCGGGCCACCAGCGTACCAGATCTAGTGCATCATCGAAGATATCGGAGACTTCCTGGGCGCTGGCCTCGACCCGCCAGTGAGTGACGAAGTGATAATCGTAACTCTTCTGCATGAGGAGCACTGCCTGAGAACTTCGCGAATCAAGAGTCGCCAGTATAGGGTCGACCCATGATTGTTTCCAGAACGACCGGCATGTGACCCTATCAGCCGGGTCGTGAGATCGTCTCGTCTTTAACCTTCCGCGACAAACTGATAAAATCTGGCGTCAGTATTCAATCAAGTTTACCGTCCGCTCGAGGGCAGAGTATCGAGCAGAGCCAGAAGGAAGTGAGGGTCTTCTGAGAAGAGGGAATCGGCACCTGTTCGGGGTTCTTGTACTGGCCTGTCTGCCCCTTATGGTGAGGGCAGGCCAGGAAGAGGAAATGCCTGTGTTTCGGGCCCAGTCCGAGCTGGTTCTAGTCGATCTTGTGGTCACTGACAAGAAGGGAAATGTCGTCCGGGACCTGAAGCCGGCGGATGTCGAGATTTTCGAGGATGGTGAGCGTCAGAAGATCGTTTTCTTCGATTTTCGGAGGAGAGCTAGGTCACGAGAGGATCTGGCGGCAGAAGAGGCGGTGGATCGTCCTTCGATTTCGGATCTCTCCTTCGACCGACGAGGCCTTCCTACCTCTCCAGTTGACCAGGGATACTTCGTTTTCCTCTTCGATATGCAGGCCATGGACTTCCACGGCCTGCAGAGGGCAAAGGACTCGATCCGGACTTTTATCAGCTCCCAGCTGGCGCCGACGGATCAAGTAATGATGGCTACGATAGAGCCAAGTGTCCGCGTGCACCTTCCTTTCACCAGCGATACTTCGCTGATGAAGAGTGCCTTGGAGACACTGAGCTTCAGGCCGCATCAAGACACCAGTATTTCTCGATTCGTGCAGAACGTTGAGCAGCTCTTTTCGCTCCTCGAGGGAATCGCTCTCGATACCTTTGATCCGGGCGCCGAAGCGGAAACCACGCAAAGGCTGGACCCTGCTCTCGAGGGGACGATTTCCCAGGCTGCGTCCCTGGCCCGCGAGATGCTGGTGAGTCTGGAGCTGAGGGTAGACTTCACCTGCGCCGCAATTGGAGCGCTTTCGCGTCATCTGCGCTCGCTGCCGGGGCGCAAGCATCTCCTGTATCTCTCAAACGGCTATCCCCTGAGCGCGAAACGGACCCTGGGCCGTATCATCAAGGAACGGGCAATGGCCTATTCCCCTGCTCAGGTTACGCTGATCCACGTAGCCGTTAATAATTTCATGCTGGGGACAGGACGCACTAGCTCTCTACACAGAAGGCTCACCGCTGCGGTCAATCAAGCCAATCGATCCCACGTTTCGATCTACAGCATCGACCCGCGCGGACTGATGGCTCCTTCAACGGGCTTGGCCAGCATCAGGGGAGCCGCCAGCACACTGAATGCTACCTACTCCACCGAGGACATCACGGCGCCACACGAATTCCTTTCCTCTCTTTCGCTTCAGACCGGAGGCCTCTGGTTCGCCGACGACAACGATCTGAATCGACCAATTCGCAAGGCCTATCTCGATGGTCGGGAGTATTACCTGGTTGGATATGTGCCTAATTCCGAGAGGAGAGTAGGAAAGTTTCACAAAATCAAGGTCAAGCTAAAGCGAAAGCGTCTCAAGCTTCGCCATCGGAAGGGCTATACCGAAGAGGACCCGAACCAAGCGGTCACCATAGATCTGGCAAACGCCTTCAAGTTTCCCGATCTCTTCAGGGACTTTCCGATCAAGACCGAAGTCTCCACCGAGGAAGGAAAGCTGAAGGTGCTGGCTCGGATCCCAACTGAGGCGGTCACTTTCAGGTCTGAAGGCGATTAGCACCGCGGTGTCATCGAGATGTTCGGTGCTATCTTTGATGGGTCCGGGAAGTGGGTCGGAGACACCTTTTTCTTCGCCGAGAGGATCGACCTCGACTTCAGCCAGCAGGATCTAGACAAGTTCCGCCGATACAGGGATTTCTCACCAATCGCCGAGAAGCCGGCGCCAGAAGGGAACTATGATCTCGTCGTGGTTTTGCGTCAGAAGCTTTCCGGGAAAATAGCCGCCTCTACGCATCGACTGGCATTGGATGAGATAGGAGTAAAGACTCCCGCCGTCGTTTCTACCGAATAATCCAGGTCCCGCTATCTCGGCATCTGTCAGATAACCACCATTCAAGCAGGCGAAGGAACAATGTCGTCGGTGAAGAGATCCGCTGCATAATTATGCGAAAAGTATCTGGGGCATCGCATATCGGAGCTCGCTATCCAAAAAAGCCTATTTCCCCGGGGTTTCTTACGTGATAGCTCAGTTTAGTTGTGCGCTGTCAGTTGAACCTTTGAACTCGAATATTCATCAATATAGGATGTGATTAAGGAGCCGTGGAAGCTGGAAAGGGAGATCGCGAAATGGCAAGAAGAGAGTGGTTTACGACGGTACTGTTGGCATCGACTATCCTGGTCACATCGCTAGCGCCCCTAGCCTATGCTAGAGGTCGAGGGGGAGCCAGATTCAGGGGGTCGGTTCGGCGAGCTCCAGTCTACTTCGCTTACGGGGGCTATGGGCGATACTCGCCCTACGCCTTCGGCTACTATGGGGGAGGTCATCACTATGGCGGTCCCCGAGGCAGAGTCGACTTCAACGTCGAGCCCAAGGAGTCTCAGGTATTTGTGGATGGTGCCTACATTGGCATCGCAGACGACTACAATGGAGGCTTCTTCGGCAGCACCGCGGTGCTTACTCCGGGAACCCACAATGTTCGGATTGTGGCTCCCGATGGTCGAGTGAAGACAGCCAAGATCTACGTCATGCCGGGTAAGGAACTGAACTTCAACTTCAGGTTCTAGCTGGTAAGCCGATCAATTCATCTCAGATTCAGGTGTCGTGCTCGTCAATGCCGTTGGCTGGGAAGCAAGCCAACGGTATTGGCGGCACGAGTTTTTCCAGACTGGTGGAGTACAGGGGAGATTTTGCTGCTGACCGGTCGCTCCTCGGAAACACGCCTCATATTGCTAGCGGTTCAAGTCGCTCGCGGCTCTGCTGGACTCCGCTATCACGAGACTGCTCACTCGGCGATCTCAGGGTCCTGGCCTTCCTCAATCAAATAGCCGCCTTGCATGAAGGCAATCACGTCGGCAATCTCCTGACGGCTGAGGTTGTCTTCGAAGCCTTCTGGCATCAGCGAAACGTCTGAGGCTCGGATCTCCGAAATTCGACCGCGTAGGATCGTCTCTTCTTCACCGGGCCCACTGCGAAGCGTCAGAGTGCCAGGGGCTTCTCCGGCGATGATGCCGCCAAAGACACCTCCGTCATGTGTGGTCACGATATAGCTGCGGTACTGGGAGAGGATGGTACCGCTGGGGTTCAGGATGTCGTAGAGCAGCTGCGCTCGTGTGTGTCCTTGAACCGCTCCCTGGAGGCCGGGACCCAATCGCATGCCCGCCTTCACGTTATGACATCGGGAGCATTCCTGATTGTACAGCTCCCGGCCATTCAGAGGATCCGGCTCCAAATCCAAAGCCGAGCTGTATCCTTCGACGACTGCCTCGCGATCTCCAGCTTCCGGCTGCAGGAGCTCAAGAGCCCGGGTCCGTACCTCAGGGTTGGGATGCTGGTGGAGAATCTCCTGCTGTTGATGATCGAGCGCGGCGCTTTCGATCTTTCCTCTCTCGAGGGCATCGAGAAGGTGTCCAACTCTGACCCTGTGGTTGAGGAGTATGCCCAAAGCCTGTCTACGCTCTTCGGGTGAGAAGGTATTCCAGTGGGCGATGATCGGCTCGCTGACCCGAGGATGGTCGAAGCGTCCCAGTGTCTTCAGTGTGACCTGCCTCAGATCGGACTCCAGAGGTGACCCCAGGAGCTGTCCGAAAAGGTCCTGGACTTCCACGAATCGGGCTCCAGCCAGAGTTTGAATAGCCGTGGATCGCTCGGTCGACGGGACCTCTTTCCGCAGTACCTGTTCTCTTGCGGCCGCTAGCAGCGAGGGAATTCGAAAATGTTGGGCCACCCCCGACGCTTCCTCCCGGACCGTCTCAGAGGAGCTCGATAGCAGAGTCATCAGTGCACCCTCGGCAGCCTGACCTTCCAGGCGGCGCACGTGACCCAGTTCCAATCCCTGGCCGAATCCTCTCAGGGCGGGAACCTGCCAGGACTCCTTTTTCAAAGCGCTGTTGTGAGCGAGCAGCCCTATCAATCGCTGAGGCTCCCCCGACCGATTTCGAGCACCAATGACCGCCGCCAGCTCCTCGAGGAAGCGGGCCTTGCCGTCGCTGTCGGACTCAAAATACCCAGGCTTTTTGAGCATCGATCCCAACAGATCCAGAGATGAACCCGGCTCGGAGCTGAGAACGGCAGTACGTTGCCACTTATCGCTTCCGTTCTGCTCGACCAGGTGTCGAAAGGCCTGCAGCACTTCTTTGCCTTGGAATTGTCCCAGACTGAGCGCGAGCTGGAAGAGGACTCTTGGAGAGGGATCCGAGACCAGTGCCGTCAATTTCGGAAGCAGGTCAGGAAAGTCCTCAGCCAGCATGATGGCGTGCTCTCGTACGCCTGCTTCGGGGTCCTCAACGGATAGCGAGATCAACGAGGCGTCCAAAGCCTTGGCACCCTCTAAAGCGTAGAGGGCATGAAGGCGCGCCAAGGGGTTGGGTCGACGGGCTACCATCTCCTTCAGAAGGGGTATGGCTGACGGGTCCTGTCGCTCTAGTAGCAGGCGCTGGGAGGTGAGTCGCCACCACTGGTTGGGATGGCCTAGATTCTCGACCAACTTGGCTGTCTTCGCCTGATGAAGCGCAGGACGGGTCATGGATCCGGAGGGATGATCCTTGGGAACGATTCGATAGATGCGGCCGAGATCTGTGCCGCTGAAAAAATTCTTGCCCTTCTGGATGGGTTCGGGGATTGAGGCGGGGGTTTCAACAAATTCTCGACAGATGTCCACCACGTAGAGGTTTCCGTCGGGGCCCACCGTGAGGTTGGCGGGTCTGAACCAGCGGTGGGTGGAAGCCAGAAACTCTATGTCCTGTTCTTCCTGGGGGCGGTTGGCGGTGAAAGTGGCGCCCTCGGCAGCCAGGATGTCCCGGTGAATCAGATTACCCGCGACTTCGCCGGTGAACACACTGCTCCGATAGGCTTCTGGGAAAGTGTCGCCAGTGTAAACGGTGGCGCCGGTTGCTCCGGTAAAAAAACCGGTCGACTGCATCTCCCGTTCCATCCCAATTTCTTTGAAGCGCCGTTGTCGCATGCGGGTCCGGGTCTCACGCCAGGGTTCCGGTGGGGTGAGTTGAAAAATCCGTTGGTCGTGCTGTGAGATGTGAAGGGAAACCTTGGGTGCGGTCAGGAAGGGATTGCGCTGAAGGTAGCGCCTGGCCATTACCACGTGGTTGACGTGCCTTCCTGCCTGCGAAAAGAAGCGGTGGCCCCAGTTGTCAAAGGTCTGCCCAAAGCGGGTCGCACCGGAGGCGGATTCGAAGAGATCCCGATCCAGTCGGAAGCGAAAGTCCGCCCCCAAGACCGATACAGGATCTGCCCCAGGCTTTCTGGAGAACTTGATTTCACCTGCCTGACTATCGTTTGACACGTAGATCCAATTGTCGATTCCAAAGCGTAGGTTGTTGACGCGGCCTTCGGGATCTACCAGGGTTGTGAAACCGGTGAAGAGGACGGTCTTCTCATCCGCTTTCAGATCGCCATCGGTGTCCCTCAGATACAGAATGTCGGGTGCCGAGCTCACCAGGAGTCCTCCTTTCCAGGGAAGGACGCTCTTCACGTGGGGCAGCTCCTCGGCAAAGATAGTCGAGTGGTCGATGCGTCCATCACCGTCACGATCTTCCAGAACGCGGACCCGGCTTTTGTACGGTTCCCCTGGGGGGGGATCGTAGGGGTAGTCTCTCATCTCGGCCACCCAGGCCCGCCCTTGCTCGTCGAATACCAGCTCCACCGGATCGGTGACGTAAGGCTCAGCGGCGAAGATTTCTACTCGAAAGTCTCCGCTGATCCGGAAGGTCTTGATGGTGTCCTCTACCGACAGCGGAAGCACGCGGTCGTCAGCAGAGCAGCCAGCGAGCAGCACGAATAGGAAAGGCAGTAGCTTCAGGCTCTTCATAGAATCAATCCTCATAGCCGGAGCTGAGATGGTAATCGCAGGATGGCGGAACTACAAGAGTCGCAATCCACTGTACGCGAGTGGACTATCCCGAACTCATTGGATTTTTTCTCAGAGAAGTGTATCCTGCCGGCGATCCGGATCATGGATAAGCACCACAAGCCCCGACGCGCTCTCGGGCTTTTCCTGGTACTCCTTTTCGTCCTGGCAATGATTATGGGGGTGGGCCCCGGAGTGCGTCTCGTCAATCGCCCGGACACCCTGCTGGGACTCCCAGGAATCTATACCTGGGGTCTTTTCTGGTACGCCGTCCACATCGTGATTGTCATCATGGCCTATCGTTTTCTATGGCGCCGGCCTTCCGATCCTGATCGGTGTGATCGGGAGCGTCCGTAGTGTCGGCGGACTGGTCTCTGCAGCCGGGTCTGGCCTCCATCCCCTATCTTGTGCTCGCCCTCTATCTGGCAACTCTTCTCGGATTAGGGTGGCTGGGATATCGCCGCAGCCAGATCGGCGAAGAAGACTATTACCTGGCCGGTCGCGGCCAGGGTTGGGTTATTACCTCTCTGACGATCATGGCTACCTTTTTCAGCTCCTTTGCGCTTCTGGGCGCGCCCGGGATGGTGTACCGAGAAGGGGTGGTCTTCGCCCTGGTCAGCTTGAACGTGCCCGTCGCCGGCTACTGTGTCTACCTGCTGGGGAGCAGAATCTGGGAGGCCGGTCGGGCCCACGGGTATGTCACCCCTGCCGACATGATCTGTGACTACTACGGAAGTCACGTGCTCTTACGTCTGCTCGTCGTCCTGGTAGGCATCCTGTTCACGATTCCCTACGTGATGATGCAGCTGAAGGCCGGTGGAGAGCTGGCGGCCGTCATGTTTGATTCCTACGCTGGGTCTTTCGGCTTGGGCGCCGTTGTCCTGGCAGGGATTACGACCCTGTACATCATGATCGGTGGAATGCGCAGCGTGGCCTGGACCGACGCTCTCCAGTGCCTGTTGTTGGTCTCAGGGATGCTGCTTTCAGGGGTGGCTCTGGTAAGTTTTTTTGGCGGCCTCTCGGCCTTTGCAGAAGCGATCAGCAAACTACCGGAGAGTTCTCTGACAGTCCCTGGGAATACCGGCTTCTGGAGCATCTCGACCCTGTTCACGGTATCCCTGCTGATGCCGATCGGGGGAATCATTCAGCCCGCACAGTGGATGCGCTTCTACGCGGCTCGAGATCTGGAAACGCTGCGGCGGAGCGCACTGATCTTCGTCATCTTGCTGACCGGGTGCTTCCTGCTCGGCATCATGTTGGTGGGCCTTGGTGGGCAGGTCCTGTACCCGCTGGAGCTGGATGGCCCACAGGGAATTCGCCCTCATCCTCAGGTGGGGAGTTACGATCAGATTCTGGTGGCGGTACTCCAGAAGACGCTGCCGGAGCTGCTGGGACCGGCGCTGGGACTTGTCTTCGCCAGCATGATGATGGTAGCCATCATGGCTGCCGCCATGAGCACGGCCGACAGTAGCCTACACGCACTGAGCGCCC
>JAKZYH010000335.1:0-2627 GCA_047514575.1 Acidobacteriota bacterium | reverse complement strand
CGCTCAGATTTGCACCAGATTTGGCCGCGAACGATTGAGCGAAACCGCAGGCATAGCCAGGTCTACGTTGAGGATTTCGCGATTGAGGAGCGGCCGAAGATGGTGTGAACATGAGATGCCAAAATGCCAAGTTATTTTTGCTCAGACCCTCTAAACTGCGGTTCTCCTCAAGGCTCCTCACGATGTCGGCCCACCCCGATTGGGAGCTTCGATTCGACGAAACCCCATGAAGAAGATGCTCCCTTCATTGCTGTTTTCCCTGGTGATGGTTGGGCTCCTCTCTGCCTGTTCCGATCCCTTTTCAACCGAGCCTGATTCCAAGCCAGAGCCGACGCAGTCATCGAGTCTGCCCCGACCCAAGAGAGTCATTCTCATCACAGTGGACACGCTCAGGGCAGATCGGCTCCAGTGCTATGGGTACTGGAGCATCGAGACCCCTCATATTGACGGGTTGGCGGCCGACGGTGTCCTCTTTCAGCAGGCGATCGCGCAGGTGCCCTTGACCCTGCCCTCACACTGCTCGATTTTGACGGGTACCTACCCCTATGCGACTGGAGTCCGGGATCAGGCCGGGTTTCGGTTGAAACCCGAGCAGGAGACGCTGGCAGAAATTTTCGAGAGGGCAGGATACGACACCGGCGCCTTCATTGGGGCTTCGGTACTCAACGGCAATACCGGCCTCTCGCAGGGTTTCGATCTGTACTGGGACCTGAAGAGCAGGGGAGAGTCGGAGCGTCGAGGCGACCACGTGATGGGAGAGGCTCTGACCTGGATCAAGGCTCGAGGGCAGCGCCGATTCTTCGCCTGGATCCATCTCTTCGATCCTCATGCCCCCTACGCTCCGCCTGAGCCCCACAAATCTGGATACCCGGGAAGACCCTATGACGGGGAGGTGGCGTACGTCGATGAGCTGATGGGGAGATTGATCGAGGCGCTAAAGCAGAACCAACTCTATGAGGATAGCCTGATTGTTTTTACCAGCGATCATGGAGAAAGCCTGGGTGAACACGGTGAGCCCAGCCACGGCCTCTTCCTCTACGACGTGACCCTTCGAATTCCCCTCATCCTCAAAGTCCCGGGTTCTCGGTGGAAGAGCACGATCATCCCGCAACAGGTGCGCGGCATCGACATCGCACCCACCATACTGCAGTTGGTGTCCCTCAAAGCGAAGAGCCGGATGCAGGGCAGGGGCCTGCGGAACTTGATTGCGGGAAAGTGGAATCAGCCCGAGTTGGTGGCCCACAGTGAGACCTACTACCCGTATTACCACTTTCAGTGGAGCCCTCTGTTTTCGCTGAGGACCACGAGGTTCAAATATATAGATGCCCCTCGTCCCGAGCTCTTTGATCTGGAGGCCGATCCCGAAGAAAAGCGGAACATCGTTCAAGAGAACGGTTCGATGGCAGCCTCCCTTGAAGGAAGACTGGAGCGGGAGTACCACAGGTTTAGCTTCCGGGATGGGCAGGGACAGGCACCCGAGCCAGAAGCGATAGATCCCGAAAGGATGGAGCGCTTGCGGAGTCTGGGCTATGTCGGCTTCTCTGCCGGAGGAACTGGGCGTCCTGCTCTCGAGGGGCTACCCGACCCCAAGGACAAGATAGACCTCTACGGTCTTTTGATGGGGGCGTTTGATGATTCTGAGCAGGGACGTTTTCTCGAGTCGACTCGGAAGCTGAAGGAGGTTCTGCGTCAGGATGACGGTTTGGTTGATGCTCACCTCTATCTGGGATTGAATCTGGTTGAGGCAGCCGACTATCAGAATGCCTCAAATGCATTCAGAAGGGTTCTCGAGCTTGACGAACGGAATGTTCTTGCCACTTTCAATCTAGCGCTCTGCTACGCCAACCTCGGAAAACTAGAGGCAGCCTACGAGGGTCTGCATCGAACTCTTCAGCTGGATCCCGAGGATACGCCGGCACGGGTGGCCTTGGGACGTGTCTACCAGCTTCAGGGGAAAACGGATGAGGCAATCGAAGCGTTTCAGAGTGCCATCAGTCAGAATCCTGATTTTGCGGAAGCGCACCTTTTCCTGAGTCAGGCCTACGAGGCAAAAGGCTGGAAGGATCGGGCTCAGGTAGAGAAGCGACAGGCCGAGCGATTGGGTTCCACCGGAGCACGCTAGAATCCCAGGGCGGTCCCAGCCCCAGGGGGGCACAGCGTCTCTGGCTGTTACACATTTCCTTGGGCTTTCTACAGTCCTAAGCAGCTAACCCGCATTTCTCATCGCGCCATGCAAAGTCCAGGAAAGGAGGACCGTTCGGCGTTTGAACATAAACTTTTCATCGCAACCCAGTGGGAAGCCAAGCCCACCCGGTAAAGGTTGGCTACCAGCCGGAAGCGAGTCTTGCATAGTCGTCGGCAACGGCGGCATGAAGCGTAGACAGCGAGTGGAAAAGCCGTGTGATCGAGCCTCGAAATCGGGTTTGTTGTTGGGGTCTCCGTTGTTGAGAAAGGCGGGGGCAGCACCGGAGCGGCAAGGACGAAGGTCTAGCTAGTGCCCGTCCGTAAACCGGGGTTTTCAGAACTGTAATGTGTTGAATCGTAACTAGTTATTGTACCTCAGACCGCTGACAGAGCGGCTCGACCCAGCCCGATCCAGAGCCCGGACCCCCGGGGGAGGGCGCTTC
>JAKZYH010000334.1:0-4414 GCA_047514575.1 Acidobacteriota bacterium | reverse complement strand
CATATTCGTTTCGTCCAATCCACAGGAACCTACTGACCGGAGAGCCGTATGCGGGAGAACCGCATGTACGGTTCGGAGGGAGGGGAGCCGGGTAACCGTGCTTCCCTACCCCTATCGTCCCTCGACTGGAGTTTCTTTTCTCGAATGGGGCAGCTCCGCTGGGGGGCCACTAGGCTGAAACTTCGAAAGTCGAAGGTACAAGATACAAGCTCCAAATCACAAGCATCAAGTTCCAAACGATCGCCCACCATCACGTTCGGCGATCCGACAGAGCCGCGAACGACTTGAGCCGTTAGCAACATGAAGCCAAGTTCCGAGGAGAGAGCTGGACAACTCTTCCCCACGGAGTGACGCACGATCCCCTTGTCCCCGCCTTGAAGCTTTCCCCTAAATGATCTGGTCTAGTCAGGGGCTATAATGACCTCCAGAAAATGGAGTCTACTATGGAAAAACCTGCTTGGAACTCGATTGGAATTCGTGGCCGTGGTGCTTGCGAGACAATGCTCCTTGCTATGCTGCTGGCCTGCTCTTGCAGTCCCACTGTTGAAGGTCCCCAGGATACACCGCCCCCCACCGCTTCGGAGAAGCCCGCGTGGCTCGATGAAGAGCCCCTCATCATCGTGGGCGGCTGGGATGACATGTTCCTGTTCCGCCGCCGCGTTGGGAAGATGCCCACCTGGCACGAAGAGGAATACAACAAAGCCCACACGGAGGAGCGGGTTCTGAAGCTGAAGGAGTTGGGCGTGACCATGGCCGTCCTTCACTTCTATAAGGGCTTTGGGCTGGAGGCGGAGCGCGAGCAATTGGAAGACGCCCGTAAGCTGGCGGAGCTGTGTCAGAAACACGGTCTCCGAGTGGGTGTGTATGTAGGCAGCACAGTAGGCTACGAGACGTTCTTACTGGAGAAGCCCGAGGCCGAAGCGTGGTTTGTGCCTGACTACATGGGACAGCCGGTCCACTATGGAAGGACCCAGACTTTTCGTAAACGCGTCTACTTTCCCACCCCGGATACCGCGACTACATCAAGCAGGTGCTGCGACTCGCCGTCGAGGACTTCAAAGTCGACTTGATTCACTTCGACAACACCAGTTCGCGCGCCCGCCGTCCCATCTTCCACCATCCGATGGCAATCCAGGACTTCAGGGACTATCTGGAGCAGAAGCACCCGCCTGACCTACTCAAGCAAAGGCTGGGTTTCAGCGATGTTCGCTATGTCCTTCCTCCCGTCCATGAGGAACCGCTGGGCGCCATAGACGATCCCCTCTTCCAGGAATGGACAGACTTTCGATGCCACCAGTTGAGCCGCTTTTATCGCGAGATGAAGGAGTACATTCGCGGCCTCAATCCCGAGGTCGCCGTAGAGAACAATCCTCACTCCGGCATGTCCGGCTTAAACACCATCTGGGAACAGGGTGTCGACTATCCGCGGCTGCTGGAGCAAACCGACATCGTCTGGACCGAGGAGGGCAACCAGGCAGGAGTCAGCACGGATGGAGTGCTGGTTTCGAAGATCCGCAGCTACAAGACAGCTACGATCATGGACAACAAGATCTTCAGCTACACCTTCAGAACGCCGCTCACGGTTGCCGAAGCCATGGCCTACAATCGCGGCTGTCTGGGCATGGTAGGAGGCATCCAACAGTACCCTGATCCTCCCCCCACTCAAAGGCGGTATATTCAGTTCTACCTGGACCGGTTCGACTACTACCGAAAGGTAGAAAGCGCGGCTGAGGTGGCCGTGCTCCACTCTTATGCGACGATGGGGTTCAACAACGATAGACCCTATCAGAGTACCTTCCTCTTCGAACAGACACTGATCCAGGCCAAGGTGCCCTTCGATATCATCTTCGACAAACATCTGGACGACCTGTCCCGCTACCGGGTGCTGGTACTGGCGGATCAGGAGTGCCTGAGCGAGGAGCAGATGGACCAGATACGGGCCTTCGTGAAGAACGGAGGGGGACTGGTGGCCAGCGAGCACACCTCGCTCTACACCCCTTGGAGGAACCGGCGGCGCGACTTCGGCCTGGCCGACCTTTTCTCGGTGCAAGCCCCCGCCTACGTGCCCTGGCCCTGGCAACCTGACGGAATCCTCCCGATCAAGCCGGTCAAGCACCAGGTGGGAAAGGGCAGGGTTGTCTATCTTCCGGAGGTGAAGCCATCGGTGGAAAAGCCCACTGGGGCGCCCATGACCAGCGAGTACTGGCACCTGCCCATCAACTGGGAGGAGTTGGTGGATGCTGTCGCCTGGGC
Source organism: Acidobacteriota bacterium (assembly GCA_047514575.1). Classification (GTDB taxonomy): domain Bacteria; phylum Acidobacteriota; class UBA6911; order RPQK01; family JAJDTT01; genus CAUZIZ01. Next base: position 2,161 of record JAKZYH010000334.1, on the reverse strand, counting down.
TGGACGCGAGGATCCTCTGCTGGAAGTGGAGGCACCACTGACGGTTACGGCGGAGTTGCTACGCCAGAAACAACAAAGCCGGCTGCTACTTCATCTGATCAACTACGGCGCCGCCGGGAATCCCTTCGTCAAGGATGTGAAGATCAAACTCGGATTGCGAGGAAAGCAGGCCAAGAAGGTCTTCACCCTCTCGCCCGACGGCGAGGAAAACTCCTCTCTCGAATTCCGGGCGAGCGACTCCGGGATAGGGTTCACCGTCCCCCGTCTGCAGACCTACAGCCTGGTCGTGGTCCAACTGTAAGGTGATGCCCTTCAGAAGGCGGAAAGGAACGTGCACGCCTAACCCGCATCAGTCAGGCAGTGTTGAAGACAGTTTGGGTTCATTCAATCGCTCCGTTGTGTCCCTATCTTGACTCACGGCCTCAAGCCGTCACCACACTTGACTCGCCCTGGGTTATGCGTCAAGGTCGAACCGAGCCGAACCTCAGTCGAACCGGGCCGGGGAGCCCGACCTCGACAAACTTTCAGTGACAAGGAGTGTGGGTGGAATATCGTTTTCTGGGTCGCACCGGAGTCCAGGTCAGTCCGATTTGCCTGGGATGTTGGATGTTTGGGGGTAAGGCCAGTCGGGAAGAGTCTGCCGCCATCATCGATCGGGCAATCGATGGGGGAATCAACTTCCTGGACACGGCCAACGCCTACCAGAAAGGACTGAGCGAAGAGTACGTGGGGGAGACCCTCAGTCGAAACGGCAAGCGTCAGGGAATCGTCCTGGCCACCAAGGTACATTTCAGGATCTCCGAGGACGATCCCAACGCCTTCGGCAATAGCCGGCGTCACATCCTGGAGCAATGCGAGACCAGCCTCCGTCGTCTCAAGACCGACTACATTGACCTCTACCAGATTCACAGACCGCAGTCCGAAGTCCCCATAGATGAGACCCTTCAGGCACTTGATGACCTCGTTCGGGCTGGCAAGGTGCGCTATGTCGGGACCAGTAACTTCGCTGCCTGGCAGCTCATGGAATCGCTTTGGGCTTCGCGGGAGCTGCGCCTGAACCGCTTTATCTCGGAGCAGCCGGCCTACAATCTCCTGGATCGCCGCGCCGAGCGCGAGTTGCTGCCTATGGCGCGCACCTACGATGTCGCGATTCTGCCCTGGAGTCCTCTGGCGGGAGGGTTATTGACCGGCAAGTACCGTCTGGACACCCCGCCGCCAGCAGACAGCCGGTTTGTCAATGCACCCAATGATCCCCTTCTGTCACCTCGTTGGAACGAGCGGGCCCTCCGGGTGTGTGAATCACTCGAGCCACTAGCCCAGGAGAAGGGTTGCACCATGTCCCAGTTGACGCTGGCCTGGTGTGCCGCTCAGCCGGGAGTTACGAGTCCCGTCATCGGCCCCCGAACGATAGAGCAGTTGAAAGATAATCTGGGGGCCCTGGACGTAGCGATCTCGGAGGAGGATCTAGCGCAGATCGATTCGATCGTCGAGCCGGGCAGAATGATCTCGCCTTTTTATGAAGCGGATTTCGGACCGCATCGACACCGTTGGTAGAGGCAAGAACTTTATCATGTCCCCTACAGAGGCAGCCGAGGGGCCGCCAGGAGGAAGAAGCAATGAGAGTTATCGGGGAATCCAGATCCGTCTTCCACGTCAGGTTTCGACCCAGTGTCCTGATGTACCTGCTGCTCTTTTTGATGTTGGGATTTGCCGTGGCCTGCAGCCAAGGATCGGCGAAGAGTCACGGGGCAAAGGAATCACGTGTGGTCCAGCTAGGCCCGGAATCAAGTCGGACCGACCTTTTTCTTCACGACGATTACCTGGTTGCCGAAACCCAGGGGCTGACTCTGACCCCGGGCACAATCCGCAAGCACCCCGCAAATCCCATCCTCGTGAAAGACAAGCCCTGGGAAGTAGGGAACCTGAACTACACCTGCGTCATGCAGGATCGCGAAGAGGGGCTCTACAAGATGTGGTACCAGGTAATCCGTCGCAAGCCGGGCGGAGGAGGCAATGAGAGCTGGTGCATGTACGCCACCTCTAAGGACGGCCTTCAGTGGGAGAAACCGTCCCTCGGTATCGTCGAGTATCAGGGATCCAAGGCAAACAACATCGTCCTGCACGAACACGAAGGGATCAGGGGGACGCCTTCCTATTCGGT
>JAKZYH010000333.1:0-5353 GCA_047514575.1 Acidobacteriota bacterium | reverse complement strand
GCGCTACACCCTGAGGGTAGATGGGTTCGTCTCGGTGACAGCACCCATGCAGGGAGGCGAACTCCTGACGCGTCCTCTGATCTTTGCCGGAGGGACTCTGGAGATCAACTTTTCCAGTTCAGCCGCTGGGAGTATCCGGATCGAAGTACAGGATTCCGCGGGCCGCGCGCTGGAAGGCTTTGCCTTGGATGATTCCTTCGAAATCTTTGGGGATCAGCTGGATCGAGTGGTGGAATGGAAGAGTGGAGCCCAACTGGGGCCTCTGGCGGGAAAGCCAGTGCGCCTGCGCTTCGTCATGAAAGATGCAGATCTGTACTCGCTACGGTTTCGGTGAGGTCGCGTCACCACCCGCAGGGCAGACGGGGGTTGCGGACGATCTCTGAGTTGGTCGTCGTCGAAGATGGCCAAGCACCGTCTTCCTCCGCAACGTGCGACGTGCAGACGTTCAGACGTGCGACGGAATCCGGTAGATCCGAGCGGCATTTCCGCCCAGGACGAGGCCGCGATCCTCGTCAGTCATGAACTCGGTGTGGTGTCGGATGGTATCGATGCATTGCTTATAGGTGCAGGCCCGCTGCGCCCAAGGCATGTCCGCACCCCACAGCATCACCTTGGCGCCAAAGCGCTCGTATATCCTCCGAATCATGTCACGATGGCGGGGGTAGGGGTATTCCGAGTCCTTTCCCCATACGGCCTCGTTCTCCCAAGCTAGAACGTATCCGAACTCCAAGTGGAAGTTGCCCATCTTGAAGAGGTTGAAGAACTCCGTGGGGTTATCGACATGGTTGGGATTGCTTGCAGGTAGAACGTTGCTGCCCTGGTGCGCATTGACGACCTGAAGGTCAGGGAAACGGCGGCATACGTTTTCGATTTCCCTGATCTCCTTCAGATAGTCGGCTTTGGCGTTGAAGCCCGTCTCGAGAAAAACCGGGATCTTGAGTCGTACACAAGTGTTCCAGAGCGGATCGCAGCGGGCATCATCTCGTGGCTGACCTTTCGGGAGGTGTGAGCAGAGACCCCTGAATCCCAATTCCTCGACGGCCCTGGTAAGGGTTTCCAGTTCGGCCTCAAGGTGCTTCTCGTTCTTGGCCAGGTCGTAGTCAATATCGGTGGTACCGATGAAGCGATCGGGCCACCGACGGATACAATCTGCATAGTACACTTCGCGTCCCCAGACCGGGGCCATGTATCCGGTCTGGATGACTCCCATGTCCACCCCCACGATGTCCATGTGGGCGAGCATCTGCTCGGGGTCATGGATCGGATCGGTCATACATTGGGGACCTCGGCGTATCCAGCAGTCCTCCCCGTGCTTTTTCCATCTCCAAATGCTGTACTTGTCCTGCGTAAAGCCGATCTCTTCATCCGGTTCGGGGATATACTTCGGGTCGGTGTGACTGGCGACGAATCGTCCCCAGAGGGTCCGAACTGCGGCTTGCATTTTGCGGTTATGGGTGGTGGGATCGTCGTAACCCAAAGCTCCTCGCTGGTCGGGAAAGACGTGGACGTGATGATCGATGACGGGATCCTTCCTGGCTGGCGTCGGCGGCGCGGCGCCAGCTGTTGTTGTGACTGTACCCCCCGCCGTTGCCAGTGCCGCCGTTCCCACCAGGAAGCTGCGCCGGTCCAAGTTCTGCTTCATGTCTATACTCTCCCAGAGCTGTGCATTGATGTGTGATGGAGATAGAATAGCTGCGCAGAATGCCTCAAGTCCAGGGGGGTACCGCGTGTCTCGAAAAGGGCTCCAAGAGTTGCGAGAGAGGAAAAGAGCTAGAGCGAGGGGACGGATGAAGGGGAGATGCAGGGGCTGCTTACACCTCTTCTTTCCAGTGCTGCTCTTTCTTCAGGCTTGCTCCCCTGCTGTGGTCGAGCGGCAGATAGAGACCCCCGGACCGGTGGCCATGAAGTTCCATCGGCTGAAGGTGGAGCCACAGGTTCATTCTTCCTACCCGACCTACCGTCGTTACCATGACGCCCTGGCTCCTCAGGTCGTGGTTATCACCGTGGATGGCCTGGAACGGATCGGTTGGGAGGATCGGCCCACCAACAAGGCTTCCTGGATCGTTAGACTCCCGGAACAGGTCTATGTCAATGGGAAGAAGCTCCACTACCAGGTGGGCATGGAGTGGGAACTGGAGGGGACGCGATGGTCCTACACCGGCAGTCCCGTGAAGGATCTGAACGGCCTTTGGAAGAAAGATCCGAGCGAGGGATTCTACCTTGATCCGGCTGCACAGCAGAAACCCATCCTGGGTCATCAAGCCGCCAGCATCTACGCGGATTCCACGGGAGCCCACTACAGAGTAGCGTTCAGCAACGGCTCGGATGAGATTTGGAGAGACGTATTAACCTGGATCTGCCTGGATCACTTCCACACGCCAGTTACCGGATATCGACCCTATCTCAAGGTAGGATCTGCATGGACGGAGTACCAGAAGATCCCCAACGTCGGCCCCAGCACTTTTCTAGCAATAGAGGGAAGGGAAGACGAGTACTCGAGGGTTCGTCCCAGAGCGATGCTTGCCCCTTCGGTGAGCTTTCCCGGTGTGGTGTGCTGGAACATTACCGACAAGGGCCATCTGCTCACAGCCCACCTGTCGAACGACGCTTTGGCGGTACTGGCCAATCAGAACGCTCCCTGTACCGATCTGCTCCTCTGGTTCGGGGATTTGGAACCAGGTCAGCAAGTGACCCGCGCAGGCCACATCCTGATCGCCGAGACCGATCTGAAGTCCTTTCAGGAGCAGGCAGACGCCATTGTGCAGCGCTTGGATGAGATAGAGCGGCGACCATAGGAAGTGGGGCTCCTGATGTTGGGTCAAGTCCCCCGCGCTGCTTGTCGCTGTCTTCCCTCTCCTCGGACTCGGTTTGATGTTACCGTCATTCGGCCCCGTTCGCGGCACAATTGGACTGCGCCTGTTTCCGGCGCTGCTCACCGCTTACCGTTCACTGATCCACTATCTGAGCGTGTTGGAGGATCGTAGGGGGAAGATCGCATGACAAGGCTCAGGACATCCGTTCTAAAACTCTGCCTATATCTGCCCTGGATGGTCTTCCTGGGAGCCCAGAGTACGAGTGGCCAGCTTGAAGCCCTGCTGAAACGCGAGACTCTGGGAGCGGATCTGGTTAGACACCGCTTGGAAGCGTACCTGAAGGAACGGTCTCCACGGCTGCCACCGGTTCCCAACCGAGCCCAAGACTGGACGACTCAAGCCGCACAGATCCGGCAGAAGCTCCTGCGGGAGGTGGTTTATCAGGGCTGGCCGCGAGAGTGGGTGGAGGCACCGCTCCGTTTCAGCAAAGTGGGTGGTCTTCAAGAGCGCGACGGGTATCGTCTCCAGAAGCTTCTCCTCGAGATCCTCCCCGGTCTGCAGATTCCGGCTCTTCTTTACGAGCCGTTGGGCGAGACGGGCCCGTTACCAGCCGTGCTCAACCTGAACGGTCATGTTGGTCCTCGGGGAAAGGCTATCGAGTACAAGCAGAAACGCTGCATCAGCCTGGCCCGTCAAGGGTTGCTGGCCCTGAACCTGGAATGGTTTGCCTACGGCGAGCTGACTCATCCAGAGAACGCGCACTGGTTCGGGGGGCATCTAGATCTGGTGGGAGCTAATGCGATGGGTCTCTTCTACCTGGCCATGCGCAAGGGGCTGGACTACCTGCAGCAGCATCCCCGGGCCGACAGTCGGCGTCTAGCCGTCACGGGTCTGTCGGGCGGTGGCTGGCAGACCATCGTGCTCAGCTCGCTGGACGAGCGGGTGGCAGTCTCGGTGCCGGTGGCTGGGTACTCGGCACTGATATCGCGACTCGAACGTCCCCAGGATATCGGGGATATTGAGCAGAACGCCACCGACCTGCTTCGAGGGCAGGACTACTCAACCCTGACGGCAATGCGGGCTCCGCGCCCGACGCTCTTGATCTACAACGCCGAAGACGACTGTTGCTTCAGGGCTCCCCTGGTGAAGCCTTACATTTTCGAGCAGGTAAAGCCCTTCTTTCGACTCTTCGGAAAGGAAGAGCACCTACGCTGGCACCAGAACACCGATCCCGCAACCCACAACTACCAGCTGGACAATCGACTCCAGGCCTACCGTTTTCTGGCACAGCATTTCGGTCTCGAGAAGTGGGAACAGGAGATTCCGGGGGATCGAGAGGTCCAAAGCTACGAGGATCTGGTTGTGGGTCTGCCGGAAAAGAACCTGACCGTTCTTGGAGTCGCACGGGTACTGGCGGCCAGGCTTCGGCTCGAGGTCGCCCCAGACACGGCAGATCTTGGCCAATCGTTCGACAGCCGGAGAGCCCAGCTTCGATCAGTGGTTCGCCTTCCCCAGGTAGATGTCGAACACGCCTGGGCCCTCCACAGTACCAACAACCGGGGCGTGGAAACCCGGTCCTATCGTTTCCATTTCAGCGATGGCCTGGTGGCGTCGGGCCTCTGGGGGAAGGCGATCAGAACCAGTGGGGATGCGCCTGCTTCCATCATTCTCTCGGACATGGGACAGGATTCGGAAGCGTCCACAGCCTCGGACCGGATCAACCGCGGCGAGCAGGTGCTCGTGGCGGACCTGATCCTGACCGGGGATGCAGCGCCCCAGCCAGAAGAGGCAAGGTCTGTATCGTACCGATACTCCCAGCTCTTGGCCACCGTCGGAGATCGCCCTTTGGGCATCCGCGTTTCTCATCTTCTGGCGCTGACCCGTTGGCTCAAGAAGCATCACGGTGCTGCACAGGTTCGAATCGAATCCAGAGGGCGCCGCAGCCAGGTTGTGGCCCTGGTTGGAGCCGCCCTGGAGCCGCACTTTTTCCCAGAGATCCAGGTGGAAGGCGGGATGAAGAGCCTGGAATACCTGTTGCAGGCACCGGTTCTCTATCTTGAGGCACCAGAGCTATTCTGCCTCGGGCTCCTTCCAGCTTTCGATCTGAGTCGGTTAGTGAACTTGGCCGAACCTACCCGCATACGACAGCGGTTTCAGATGGCTGAGACGAGCAATTAGATTTCCTTTCTCCTAAAACCCAGCTGGCCAGGTTGGACAAGGAAATGTGGTTAGCTGCTAGCTCGCGCATTCTGAGAATTTTGCTCTCACATTTGTCTGGAAGCTTGGGTTGGATGGGGATCACAATTCCGAAAGTTCAGGAACGGGTCCAGTTGGCCAAAAGACAGTTGCCGCTTTCGGCTGGGGCGGCGTGGCCCCCTGGGGTAGGTTGAGGGTGGCCTTTAAACTGAAGTTCCTTTGTGTTGGGGGCAGAAAAGTGCCATGATTTCAAAGGGATAGGTGCGATAGGGAGTGCAGCGCTCTGCCTACACTCCAATGGTCTCCAGAAGATCAAAGGCGCGTTGCTGCTTGGCGCTAGGTGT
>JAKZYH010000332.1:0-2771 GCA_047514575.1 Acidobacteriota bacterium | reverse complement strand
GTGGATGATGTGTGGTTGGCACAGGGTATGGTGCCAAAGTTCGAGGTCTCACGGAGCGGATCGCTCGCGTATGTCCCCGGATCGGAGGTGGATCGGGCGGACGCCCTGGTCTGGATGGATCGCCAGGGGCTGGAGGAGCCGTTCCTGGAAAGCCAGACCCAGTTGTACAATCCACGACTCTCCCCGGATGGTAAGCGTCTGACGGTTGTGGCAAGAAGAGACATCTGGGCCTGCGAGATCGAGCGATGCGCCCTGGCCCCATTGACCTCTGAATATTCAGTTGCGCCCGCCTGGAGCCCGGACAGTTCAAGGCTCTTTTTTACTCTGTTTGACAAGGCTCCAAACATATCGTGGATGTCTGCCGACGGCAGTGGTGAACCTGAGCAGGTCCTCGAAAGAGACAACTGGCAGTTGCCCACTTCCGTTTCTTCCAACGGGAAGGTGCTGGTGTTCGCGGAGTGGACCAAGCGGGGTGATATGGACATTTTCACGCTCCGGTTGGATGGGAAGGCAAAGCCCGAACCTTTCCATGTCACCCAGTTCAATGAACGGCACCCGGTCTTTTCACCGGATGGGAACTGGATTGCCCTCACCTCCAATCGATCCGGAAGAGACCAGATATACGTGAAACGCTATCCGGCAGAAGGGGGCCTCCTCGCGATCTCAACAGACGGTGGCCAACGTCCGCTCTGGGCACCCCATAGCAGAGAGATCTTCTATCGCGAAGGAGACAAGATGATGACGGCTTCGGTCGAGACCGAACCGAATCTCAGCGCAGGAAGGCCGAGGATTCTTTTCGAGGGGCTATCTCGGTTGCCTCCGGGTGGGGTCGACGCACCTGTGAATCAGCGCGACTACGACCCCACACCAGACGGCCAACGGTTTCTCATGGTGAAGCGAGGAGAGGAGTCACTGCCCAACCAGATCAACGTCGTCCTCAACTGGTCGGAGGAACTCAAGCGGCTGGTGCCTACGGAGCAGTGAATCGAGGCTCCGCACCGTAAGGAATAGAGTCGAGTAGGCGGCGTGCTCCCGGCGATGGACGCGGGGGAGAGGACATAGGCCGAAATCGCTGTCATTAGCAATACAAGCCGAAGGAGATGATGAGGCCCCTGCGCGGAAACGCTTTGAACCCGGCTACGAGAGTCAGGCCGTTTACCTGTTGGCCACTCGATCGCCCAATGCGGTGAAGATTCTCCGAGGACCACGGGCTATCTACCCTCCCCGAGGGGTACAGAAACACTCCAGGATGAGGCGTCCGGGGCAGTCCGAACCAGATTCCATCGTCCCAGATCCAGGCACGCACCCGAGGACACGAGCCAATCACCGGCATCCACGATGGCACCCTCCAGGTCCGCTTCTTGAAGATCCGCCCCTCGCACTCGCGCACCCCGAAGGTCGGCTCCCCGCAGCGAAGCCTCCCTGAGTCGGGCGCCCTCGAGTCGAGCCCTGCGAAGGCAAGCACCCGACAGATTCGCCCGAAACAAGCCGGCTTTGCGTAGATCTGCCCCTTCCAGGTCCGCTCTCTGCAGATCTGCCTCGTTGAGGACGGCTCCGCGAAGATCGCTCCCCAGCAGGACGGCTTTCTCGAGCACCGCTCGACTGAGGTCGACCCGGTGGAGATCGGCTCCCGTCAGATCGGCCCCGTAAAGTCTTACCCCTCGCAGGACGGCGGAAAAGAGACCCTCTCCCTCGAGGTACTCCCTGCTCTGGTAAGCCTGGGAGAAGGTCTTTCCCTCCATCCGGGATAGGAGATCCTCGCCGGCGATCCGAGCGCCTCGCAGATTGGCGTGCGAGAAATCCGCGTTGCGGATCTCTTCTGACATGTCCCGGGGGGATTCCAGAAGGAGTAGAAGCCGTCGGCCCCGCTCCAGACCCAGCTTCTCCCCCTCAGCCCCCAGGCTGTCCCTGCCGGCGGCGGCGAGAAGTGTGAGCAGACAGGCTGCACCCAGGACAACAGGCGAGGGCACTTAGACCTCCGAGAGTTGCTGGTCCGAATCTCCGAAGTGCTCCAGATGCACGCCCATCTTGTCCATGAGGGAGAGATAGAGACTGCACATCTTACGATTGGGACTCTCCAGGTAGTCCAGAACCCGGCCCGTCTCCAGGCGGCCACCGCCGCGCCCCAGGATCACCACGGGCAGCTGGGTCGCGTCGTGGCTTCCCGTGAGCATGCTGGAGCAGAAGAGGACGGTAGAGTTGTCCAGCAGAGTCCTTTCGCCTTCCTGGATCTGGTCCAGCCGCCGGGCGATGTAGGCCAGCTGGCTCACGAAAAACTGGTTCACCTTCAACCAGTCCTGCGTGTCTTTGTGGGAGAGTAGATGGTGGATCATGTAGTCCACGCCCAGATGGGGGAATCGAAGAGAGGAGTGGTCGTTGTTCAGCTTCAGGGTGCAGACCCGGGTCGTGTCCGTCTGGAAGGCCAGGACCAGGATGTCGGACATGAGGCGCATGTGGCGTTCGATGTCCTGGGGCATGCCGTCAGGAGGCCGCTCCATGTTGGGCTCCTCCAAGGTGGGACGCCACCCTTCCAGCTGCCGCTCCTGGCCGGCCCGATCCAGGCGCTGCTCCACCTCCCGGACCGAGGTCAGGTACTCATCCAGCTTTCTCCGATCCCAACTGCTGACCCTTCGCGACAGGCCACTGGCCTGGTCCAGAACCAGATCCAGGACGCTCTTGTCGCCCCGGCTGACGTCGTCACGGAAGAGACGATCGAAGGCCAGGGCAGGATAGGTCTCCAGGGGCGTGGGCGTGGTGGGTGAGCTCCAGGA
>JAKZYH010000331.1:0-5486 GCA_047514575.1 Acidobacteriota bacterium | reverse complement strand
TCTTGATTCTACGCCGAGTTTGGGTCCCGTTTTTCCAGACCATGCTGCGATATGCTTTTGCCTCTCGTCTGCCAGTGGTGATCGTCATGTTGGTAGCCATGATCGGCGGTTGGGGTACTCACTGCGAGTTCGGCCCCCCCGGGATATCCCGAAATGGCGCTACCGGTGAAATTCGTCCTGATCGGCTTGATGCCTCAGCTGACGTTTTGGGTCGCGTTCACCGTGGTTGTGGGCAGCCTGGTTGGTGGAATCGCTGCGGCTCTGTCTCGATCCAAGGCGGCAGCGACCGATTGATCTATGTCTGAGACTGGCTTTCCGGGCGGGAGAGCCGTCTCGACGCACACAAGCCAGGGCACAGAAACTCGCGAGCGTGGGCAGGCTCCCAGTCGTGTGCTCCTGGTTCAGTGCTGTCATCTCCCGCAGTTCTTCTACCTTACCCAACTGCTGCGCGATGGGAATCCGGAATGGGAGCTCTCGGCCCTGGTCAACGACCAGCCGCAAGTCCGTTTCTACCTAGGGCTGTTTCCGCCCTTCGACCGTCTCTTCTTCTTCGACAAGAATCTGCCCGAGATCCCTCTTGCTTTCGATCAGGTCTTGTTTCCACTTCTGAACCGCGGCTATCTTCGTATCAAGAGAGCTGCTCACCAGCTTTCCGGGATCCCGTATGAAGTCGACTACCAGGGAGAGCGTAGCGCTCTCTCGCCGGCAACCCTCGTCCGTTCTTCCTTGGTACCTCGTCACCGTCCTTCCGAGGAATTCGTTCAGTACCTGGCGGATTTCCCTCATAGACCCCTGGGAGAGAAAGTCCTGGTAGTCGAAAGCTGCCATTCGTCGCTCGCCGAATCGAGTGAAGAGAAGTGGGGGAGATTGATCCCGGATCAGGCCGAGGTTGTCCGTATCTCTTCTTCGACTGAGCGGCAAGGGTGGAAAGCCTTACGCCGCCAGAGTTTCGACAGCGGGGTTGTCTTTTTTTCGGGTGAGAAGGGTTTCGCCAGTCTGAAGCTACTTCTCTTTGTTTTGAGGATTCCCAAGATCCTGGTAGTCAACGAGCAGGGTGACTACTTCTACGCCACCCCTCGGAGGCTGCTGCGATTTCTGTGGGGACGCATCTGGCAGGGAGCGCCGTTGCCAAGATCCTCGCCTCGAGTCTTGGTGATACAGACTGAAAGCCCGAGCTACGTCAAGCCCGCGATCGAGGCTCTGAGAAAACCTGAAATGTTTCCCCGTTCGCAGATCTGTCTTCTGTGCCGGCAGGAAGACGTGGACGAGCTCAGGGAGGTTGAAGGTCTGGAAAAGATCGTGACCTTCTCACGTGAGAAGGCTTGGAGCAGTCTCGGACTGTGGAGGGATCTAAGAGGCTTCGATGCGGACATGGTGGCGGCAGTCTTTTCGGGAAGGAGAGTTTTTCGGAAGCAGAAGTTGTTGTACTTCTTGCTCCCCATTCGCCACCATCTTGCGCTCAATGCCAGATCGGACTGCTATCGGCTAACGCTCCGGACCCTTTCCTGGACGCTTAGAAAGGATCCTTCCTTTTTCGCACCTGAGCCGGAAAAGGTCTCGCCAATTCTATTCTTCCCCACGGGTGAGGACTCCCAGGCCGAGAAGGCGGTCCAGAAGCTACAGGACCCCAACGTGGTCTCGAGTCGACCCATCTGGGTCTTCTGTCGCGACGACAAGCGCTCTTTCTACGAGTCGCTACCTGGGGTCGAGGAGGTGCGGACCTACTCTCCGGGGCGTGTTCGAGAAAACGTGAAAGCCCTTTTCAGCCTCGCCCGCTCGCGCGTCGAAGTCGTATCCTCGATCTTCTCTCCCCAGCCCTCCTTCCGGCTGCAGAAGCTGCTATTCGTGCTGCTGCCGGCGAGACACCGACTCGCGTTCAACCAGGATCTCAACTGTTATTTCCTGAAAGGCAGTCCCGATCGCAGTCGCCAGCCCTCCGTCTGGGGAACGCTGCTCCGAGTCATGCTCACCCGAAAGTCCAGTGTCGCACGCGGGACGCTGTTTTTTCCCACAGACGAAGACTCAAAAGCTGTCGAGGCAATCGGGAGACTTCAAGATCCCAAGGTCAACGCCAGAGGGATTGTGGTCTTTTGCCGGGAGGACAAGCGTGCTCTGTACGAGGCTCTTCCCAGCGTCGAAGCAGTTTGGACCTATACTCCAGGCACCAGGTCCGCTCATCTGAGGATTCTGCTGAGGCTGATGCGCACGAGAGTGGACCTGGTCTGTGCCATCTTTTCCGGCCGGCCGATCTTTCGCTTGCAGAAGTTCCTGTTCCTCACCCTCCGCGCACGGAATCGCCTGGTCCTGAACGAGAATCTCGACTGCTACATGCTACGCGGCAATCTGAGCCAGTTCCTGCGCCCCCGCGAACGGGAGCGAGATTTTTCAGCCGTTGTCGTGATCGGGCGAACGCTCGCCAAAGGGTTGCTGTTTATCCCCAGGTTCCTCTACCTGATCCTCTGGGCCGCCTTTGTCACGGCGAAGCGAGGATACATATTCCCCAAGGACAGCAAGTTCTGACCTTCGGCGGAGCTACACTATCGAGTAGCCTGTGCGGAAAAGACCGGAAATGAAAGATCATCAATCCAGATCGGCACGCTGGAATGGGATGCTCGCCCTTTCGATTCTGGTGGTCTACTTCTACGTGTTCAACGAATGGCTCTTCTTCGTCACCAAGCCATCGTTTATGTCGGCCCTATCCCTGTTTGACAGGTTCCTCATACTGGCGACGCCTCCCGTGCCGCTCCTTGCGCTGTTGCTTCCCCTGGTCCTGATCTGTGCTCTTCCCAGCGTTCTCCTGTCGAGTCCCGCTTGGGTCGGGCGGTACGCGAAAGTGGTCTGTGTGGTACCCACCTGCCTGTTGAGTATCTCCTGCCTACTCTTGGTCGATAACTTTACCTACACGGTTATGGGAGTAGGAATCCAGTCCAGTCCCATGGGTCCAGGCTCCCTCTATATAGTCGTCTTTGCCGCCTTGCTGGTTTTTTCCTTTCTTTTCCTATTGCGCCTGCTGAGGTCCCTGGTCGGATCTTCTCCTTTTGTATCTGGATCCTTCGTGCTTGTACTGGTCTCGGTCTGTGCCCTCTTGCTCCCGGTCAACCGTGGGATCGACACCGGTTCCAGTACAGATCCGGAACCGCTTATCGCGACTGGCCGGCCCAATATCCTACTTATCGGCGGCGATGGACTAGAAGCAGCGCATACCTCGGTCTACGGCTATGAGCGCGACACTACGCCCTTTTTGAGGAGCTTCTCCGAGGATGCCCTTGTTGGTGAGAATGCCTTCTCCAACGCTGGCCCAAGCGGTGCCTCTATCGCATCTATGTTGACCGGAAAGCTACCAACCCACACCGGGTTGATTTTCCCCCCAGACATTCTCAGGGGACGGGATGTCTACCAACACCTACCCGCCATCCTGAAGAGACACGGTTATCGAAGTATCAATATAGGTATTCGAGCCTATGCCGACGCCTACGATATGAACATGAGGAACTCGTTCGATATCGCCAACGGTCGTTCCTTCCAGGAGGTGGAGCTCCCCGAACCTGTCGTGAGTCTGATCGGGCAGGATTCAGCCTATTTTCTGGCCACGATGTTCGACAGGATATGGAGCCGAATCTTTCACGTTGCTGGCATCCAGCCCATCACGGATGCGTTTGCCGAGGTCATGGACGCCGAGAAGAGTTACGGTAGCGACGCCAAGAGGATCCAGTCGCTTTGGTCTTTTATCGACTCATCCGACCTGCCCTTCTTCGCGCATCTGCACCTACTAGCGACCCACGGTCCGAAGTTCCGCCCTAAAGTCCAGGTGTTTTCCCTGGGACAGGCGCAGAAGGAGCCCTGGACGAGGGACTTCTACGATGATGCGATTCTAGCTTTCGATGGCTACCTGGCAGAGATCGTCAGGCAGCTAGGCTTACGGTCCAAGCTCGAGTCCACACTGGTTATCATCACTTCCGACCACGGCAGGGAGCACATCGTCAACGTCCGTCTGCCTTTGATCTTTCGCTTCCCCAGAGGCAAATATGCTGGCCGGATCTCGAAGAACGTCCAGAATCTAGACGTCGCCCCTACCATCCTCGAGTATCTCGATCTCGCCCAGCCCGAGTGGATGGAAGGCAGGTCTTTGATCTCTGATGATCTGCAGCCCGACTACCCCATCTTTAGCGCCGACCGCAGGCATGGACTAACGCAGCTGCGCGCTGGATGGCTTGAAATGGACGTCGAAAAGATCGAGCCGCCCTTCTATTCGCTCGGGTACCTGGGTGTCCTGATCTGCGACCAGTTCTTCCAGCTGGAAATGGAACCTAGCATTCTGAGGGTTTCCAAGGTGAGGACAGAAACCTCTTCTTGTAGCGATGAGACGCCGCCGGAGAACGAGAAGATAGGCCAGATGCTCTTAGATCATCTTCGAGAGAGTGGTTACGAGACCTCGAGCATCCGGACTCCCTTAACAGAGATCGATCGTTAGCGCGGATTTTTGCGGTCCAGGAGGCAGAGAATCCTGCGATGCGGTTCCTTGCAGTCTTCATAGTTCTGGCGCTTCTGTTTTCAGTGCCTTTTCTGCTTTGGGGGGACGCCTTTAAGGAGAGAATTTCGGCGGATGGACGCGCCAGTAGCTGGATAGAGGATTACGGCAGTTGGGCCTGGATGGTGGGTGTGCTTCTCTTGGCGGCTGATCTCGTGCTTCCGGTCCCATCCACCGCTGTGATGTCGGCTCTGGGCCTTGTCTACGGGGCCTTTCTGGGCGGGCTGATCGGATCTGTCGGATCGATTCTCTCAGGCTGTCTCGGCTACGGGATTTGCCGCTCTCTGGGACGAAGGGCTGCGATCCGCATCGCGGGAGAAAAGGACCTGCGCAGGGGGGAACAGCTCTTTGCATCGGTTGGAGGATGGGTGGTGGCACTCTCCCGTTGGCTGCCCCTGTTTCCCGAAGTGGTGGCTTGCATGGCGGGGTTGACCCGGATGCCTCCGACGCAATTCTTGCTGGCCCTCGTGTGTGGAACCCTGCCGCTGGCGTTCACCTTCGCTGCCGTGGGAGAAAGAGGGGTTGACAGTCCTGTTCTGGCGCTTTCGCTCAGCGCGGCTCTCCCTGTAGTCCTATGGCCTCTGGCGCAGTGGTTTCTGAAGCGACGCGCGGCTGCCGTGGATGGTGCTGACGGGTAGTTTTCTGAGGTGTACCTGGTCACTGCTCGCTCAGAAGCTGATTCTTGCCCGTTGTTGCAGATGAGGGCCTCGCAAATGAAGTTTCAGCTTAGCCCCGCCACCGGCTGTGCCGGATCGTACCGGAAAGAAACTTCGGCCGGCGTGGCGGTGGCTTCCAGGCCGCCGTGCATCGAGCCAAAGGCTCGAGGAAGAGGACCTTCGGCCTGGAGACCGAAGCCACGTTTGCGAATCAAGTTTCAGGTTAGTCTGAAGTTCCTTTGTGTTGGGGGCAGAAAAGTGCCATGATTTCAAAGGGATAGGTGCGATAGGGAGTGCAGCGC
>JAKZYH010000330.1:0-13856 GCA_047514575.1 Acidobacteriota bacterium | reverse complement strand
GGCGGGAGCGACGCGCATACCCGCTGCGGTATGTAAGGAGCGGGTAACAACGCCAGCGTCTCTGCGGACCCCAGCCCGGAGGGGCGCGGCGGCGCGGGGGCATCTGCTTTGTTGCCGCGCCTGGAAGATGCGCAGCGGCATGGCCTGCGTCGCGACGCCTCGCATCTGCCCCCACGGCGCTCGCGCCAAAGTGCATCTGTTATTTCCTGACAGACCCTAAGTACACGGATTCATAAATACGAATCCGTACCCTAAGCGGAACAACAGCCAATCGGACAGGAATCGGGTCGAGCCCCCCGCTTCCCCAGGAAGCGGCGCTGCGGGTTCTCATTTAGTCGCTCCAGGATCAATTCCCTGACCATCGCCACAAACGCCGGGTGAACGCCGGCGGTGGAAGCTCTGACGGCATTCAAACCAAGCTCCTTGCAAAGCTGCATCGCCTCAACATCCAGGTCGTACACAACCTCCATGTGATCCGAGACGAAACCCACTGGAACAATCACCACGTCCTTGGGACCCGTACTCTTCAATTCCCTCAGATAGTCCCCGACATCGGGCTCCAGCCAGGCCTGTTCAGGCCGCCCACTGCGACTCTGATAGGCCAGGGACCAGATGGGATGAACGACTTGCTCTGCTACCAGACCGCAGACCTCGTGGAGCTGCTCCACGTACGGGCTGCCAGACGCCATCGAGGCGGGGATACTATGGGCTGTGAAGACCAGCGTCGCCTGCTGCCTCCTCTCTGTTGGGATTTTTGAAAATGCCTCCCTGACCCGATCCGCATTCGCCTCCACGAACCCAGGATGGTTGTAGAAAGCCCGTAACTTATGAATGATGGGGGCCTCAGGCCCGACCTCCAGGCGGGCTCGATCGATGTCCTCGAGGTACTGACGACATCCCGAGTAGGAGCTATAGGGAGAGGTAACAAAAGCCAGGGACTTCTTGATCCCGTCTCGAGACATTTGGCGTACCGTGTCCACCAAAAAGGGACCCCAATTCCGATTCCCACAATACAAAGGCAGGGTGAGGCCCTGCGAGTCAAGCTCTAGCCGCAGAGCGGAAAGCAGCTGCCGGTTCTGTTCGTTGATCGGGCTTACGCCTCCGAAAATCTGGTAGTGGTGTGCGACCTCCTCGAATCGCTCGGGTGAAGTCGACCTCCCTTTCAAGACATTCCTGAGGAACGGTCGAACCTCATCCATTCCTTCCGGGCCACCGAAAGAGACCAGCACGACCGCTTGGTAGGGCAGCTTCATGAGCTACAGTATATCGTTGACGTGAAACTTGGAAATCTCAAGAAACAAGATACAAACAAATTCCAAATTTCAAGCACCACACTACAAATAGCTTGGAGTTACTCTGAACTTTGCTGTCGCTCATACCCGTACCTGTGGGACTCGCACCGTACTCACTCACTTGTCTTCCTGTAACTGGACCCTTCGAGCATTTCTAGAGGATCGAAAGGTTTGATGCTTGGAGTTTGGGATTTGTTTGTATCTTGTATCTTGTATCTTGTATCTTTCATTCCTTGACTACCGTGCAGAAAGCTCTGATCACTGGAGGAGCGGGCTTCGTTGGATCTCATCTGGCGACCACTCTGCTCGAAAAAGAGTGGAGTGTGGAGATCGTCGACGACCTCTCCACCGGCAGCCTCGACAACGTCGCTCATCTCGAGGACCACCCCAAATTCAATTCGATCGTAGACACTGTGATGAACCATTCCCTGATGGAGGAATTGGTAGATCAAGCCGACGTAGTTTTTCATCTAGCAGCAGCGGTGGGCGTGAGACTGATCGTGGAGCAGCCGGTCCGGACCATCGAAACCAATATCAAAGCGACCGAGGTCATCCTGGAACTTGCGGCTAAAGACCGCAAACAGATACTGCTTGCTTCGACATCTGAGGTCTACGGAAAGCTGGACCGTCCGCCTTTCAATGAGGAAAATGATCTCGTCCTCGGTGCAACCTCACGTGTGCGTTGGTGCTATGCCGCCTCCAAGATAATCGACGAGTTTCTGGCCCAGGCCTACCACCGAGAGAAAGGGCTGCCAATTGTGGTTGTGAGGCTGTTCAACTCGATCGGCCCTCGCCAGACCGGACAGTACGGGATGGTGGTTCCTCGTTTCGTTCGACAGGCACTCCTGGGAGAACCCATCACGGTCTATGGTGATGGCACCCAGCAACGCTCCTTCACCTGGGTCGGCGATGTAGCAAGCGCCATGGTTGACCTCGTGTCTCACGCCGGCGCCCATGGAAGGATCTTCAACATTGGCCATGACAAGGAGATTTCGATACACGGTCTGGCGTTATTGATCAAGAAAATGACGAATAGTGAGTCCGAGATCAAACTCGTTCCCTACGAGGAGGCCTACGAGGCAGGGTTCGAAGACATGCAGAGGCGTCTGCCAGATCTCACCAGGATTCGGCAACTAATTGGCTACCAACCCACGCTGAACTTGCCCGAGATCCTGGAGCTGACTATTCAGCATGAGCGCGGGAAGGTCGTTTCCGATGATGTGCTACTTTGAGGGCTCCCTTTCCCTGCGCTGCTAGCGCGCACCGAGACCTTCCAGCTTCCTCGATACTCGATTCAACGGTGTCGTCAGCGGCCCCTCGACAAGGATGGTGAGATGGAAAGAACCTGGTTGCAACATTACGACGAAGGGGTCCCTCGCACGATTGATTATCCCGAAACCAACCTCTATCAACTTTTTCGGGAGAGCGTAGAAAAAAATCCCGACGGCTTGGCCACTCTCTTTTTCGGCGCCCGAATGAACTACCGCTCTCTGGGAGAGAAGGTCGACCAGTTCGCGTCAGTCCTGGCTGGCCTGGGTGTCAAGAAAGGGGACCGGGTCGCGCTGATACTCCCCAATCTACCCATCTACCCGATCGCCCACTTTGGAGCCCTCAAACTGGGGGCGATACTGACCCCTACCAACCCGCTCTACGTCGAGCGAGAACTGGAGCGGCAGCTGGTCGATTCGGGAGCTGAAACCGTAATCATCCTGGACCAACTCTATCCCCGTCTGTCCCAGGTGCAGGCGAATACTCCCGTCAAGCGGGTCGTGGTCGCGGGAGTCAAGGAGTTTCTTCCGCCAACGGTGGGATTCCTCTACGGCTTCAAGCACAAATCCACGTTAACCACACAAGAAGAGGAAGGGCTCTACCTCTATCGCGACTTGATGCGCCGCAAGTTCCCACCAGCTCCCGCCGCGGAGATCGATCCTGACGAGATTGCAATCCTACTCTACACTGGAGGCACCACGGGCATATCAAAGGCAGCCACCCTGACTCACCGCAACCTGGTGGCCAACGTCCACCAGACTCAGGTCTGGTTATCGGACGTTCAAGAAGAGAAGGAGATTTTCCTCTGCGTCCTCCCCTTCTTCCATAGCTACGGGATGACGACAGGGCTCCATCTTGCCGTCCAATCTCGTTGTGCCATGGTCCTGCTTCCCCGCTTCGAGCTCAAGGATGTGGTCAAGCAGATCCGCAAGCACAAGGCCACCATCTTCTGCGGCGTTCCGTCTATGTATAATGCCATCAATCACTATTCCGGATTGAAGAGCTCCGACGTAGCTTCGATAAGACTGTGCATCAGTGGAGGTGCCGGGCTACCCGCCGAAGTGCAGGAAAGCTTCGAAAAACTAACCGGTGGAAAGCTGGTCGAAGGCTACGGACTCTCCGAAGCCTCTCCGGTGGTGCTCGTCAACCCGATTCACGGCTATCGCAAGATTGGAACTATAGGGGTCCCGATTCCCAACACCGACGCCAGAGTGATCGATCCAGAGACGAACAAGCCTCTTCCAGTCGGCGAGGTGGGAGAGCTCGACGTCACCGGTCCCCAGATCATGAACGGCTATTGGAATCGTCCTCAGGAAACCGATCTAGTCCTTCGCGACGGATGGCTGCATACGGGAGACATGGCTGTAATGGATGAGGACGGGTTCTTTTCAATAGTTGATCGCAAGAAGGACCTCATCCTCAGCGCCGGCATGAACATCTATCCACGTGAGGTGGAAGAAGTCCTTCACCAACATCCGAATATAGTCGAGGCCGCGGTAATCGGGGTCCCCAGTTCGGTAAGGGGAGAAGCTCCCAAAGCCTTCATCGTCACCACCGAAGGCAGCAGCCTGGGAAAGCGAGAAGTGATGCAGTTCTGCCAGGACAAGCTTTCGAGGTTCAAGATTCCCAAGGAGATTGAGTTTCGCAAGGAATTGCCGAAGAGTGCGGTCGGCAAGGTCCTGAAGCGAGTGCTCAAAGAGGAAGGCGGCTAGGTGAAATGTACACTCTCGAGCAGCTTGCCAAGCTGGTTGACGGCCACACAGAAGGGGATGGATCTGTAGAGATTTCGGGAGTTCGTCCCTTCGAGGATGCGAGACCCGGAGACATCACGCTGGCCACGGCGCCGCGATACTGGAACAACCTGAAGGCGACGCAAGCGACGGCGATCATTGCACCTGCAGAACTACAATCCGCCTCTCTTCCCCTGCTGCGAACCGCGGATTCCATGCTCGCATTCGCCCAGGTTATTTCGCTCTTCCACACCAAACCTTTTCAAACACGGGGCATTTCATCCCAAGCCGACTTCGGGAGGGATTGCCACATCTCCGAACGGGTCTCGATTCACCCGTTCGTCAGAATCGGGGACGGAGTAACCATCGAGGAAGAAGTCACCCTCCACTCCGGTGTAAGCGTGGGAGACGGATGTCACATTGGCTGCGGGACCACCCTGCACCCTAATGTAGTGATCTATCCAGGCGTCCGCCTGGGGAGACGCGTCATCGTCCACAGCGGGAGTGTCATCGGGGCGGACGGCTTCGGGTACGTCTTCGATGGAGAAAAGCAGGTCAAGATCGAGCAGACTGGCAGCGTCGAGATTCAGGACGACGTCGAGATCGGAGCCAATAGCTGCGTGGATCGTGCCACCTTCGGAACGACGGTGGTGGAGAAGCATGCAAAGCTCGACAACCACGTACACGTTGGCCACAATTCCCGCATTGGGGAAAACACGGTGGTAGTGGGATGTGTCGGCATCTCAGGAAGCGTCAACATAGGCAAAAACTGCATTCTCGCAGGCCAAGCCGGTGTCATCGATCACATCAATATCGGTGACGGAGTCACGGTGATGGTGAAGACGGCGGTCACCCGCGACATACCCTCGAACATGACAGTCTCGGGCCAGCCGGGGCGCGATCATCGTCAGCAGCTGCAAATCCAAGCGATCATTCGAAAGCTGCCCGAAATGTACAAGGATTGGAAACAGCTGAAGTCGCTGCTGGCCAGATCGGCCGATTGAGTGGCCGGACGGATCGTAATGGGAAAGCTCTTTCGAGATCGAGCAGATGAATTCGAGTCAAGTTGGCCGTGCCATCGCTGGTTGCAGATCGGAGTCCTCCTGGTACTGTCCGCCGCTGCCTCCGAAACAGCCACCCTGGATTCCCAGGCGGCAGCGCTCCCGAAAGAATTGGCTCCCGCCAAGGGAACCTTTCTGGTGGCCAGCCCCAGGATGTCAGACCCCCGATTCAGCTACTCCGTGATTCTACTGCTGGAGCACGGCGAGGATGGGACTCTGGGCCTCATCATCAACAAAGATACGGAGATTCCCCTTTCTAGAGTACTTCCCGACCTGGACGTCGGTGGCAGCGATGATCACAAATTGTACCTGGGTGGCCCGGTGGGACGAGATCTGTTGATCTACCTGGCCCGCAGCGAGGAGCCGCCCGAACGCTCCTCGCATTTGATGGGAGATGTCTATTTCGGCGGGGACAAGGTCGTTCTGGAGCAACTCCTCAAAGAGAAGAAGGACGACAAAGAACTACGGCTTTTTTCTGGTCATTCAGGATGGGCACCGGGCCAGTTGGCATCCGAACTAGCCCGCAAAGACTGGAAGGTGCTTCCCGCCGATGCCTACACTGTGTTCGATAGAGACCTCGACCATCTCTGGCTCGATCTGATCAATTTCCTGCGTCCCCGAGAGGACGTGGTCCGCGGCAACAGCCTCCCCGGGCAAATGGTTACAGGTTTCAAGCTACAGGTCGCAGGTTCCCTGATCCCGAGCAAACCCTAGGAGATTGCGATCGGCCTGAGCGTGAATCCTGCCGTCGCCCCTTTGATCTTGTTGACGCTGGAGACGTAGCAGAACTCGTAAACCTCGTCTCGCGCTAGCTCCTCCAGATCGTGAAACTCGGCGATGTGCACTCCCTGGTGAATCAACAAATAGTTGTGGACCGGCATGAAGGATCCGTACTTGTCGCGGTAGGCCTTGTTGTCTGCTGCTGCCGGCCTGTACTCGAGTCCGCTGGTGTCGCCTCCAACCATCATTGAACCTTGCTCTTCGACCAGCCACTGCGCGGAAGCCAGATTGATCCCCGCCGAGTCGTGACGATCGATGGTTGCGTGATCTGATCCAGTCTCTCCCCAGAAACGAAGCGCGCCCGTGCGAACCAGCACCACATCCCCGGGGCGGAGCGTAGTCTTCTGCTTCTTCAGGGCTCCCTGAAGATCCTCCGGAGTGATCGCGTAATTCGAAGGCAGCGCCTCTACCCCTCGATAGCCGGCCACATCAATCAGAATACCCCGAGAGATCACGGGCGGGATGGTTGTCGCATCGCACTTCCGGACACCCCAGTTCCCTCCCCACTCAGCCTCCTTGAAGCCGTTGTACCAGTGGTTATCCGCTCCCTCTGTTGCGTGCCCCAAACCATCAATCTGGGTGGCAACATTGTCGTTGATGAAAAGGGCACAACTGTGCCAAGCAGTCCCCGTAGGGTTATCCTGAATCACCCCCGGAATGTCTTCCTGGCGCTTTACCCCCTCCGGGGAGCGAAACATTATCACCTCTGCCGGACTATGACCCGGCCACTTGTAAGAGGTCCGATCGTAGACGATCCCAAGATCATATACCCTGCCTCGCGTGGCCAGACGCAGAGCCTTGAGACGGGAGTCGTCGGTCATCTCGTTCAAGGCGCCGACCTCGTCGTCTGCCCCCCAAACCCAGCCCCATCCTTTGCCTTTCTGCCACTGCTTCATCCCCGGCGACTCAGTCAGAACAGTCCCCGCTGCCAAAACGAAACCCACTGCGATCGCAAACACGATCAGAAAAACCTGTCTCTGTTTCATCAACTACCCTCTCCTCTTTCAGGCATCATCCGTCAAACTTCCTCTCCTGAACAACGGCCTCCAAAGCTGCCCTCAGTTCGGGCAGGCGAAAGCCAAAGCCGGCTTTCTGAAGCCGCCCAGGCAGGACGCGCTTGCTGGAAAGAAGCTCCGTGGCGAAGCCCCCCAACACAATCTTTAACATGAAGTCGGGCGCGGGAAGGAATGCAGGGCGAGACAGCACCCGACCCAAAGCCCTGGCGAAATCCTTCTGTCGACTCGGATTGGGCGCCGTCGCGTTCACGGGTCCTTGCAAGTCCTCGTCCTCCAGGCAAAACCGGGCCGCCGCAACCAAATCCTCCAGATGAATCCAGGACCACCACTGCCGGCCTGAACCCAGAGGTCCTCCCAGTCCCAGACGGGCGGGGAGCAACATCGCCTGCATGGCGCCGCCTCCTGAACCCAGTACGATTCCGATGCGGAGGTGAACTACCCGAATACCAAGGTCCTGGGCGCGCAGGGACTCACCCTCCCACGCCCGACACACGTCCGACAGGAAGTCATTCCCAGACGCCGAGTCTTCCTGGAGTTCTACATCATCACGGTCGCCATAGTAGCCAATCGCACTGGCGGCCACCATCGACCTGGGTCGCGAGCCGCTCTGCGCGAGCGCTTTTACCAGGTTCCTGGTTCCCTCCACGCGACTGGTCCTGATCGCCTCCCTCTTTCGGGAAGTCCAACGCCCGGTAACCGTCTCTCCTGCCAGGTGGATCACTGAGTCCACTCCCTCCAGACTCTCGAAGGTCGGGACGCCCGAGGTGGGATCCCAGGCAAAGGCACGTGCCAACTCTGGCACCCGCCTCCGGGCCGACTCGGGATCTCGAGACAGAGCCACCAGCTCATGCCCAGACTGAGACAGGACCTGGCACAGCCTCCGACCGACGAAACCGGTCGCACCGGTTACTAGAATCCGCATTTCGAATCCCCTTTCCAATAAAACCTAGTACTAGTTTATGCAGGTCATAGCGTAGTCAAATCACCCAATTCCTCTGCTACCTGCTCCCAATCCTGGTAGAGTTCGCCCAGCTGGAGCTGGATTCTCTGATGCTCTTGTGCCAGCGCTTGCAGCTGGGTGAAGTGTTCATCTGACACCTGCAGGCCCTCCGAGATCTCCTCTTTGCGCTTTTCCAGAGTCTCGATCTCCGATTCCAGCTCCGACATCAGCAACTGCCTGCGCCGCCTTTCATTCTTCGAGAGGTCCAGAGAGGCGGCAGGCAGAGCGCGTTTCTTCTTGGCGGGCACACCCTTTGACTCCCCAACCTGCTCCTCGTCTACCCGACCGCCAAACAGCTCATCCAGATCCTCGAGAGGCACTATTCCCTGGTTTTCGATCAGGTAGAAGTGGTCAGCCACTCTCTTCAGGAAGTAGAGATCGTGGGAAACGATCACCAGGGTTCCCGAGTAGTTCGACAAGCACTCCTCCAAAGCTTCGCGGCTGTTGATATCGAGATGATTGGTCGGCTCGTCCATGACCAGAACGTTCGAAGGAAAGAAGAACAAATGAGCGAGAGCCAGACGACTACGTTCTCCCCCACTGAGTTGATCCAGTTTCTTGAAAATCTCGTCCTGTGAAAAGAGGAAACGTGCGGCCAGGCTGCGGATGTCTTCATCGGTACAGTACGTGTCCAACTCCCTGAGAAAGTCGTACACCGTGCGCTCGCCATCACTGAGGGAGGGATTCTGGCTGTAGTACATGAAGCTGTTGTTCAAACCCGCATCGAGCCTGCCGGACAACAGCGACAACTCCCCTACCAGGACCTTCAACAGTGTGGACTTCCCGCTTCCGTTTCCTCCCAGGATCCCGACCCGATCTCCACGGCCGATTCTCAAGTTCAGGTTGGTGAGCAAACGTTTTTCCGGGTAGCCAACATCTCCCTCTTCGATCGAGATGCTCACGGCACCTCCGCGAGTGGACTCTTGAAGTTGAATCTTCAGCGATCGAGCTTCTTCAAGAGGTTTCTCCAGTGGCTCCAGCTTCTCCAGCATCTTTCGCCGCGACTGGGCCTGTTTTGTCTTTTGTCCCACGATGTTGCGTCGAATGTAGTCTTCGGTGCGCCGGCGTAATTCCTGTTGCCGGACATACGCTTGCTGCTTCAAGGTTCGGCGCTGACGGCGCAGTTCTCGGGACCGGCTGAAAGGCACCGGATAATCGTGCAGACCTCCTCCCTCCAGCTCCCAGGTTCGGGTCGTCACCTGGTCCAGGAGACGTCGATCGTGACTGACCAGGACAAAACTGGTCTTCAGCGTCTGAAGAAACTGGGTGAGCCAGAGTATCGCACTTAGATCCAGGTGGTTGGTGGGCTCATCCAGCAACATCATTTCACTCGGAGCAGCCAGGGCCTTGATGAGAAGGATTCGGGTCTGCTGACCACCGCTCAGGTTCCCGCAGGGGCTATCGAATTCGGCGGAGGAAAAACCCAAACCGAGGAGCATACTTTGGGCGCGAGCCTTGAAATCATAGCCGCCCTGCAATTGAAACCTCAGCTGCAGGCCCTCATAGGCCTCGCCCGCCCTCTCGAAGACTTGTCCCTCAGCCTCTGACATCTGCGCTTCCAGTCGGTGCAACTCATCCTGTATCCGGCTGAGGGGCGCAAACACCTTGAGTACTTCCTCAAGAATGCTGAGGTCGGGATCCAGCCGTGCGGTTTGTTCGACCGATGAGATCTGGAGAGGACGCGATCTCTGGACTCGACCCTCGTCCGGCTCGAGATTCCCCGAGATGAGCGCCGTCAGGGTGCTCTTGCCGCAGCCGTTGCGTCCAATGAGTCCGATCCGTTCCGAAGGATTGCACTGGACCGAGACCTCTCGAAAAAGCCAGTTGCCCCCAAATTCCTTCCCCAAATTGTCCAGTCGAAAGACCATTCTCTTCCTTCAAACTTGCATTAGCCCGGACTTTGCGCGAGCCCGGACTTCCCGCGAGCCCGGACACAAAAAGGGTCGGACTGTTGGCGAAGGCTTCCACTCGCCCTGATTCCACGCCCGGCGCCAAGCGGCAGTTCAATCCGGTTGCAGGTCTGGCTCAGGCTCCGAAAACTGGATGAACCCCGGGTTGAGAATTCCGTTGGGGTCGTAGAAAGCCTTCCACTGCAGAACCTTCTCCCAGGTTTCGCCATAGTGCTGCTTCCACTGGGCGTGATCGAAATCGACCCACCCCGAGAGGTAGCGTTTCCCCCCGATCTGGGAGCAGAGATCGCTCGCAGTTCTTAGAAGAGCCAGCGATACCGGCAGGAACTGTCTCGAAACCGACGGCAGAATACCGAACCCGATCATGGAATCTCCGTCGGGACGTTTCAGTAAGGGGGAGTCAGAGCTGCTGCTCCGGCAGGGCCCCAGTGAGACGAGTCCACCTATCAAGAGGTTGGGAGGAACACTCTTTAGGACGCCCCGGACATAGGCGGGCGCTCGGTCCCAGGGCAGCAGGGCCTCCATCCAGGGGTGGCTCAAGTTCCAGGTCCCCGTTTGCTTCCACAGAGAAAAAACCGAGTCATTCCGACTCAGAAACTCGAGCAGCGTTGAATCTTCGGTGTGTACTCGACGATAAAAACTCAAATCGGCCAGATGCTCCCCTCCCGAGGGTTCGTCGTCTCCGTATTCGAGGCTGACGTGCATGGGGTAGAACCACTCTGCGAAGGGAATCTTGACGTCCCCGAGTTTTCGCATTCCCTGGGAGCAAGGGGCACACCAGGACTCGACGTAATCGAAGTGCTCCCCCCTGAGGATTCTTCTCTGATCTTGCATCAGCTTCTCAAGGTCATCGTAGAGCAGGAAGTAGGTGCGCACGTTGGGCGAAGACCTCCGTAAACGAATGCGCACCCTGACGATGATTGAGAACTGCCCGAACCCGCAGCGGGAGCACTGGAAAAGGTCCTCGTTCTCGGATGGGGAACAGCGCACCAGATGTCCTTCGCCGGTGACTACCTCGAGCTCTTCCACCTGGGCCGAAAGAGTTCCATACCGATGAGAGGCGGCTCCGAAACCGGCGGTAGACAGGGCTCCCCCGATCGTGACATCGAGACTATCGGTGACAACACAGGGGATCAATCCCTGCTCGTGGGTCTCCCTCACCAGGTCCCGCAGGAGCACCCCTGCCTGCACCAGGGCTGACTCTGTATCGATGCTCTCAACACGATCCAAGGAGCTCAAATCGATCAGGATTCCGCCCTCAGACAACGACTGTCCACCCTGTGAGTGGGCGGAACCACGAACGGAGACGCTCCAGCCCTCCTGGGCTGCGATCTTCACTACATTCTGCACGTCCTGCGGAGACGCGGGCACGACCAGCACCTTGGGAGTCTTGTGGATGATCCTTCCGAAATCGGTACCCACCTCCTTGAGGGTTTCTTCGTCCTCGTAGACCTTACCCTCAATCGCCTTCTGAAGTCTGGCTACATCCATCAAACTGCTCCTTCGCCGTTTCCGCCCGCTCTACCCCACCGGATCTGGAGTGCTGGGAGTAGAACCTCTCAAGAGTCAAGGTTCCTGGATCACATACCCGATGCCTCTTCTGAGCCGGATTGGATCCCAATCACGAGTGGAACGACCTTCGACGTTGACCTGGCCGCCGCTAGGATCGAGCAGGCGGTTGACCAGCTTAAGTGTAGTTGTCTTTCCGCAGCCACTTCTCCCCAACAAGACAAAGGTCTCGCCCCGATGAACTTCCAGGTTCAGGTCCGAGAGCACCCGCTGCCCGAGCATGGTGTGCGAGACTTGAATAAACTCGATGGCTGCGCCTGACATAGGATCAGGTTACAGGCTACGGGTTGGAGGTCGCAAGAGGAACGTCACACGTCTGAGTGGGAGGTCGCACGTCTCTTAGCCGGCAGCAGGCAGCTCTCGAAACTGACAGCGACGGAAACCCGAAAGTTCGAGAACTCATCGCCGGTGAGCCGCTACTTGGGACGTGCGACCCTCGGACGTTCCGACGTGCGACCCTCAGACGTTCAGACTTGCGACTTGCTATCGAAGCTTCAGTCTTTGATGATACCTCGGCTATAATCACCGCCACAGAAGAACAGAGGAGAGACTATGCCCTTCGACATGAGACATAACAGCCGCATTATTCTGGACGGCCCCGATCGTGCCGGAGCCCGCGCCTTCTACAAGGCAGTCGGCTTCAGCGACGAAGACCTTCAGCGGCCCATCGTAGGAGTGGCTCACTGCTGTATCGAAGTGACGCCCTGTAACTTCAACCATCGACAGCTGGCAGCGAAGGTCAAAGAAGGTATCCGCGCCGCCGGAGGCACTCCCATCGAGTTCAACAGCATCACCGTAACCGACGGCATCGCCATGGGGACGGAAGGGATGAAGGCCTCTTTGGTGAGCCGCGAAGTAATCGCCGACTCGATCGAGCTGGTCTGCCGAGGCCACATGTTTGACGGGCTCGTCGCTATCTCGGGCTGCGATAAGACCAGCCCCGCCGCTGCCATGGCCCTGATGAGGCTGAACATCCCCGCTTTGGTGCTCTACAGTGGTTCGATCCAGCCTGGTGAGTACAATGGGCGCAAACTGACCATCCAAGACGCCTATGAGGCGATCGGAGCCTACAACGCAGGACGGATCGACGAGGATGAGCTCTACGGCATCGAGAACCATGCCTGTCCCGGAGCGGGAGCCTGTGGTGGTCAATTCACGGCCAACACGATGTCGACCGCTTTCGAGATGTTGGGGATCTCTCCGATGGGTTACAACGGCGTTCCGGCGACTGATCCCAAAAAAGATGACGTTGCCGTCGACTGTGGACGTATCGTCATGAAACTCCTGAAGAAGGGATTACGACCGCGAGATTTGCTGACGCGCAAGGCGCTTCTCAACGCTATTGCCGGCACCATGGCGACCTCGGGCTCGACCAACGCGGTTCTCCACCTATTGGCCATTGCCAGGGAATCCGGGATCCGCCTGAGCCTCGATGACTTCGATCGGATTTCCCGCAAAACACCTGTCCTGGCCGATCTGAAACCCGCGGGTAGATTCACGGCGCCCGACATGCATGAGGCAGGGGGCATGCCCTTCCTGGGCAAACTCCTGCTCGAGTCAGGTGTGTTGCATCCGGAGCAGCTGACCGTGACCGGCAAGACCCTAGGCCAGGAGCTGGCAAAGGGCAAGGGTCGCCGTGGCCAACAGGTCATCCGTCCGGTTTCGAATCCGATCAAACCCAGCGGAGGACTTGTCATCCTGCGCGGCAACCTCGCCCCCGATGGCTGCGTGCTCAAGATCTCTGGCGTGAAACAGGAAGTCCACCGTGGTCCAGCTCGAGTCTACAACCGAGAGGAAACGCTCTTCGCCGCCATCAAGGCTGGCAAGATCAAAGCCGGAGACGTCCTCGTTCTCCGCTATGAAGGCCCCATAGGAGGACCCGGGATGAGAGAAATGCTCGCCGTCACAGGGGCTATTCAGGGAGCCGGTCTCGGGGACAAGGTAGCCCTGATCACGGATGGGCGGTTTTCTGGAGCTACTCACGGCTTCGTCGTCGGTCACATTGCCCCCGAAGCAGCCTTGGGTGGACCCCTCGCAGCAGTAAAGAGAGGAGACATCATCACCCTGGACGTCAAGAAGCGCCTGCTTCAGCTGGAAGTGTCCAAATCGGAGATAAACCGGCGGCTAAAAAAGTGGAAGGCTCCCAAGCCCCGCTACAAGACGGGCGTGCTAGCAAAGTACGCACGATCCGTTTCCTCCGCATCCGAGGGAGCCATCACCGTCTGAGGG
>JAKZYH010000329.1:0-2837 GCA_047514575.1 Acidobacteriota bacterium | reverse complement strand
TCAAGTCGTTCGCGGCTCTGTCGGATCGCCAAGGGTTGATGATAGGCGATCGTTTGGAATTTGGTGCTTGTGATTTGGAGCTTGTTTGTATCTTGTTTCTTGTATCTTGGGATTTTCAAGTTTCAGCCTAGCCCCAGCAACGCCTCTATTTCACTCCTCTCGGGAAGGGACTCCTGCGCCCCTCTTCGGGTAGTGCTGAGGGCACCGGCGGCGTTAGCGAATCGGATGGCCTCAGGTAGGGGCGAGCCGAAGCTGAGGGCGGCAGCCAGTGCCCCATTGAAGGCGTCTCCTGCTGCTACCGAGTCTACGCTCCTGACTGGCGAGGCAGGGAAGTGCTCTGCTCCTGCCTCGGAGCTCAGCAGGGCGCCGTCCTTACCGAGAGTGACGATCACGGTGCGACATCCCCGGGAGCGGAGGCTCGCGGCTGCGCGTTTGGCGTCATCCATTGTTCGTACCTCTAGTTCAGTCAGGTCGGAGGCCTCCTGCTCATTCAGAGTGAGGATATCGACCTGGGAGTAGGTCTGGGCGCTAAGTGAAGCTGCCGGCGCGGGGTTCAGAATTGTCTTCATTTGATGGCGCTTGGCGAGAGCAAGTGCGCATTCGACGCTCTCCTGAGGGATCTCCATCTGGACCAGCAGAAAATCGGCATCGGCCCAGAAGTGCTCCGAGGCTTGGAGGTCTGCGGGGGTTAGCCGGTGATTGCTCCCGGGAGCTACCACAATCTGATTGTTTCCCTCTCGATCGAGGGCGATGAGCGCCACTCCGGCGGGCACTTCAGAATCTCGGAGAAGACCGATCGGATCCAAGCCTGATTGCACCAGGTGATCGTAGAGTAGATCTCCATAGGAATCTTTGCCTATTTTTGTCAGAAGGGTGGTGGGGCAGCCTGCCCTTAGTGCGGCTAATGCCTGGTTAGCGCCCTTGCCACCATAAGAAACCCGAAACTCCCCTGAGCCGACGGTTTCACCCGGTCTGGGGAGCCGCTTTGTGGAGACGGTCAGGTCGGTGTTTGCGCTCCCAATTACAGCCAGCTTCAACGTCAAGATTTGCCCCGAAGTTGTCTAATGGATTATAAGAGCGGTCATAGTCCGTAGGGAGCACCAAGTCAAGGAGTTTGAAGACATGACACCGGAAGAAGCCTACTTGTTCGATCTCAATGGCTATCTGATTCTGAGGCAGGTTCTGCCGCAGGATCTGGTCAGGGATATCAACGGCGAAATCGACAGGCTCGAAGAACTCAGCGACGAGGAGGTGGCTGCTCTGGGAGTTCCTCGAGGCTACTATCGGGAAGAAGGGGACTCGCTGCCGGTCGACTATTCCTGTCCTCTGCTAAAGTGCGGAGGAGTCTTCGAAAGGCTGATCGATTGGCCGGCAACCCTTCCCTGCGTCGAGGCCATGATTGGCGAGCCCACTCGACTCGACGCGCTGCATCTCCTGGTGCGCCAATCGGGGCGGTCCACGGTTTTTCACCACGGGTATTCAGAGCTCCTTTCCTATAGCGAATTCGCGGTCAGCAATGGGCAATTCAAATGTGTCAGTGTAAAGATCGGCTATGCGCTCACGGACGTCGCGGTGGAAAACGGGGCTTTCGTCGTGATCCCGGGAAGTCACAAGAGCAGCTATGCCAATCCCTACCACCTGGAGGAACCGGATGAAACCCATCCCCTGGTTCAGACCTGCCCCTGCCGGGCTGGAGATGTGGTGATCTTTTCCGAGGATCTGACTCACGGGGCCGTCCGGAATCGAAGTGGCAAGCGCCGACGTACGATCTTCGCCTCCTATGCGCCCGCTTTTCAGGCGGCCTGGGACGACCAGCTGGATATGGCGGAGGGCTTCGAGGAGAGGGCAACTGCGAAGCAGCTGGAACTGATCCTGGGCCCGCCCCCATTCGGCGGAGCCGGGGGGTTCAATCAGGGACCGGTCAGAGATGCCGTATCTGACTAGATGACCGATGGACGCAACAATTGTCATGTCACTTCGGAACTGATCAACTAGGTCGAGACGTGGAGCCAAGAGTTAGCAGGAAGAAGAAGAATGTCCGGCCTTTCCAGGTGGGTACGGGACACCACAATTTGTCTGAAGAAGAGCGCTACGCCTTTGATGTTACGGGGTTTCTCGTTCTGGAGAATCTACTGACACCAAAGGAGCTAGACGAGGCACGGAGCAGCCTGGCAGCGGCTTTCTCTAACCCTTCCGCTGAGGTGAAGCGGCAGCAGAATGGTCCTGAAATCGAGCTGTTGAATGTGGTTGAGTGCGGCGGTGTTCTGGAAGATCTGCTCGCATCCGATCGACTTGTGAAGACAATGGAAGAGCTGATCTGGGGGAGTCAGATTCGCTTGGTAGCCTCCCGCGCAATTCACCGAGAACCGGGTATCACGGGCGAGATTACGCAGGGGGGATTGGCGGATCCCAGGCGCTACACGCGTTATCGCAGCTTCCTCGAGGGCGAAATGCGTTGTTTGATGGTGTCGTGCCTGATTGCGCTCGACGACACCGACGGTGATGGTGGCTTCTCTGTGATTCCCGCGAGTCACAAGAGCAATTTTCCTCATCCCTATCCGCAGGCCGATCTGGAAAAGGTAGCAGCTTTGAGGGATCTACCCCTGGCGGCGGGCTCCGCCGTTGTCTTCAGCGAGAGCCTTTCGCACGCGATGAAGGCTTCCAGCTCGCAAGAAAAGCTGTGGCTGCTTTATCAATACGGCCCTTCTTATATGCTCAGCTGGCCGGGCTGCGAGACCTCGGAGGAGCTGCGAGAGCGGACCTCGGGCTATGAAACCAAAGCGCGACTCTTGAGAGAACCCTACTACCATCCCTGAGTCGCATTTACGAAAGCGACC
>JAKZYH010000328.1:0-21354 GCA_047514575.1 Acidobacteriota bacterium | reverse complement strand
CCTGGATTCTGCGCATCCGTTTTACCCCCGATGGCAGTACGGGAGAGTTTGCCCTGTACTTGCTGGCCGGACTGCTTCCCTGGCTGGCCTTCCAGGACGGAGTGTTTGGCGCCACGGCCTCCCTGGTTGAAAACGCGAGCCTGGTCAGAGCCATGTCTTTTCCTGCCGTGGTCCTGGTCGCCGGTCGAGTGCTGTCAAATGCGGCGAGCTTTCTGGTGGGTCTGGCTGTCTTTCTCACGTTGCTGGCGCTACTGGGTCGGATCTCCTGGTGGGTGCTGCTGTTTCTACCTCCACTCATTCTCTTTCAGGTGGCCTTCACGTTGGGTGTTGGACTGGTCATGGCAAGCGTCTACACCTTTTTGCGCGATACTCTACCGATACTGCAGATCGGAATGATGATGTGGTTTTTCCTGACTCCGATCTTCTACCCTCTGTCCTATGTCCCGCAACCGTTGCTGACGCTCTATTCGTTGAACCCCTTGCAGTCCTTCGTCACGGTGTACCGTGCGCTTCTGTTGGAAGGGAAGATTCCTTTTCCGGCAGAATTCGGCTTGATCTGCGCCTGGGCGGCTGCCGCACTCCTGGTCGGTGTGGTGATTTTTGCGCGAGTTGAGCCAGGATTCGCCGATGTCGTCTGAACCGTTTTCCAACGACCTGTCCGCTTCATCGACGGGTTCCCTGCTGAAGACACTGGATTTGGGGAAGTGCTACCGGCTCTACGGCCAACCTGTCGATCGGCTGAAAGAACTGGTGTTTCGCCGGACTCTGCACGAAGAACTCTGGGCTGTATCTGAAATCGGTCTGACATTGGAGCGGGGTGAGTCGCTGGGTCTGGTTGGTGATAATGGAGCCGGTAAGTCGACGTTGGCGAAGCTGCTTGCCGGGGTGCTCACGCCGTCCTCAGGAAGCCTATCCCTCCAGGGACGAGTGGCCTCCATTATCGAGCTCGGGGTGGGATTCCATCCTGAGTTTACCGGTCCCGAGAACGTTCTCACGGCAGGTTCACTGTTGGGATTCTCGGGCAGAGAAATACAGACCCGGCTGCCCCAGATCAGAGCCTTCTGCGAACTGGGTGCGTTTTTCGAGCGCCCTCTGAAGAACTATTCAACCGGGATGGCCATGAGGTTGGCGTTCGCGCTGGCGGTGAACGTTGATCCCGACCTGTTGATTGTAGATGAGGCCCTGGCAGTTGGCGATGGCTACTTTCAGAAGAAGTGCATTGATCGTATTCGTTTGTTTCAGAGCCAAGGTGGGAGCCTTCTCTTCTGCTCCCACTCCTTGTACACGGTTAGTCGGCTTTGTACGAAAGCGCTGTGGTTGAGGGAAGGCCGAATGGAGGCCTACGGTCCAAGTGACAAGGTTATTTCTGCCTACGAAGCGTATCTCAATTCCAAGCAGCAGGAATCGTTGGACCAGCCGGGACGACCCGTCGATAGCCGAGCCAGTCTCGATGATGTCAGCTTTTCCGGTGGGTCCCGCCAGGGACAGCGAGTTGAGATCTTGCGAGGGAGCAGGCTGGAGGTTGAGGTTCAATGGTCAAGCGACAGGGAGGAGCGAGGGTTTCACCTTGGTGTCACCCTTGAACGCCTGGACGGCTTGACCTGCTTTGCTGCCGGCACACTCCAGGACGGCCTGGATGCGTTTTCCGGTCGAAGTGCTTACCAACTCAGGCTCGAGATCCCCGTCCTTCAGCTAGCCAGCGGGTCTTTTCGGGTGGTTGCCTATCTGCTCGATGAACACGGGACTCATCTTTACGATGAGAAGGCCGCGGTCGAGACACTTACCCTGGTCAGCGAGAGCAAGGAATGGGGTGTTCTGTATCTGGAACATAGCTGGGAAATTGGTTAGAGAAAAGAATGGACGCAAGGGGAGTTCTTTCGGTCCTGCTGGTTCACCAGAATACGGTTGATCTGATCCGACAATGTATTGCCTCTCTACAAGAACAAGTCTGTGTCGCAGCCAGCGGTGACGAGCTGGAGATCGAGATCGTCGTCGTAGACAACGCCTCCAGGCCGCGGCAGCGACCCTGCAACCTGCCAGACAACGTCACGGTCCTGTTCAACGAAAGCAACCGTGGCTACGCAGCGGGAATGAATCAGGCACTGGCATATTCCAGGGGAAAGCTTGTCCTCTTTTCCAATCCGGACACCTGGTATTTCCCGGGGGCTCTTCAGGCGCTTGTCGACGCTGTCCATACTCTACCCAGGGCCGGTGCCGTGGGCCCCAGGCTGTGGTGGGATAGACAGCGAAGGCTGCTGCTTCCTCCCGCCGATTCGGCGACCCTTGCAGAGCAGACCCTCCGCCGGCTGGTCTATTTGCGGCCGGGTTGGCCGGATCCATTTGCAAAACGCTGGTTGACGCGAGCACTTGAGTACTGGAAGGCGAAGGCGCCGATTGGAGTCAAAGCTCTCTCCGGAGCGTGCATCCTGACCAGACGTCAAGTTATCCGGGAGGTAGGACCCCTCGATGAGGACTTTCACCTCTACTTCGAGGACGCTGATTGGTGTCGCAGACTGGGCAAGAAGGGCTATCTTCTTTACTGTGTGCCTGAAGCCGACACTGTTCACTACTACAATCAGAGCGGTAAGCAGGAGCCGGCAGCCCAGAAGTGGTTTGCGGACTCTGAACAAGTCTACTTCCGAAAACACTACGGAGCTCTGGGCACCGTGACCAGAAGGCTGGTTCAAAATATGAGCGGGTTGGCTCCGGGACCAATCGGGTTGGCTCGGCAACCCCTCGGGTTGGCTCGGCGACCGCTACTGAACGGTGTCATCGATCTGGGACGGCGGCGCGAGCGACCCACTTTGGTAGCCTCTGATGGGGCTGAAGTCGGTCCATTCTGGATGCTCTTTTCGCCCGAGTCGACGTTTGTTCCTGCGGCTGGTGGTCTGATCCAGCGGCTACCGTATCGGGTGCCCACCGAGGTCTGGAATCGCCTACAGGAAGGACCACTCTTTGCCAGGGTCGTCTCGGCAGACGATCTGGATTTCAAGGCAACCTGGAAGTGGGAAAAAGAGGGTCCCCGAGGATGAAGAGACTGAAAGTCGTTTGGAGTATTTCCGAGGTTGGGAAGACCCCGTCATGATGGAGAGTGAACTGAGTCCCTACGAGGTCGTGGATCTCACGGGTCACAGGGTCCTGGTGCTGGCGCCTCACCCGGATGACGAGACCTTTGGATGTGGGGGGGCTCTGGCCCTGCATCAGCAGTCAGGCGATCCCGTGAAAGTCGTCTTCCTCACCAGCGGTGAGTTGGGTCAGTGGGTCGGAGAACAGGATAGTGAGGCTACTCGAGACCGGCGAGAGGCGGAGGTCCGTGAGGCACTGTCGCGACTAGGAGTGGCTGACTTTGATTTCTGGCGATATCCGGATCGCGCCGTCGAAGCGGACGGGGAACTGGTGGCTCGACTCGAGGAAACCCTGGCTGCTTCCCAACCCACCTTGGTGTATGCCCCTTCACCCCTCGATTTGCACCCGGATCACCGAGCTGTTGCCCATGCCCTACGAACGGTCCTTCGAGGTTGGCGAGGGCAGCTCAAGGTGGCCTTTTTCGAAGTGAGCTATCCGGTCCCCGCGAATGCCCTGGTAGACGTCACCTCGGTCTGGAGTGCAAAAGAGGGCGCCATGCAGGCCTATTCCAGCCAGCTGGCAGGACCGGACCATGTGGGAGCCACCACAGGTTTGAACCAGTTTCGTGTCCTGACTCTCCCTGAGCGGGTGTCCCGGGCAGAGGCGTTTCGTGTTCTGCCTGCAGCGGAGCTAGAATCTGATTCGCTATGGCGTTGGCAGAGCCTCCAGGAAAAGGCTGGACCCGTGAGCCAAGATTCGCCGGTGTCGGTGATTGTCAGGACCAGGGATCGGCCGGGCCTCCTGAGAGAAGCTCTGGGAAGCCTCTCGCTTCAGACCTTCAAGGATTTCGAGGTGCTGGTTGTCAATGATGGAGGGCAGGATGTATCTGAGATTCTAGCGGAGTTTTCCTCTTTGAGAATCTCGTTGCTCCGTCTCAACCCAGCAAAGGGCAGGGCAGCGGCCACGAACGCCGGTTTGAAGGCGGCTCGCGGTGACTTTGTCGCCTATCTCGACGACGATGATCTCTACTATCCCAACCACCTCGAGCACCTCTACACGTTTTTGTCGACGCACGACCATTTTGGGGTGGCCTACAGCGACGCAAACGTCGTTCGCCTGGAGCTGAACCCCGAAAACCTACGATACGAGGTGGTACGGCGGAAGATCGAAAATTCACGAGACTTTGATCCAGATTGGCTCTTGCACCAGAATTACATCCACAACCTGTGTCTGATGCATCGACGCGAGGCCTGGGAGAAAGTCGGAGGGGTCGACGAAGGCCTGGACCTTTTGGAGGACTGGGACTTTCTCATTCGCCTGGCACAGGACTATCCCTTTTACCATCTACCCAAGTGCACCGCGGAGTACCGTATTCGGGGCGACGGAACCAACGTCTCGGAGCAGAGGCCCTGGGGCCGAGTAGAAGAAAAGGCCGCCCGGGCGATGCTCTATCGGCGCCATTGGACAAAGCGATCACCTGAGAAAGAGGTGCGCGTCTACGATGCCCTGGTAGAGGATTTGATGAATTCAAGAGAAGTCCTTTCCAGGGCTCGAGAGGACCTTTCCAGGGCTCAAGAGGACCTTTCCAGGGTACGAGAGGACCTCTCGGCGAAGGAACTGAGGCAAAATGAAATTAAGGCAGAGCTGGAGCTGCTGAGAGACAGGCTCTCCCAGATCGATTCCAAGGTCGAGCGGTCCCGGATCCTCAGGCTGTTGTTGCGTCTTGTTTGAGTCGTAGGGTGGGGGTTCGGCGCATCAAGCCCCGACAATCATTTCATGCCGACTGCGAAGGTATCCGGCACCGACGAGGCTCAGACGCTGCTCCAGCGGCGATCGGGTCCTGTGGTAGTCGTTCCTATCCATAATGCCTATGCCCATGTGTCTCGCTGTGTCGAGTCACTCTCGCGCCATACACCCGCAGGTAGCGATCTCCTATTGATTGATGATGGGAGCACCGATTCGCGAGTTGCATCCCTGCTCGGAGACCTGGAGCCGAGTCCGCTTCAGATTGTCATCCTGAGGTGGGAGCACAACCAGGGTTTCGTAAAGACGGCCAATCAGGCCTTTCGAGCGGCCGGACGACGGGACGTAGTGATCGTCAACAGCGACGTCGTCGTGGGGCCAGAATGGTTGGATCGTCTTCAGGATGCGGCCTACTCCGACGCGCGTATCGCCACTGCAACCGCCCTGACCAACCACGGAACCATCCTCTCGGTTCCCTATCGGAATAGGCCGTCGGAGCTGCCAGACGGTCTCGCGCCGGAAGACGCTGCCCAGAGAGTTGCCGCCGGTTCCTCCAAGCTGCGCCCGCGCATTCCCGCTGCCGTTGGGCACTGCATCTACATCAAGCGGATGGCGCTGGATCTGGTGGGCAACTTCGACGAGGAGTTGTCTCCGGGATATGGCGAAGAGGTAGATTTCTGCCAGCGTTGTCATCTCTTGGGGCTGGCCCATGTCTGCGCCGACGACGTCTTCGTCTACCATCATGGAGCGGCCAGCTTTGATCGTGGACGGGAGCGCGATCAACTTCGCGAAAGGCACGAGCGCGTGATCGCAAGACGCTACCCCTACTACCACCCCTGGGTTCAACGCGAAGAAAGCGACCAGAATGGGGTCCTGGCGACGGCTCTGGGAGTGGCGCGGAGGTCGCTGACGGGGCTGACCGTCTTGGTGGATGCCACCCTTTTCTGCGAACCGCTGGTGGGCACCGAACGCTATTGTTTGGAGACCATTCGGGCTCTGGCCCGGCATTCGCGCTGTCGCCGTGTTGTGGTGATGCTTGCGACCTGGGCACCTGCATCAATACGCCAGATGTTTATGCCGAATGAGAAGCTCATAGTGCTTCAGGAAGGCCAGCCTCTGGGCGACATCGCGGTGGATGTGGTCTACCGGCCCCGCCAGGTCAACACGATTAGAGAGCTGATCCGACTGCGTTCACTCGGTGATCGGCTGGTGATTGCCTAGCTCGACTTCATTGCCTTCAACAATGCTGGATACTTCTCCGACTCCCAGTCGTGGGAGGAGTACCGGAAAGTGACCCGGCTGGCCCTGGCCAGCGCCGACGGGATCGCCTTCAATAGCCGGCATGTGCAGCAGGAGGCTCGCTCCGAGGGCGTGACGGGTCCGGGCAAGCCGGCCGAGGTCATCTACAATGGTACGGATCATTTCAGGCTGGTTGGGCCCTCCCAGGATCCCCCTTCTTTGCCGCCGCATGTCACAGGTAGCGGTTACATTCTCTGCATCGGAGTAGACTTTCGACATAAGAACCGTAGATTCGCTTTGCAGACCTTCGTCCGGATGTGTCGGAAAAGCTATGGCGGCTGCTTGGTTCTGGCGGGTCCTCAGGCTGAGTTTGGGTCATCTCAGCTCCACGACCAGGAGTGTCTGGATCAAAACCCAGATCTGGCAGATCGTATCTGCGATCTGGGTGAAGTAACTGAAGCCGAAAAGGAGCGACTCTATCGGCACTGCAGTCTGGTGCTCTACCCCTCGCTCTGTGAAGGGTTCGGGCTGGTTCCGTTTGAGGCCGCGGCGGCTGGGGTGCCCTGCCTGAGCTCAGGCATGGGATCGCTGGCAGAGGTGCTTCCGGAAGGGGTGGAGGTGATCGAGCAGTGGGACCCCGAAGTCGCAGCCGATCAGGCAATTGCCCTGATCCAGGACCGTGACCGGAGTGCCTCCCTGGTCGATGCCCTGAATCGGCGGGCTGGCGAGTTCACCTGGGATGGAGTAGCGGAGCGCCTACTTCGACTGTTCGATCGGGTTTGTAAATCGACAGGAAGCGGCGTGCTGGCGCTGGAGGCCGAGGGAAGTGCTCCCCTCAGCATGGTCCGACGGCCTTTTTCCGAGACAGTGATGCTGGAGGTCGGGACCCTCGTGAACGCTGCTGCTTGGGGTGTTGGTGAGGGCATGAGCCTGCTTCGCCGCCTTCTACGAAAAGGCGGCCAGCGTCTCAGAAAAAAAAGTTGAAATTCTAAGCTTACTTTTCTGTTTGCTGGTGGCTATACTCCAAAATTAACTTGTTTCTATTCTGGCTTGGTTTTCGAGAAGTTGTGGGTTATGTTTTTCGATCATAATCTCGTGAAGTCTAAACACGAAGGACCGTGACTGGGCAGAACAGGGTTCATTTATGAAGGACGCTGCTCCACCGCCGCCTGGGAAGGAGTTCCCCTGGTGAAACTGAGTTTGAAAAAGGCGACTGATAGGAAATGGCACCATCGCTTCTTGGGCACCCTCGCCATGTGCGTAATCGGGGCGCTCCCACTCTCTGCTCAGGTCCAGGTTTACCAGCAGTCCAACTTGCTCGAGCCGGTTTTCACCGCAGCCGCGTTCCAGAACGGATCCTCCAGTGGCAGTCTCACGGTCGGTAATCAGGTGGAGGTCTTGACTATCACGGATATAAAATCCGCAAAGATCAACGGAGATGAATTCGATGAAGTCCAGGCTGCTGCGTTCCTCTCAAATTCCATACTTGATGCCAAGGCTTCAGCCAAATTACTGAAAGACCCATCCGTCTGCTTCAATCTAGAGGTCACCAACCTGACTGGCTTCGATCAGACGACCACGCTTACTGTGAACCTCCCCTTTCTTCCTATCAATATGGGCGGACCCCTTGCCGGGGGGGCTTCGACATGTCTTCCGCGTTGGATGTCGTCCTGACGGACGGAGCGGCGGATGGAGTGACGGTGACGCAGGGAATCTTCCCGTCGGTTCTAACCCCCACTCTCACCTCCACCTTCTCCGCCGGTCTTTCAGTTCTCAACACGATTCAGCTGGGTACACCGCCAATAACTC
Organism: Acidobacteriota bacterium; assembly: GCA_047514575.1. Lineage (GTDB taxonomy): Bacteria > Acidobacteriota > UBA6911 > RPQK01 > JAJDTT01 > CAUZIZ01. The sequence goes on along the minus strand of JAKZYH010000328.1, from coordinate 13,497 downwards.
TCCCTGGCATCTCGGAGGCGGCTGGCCCCGCGCCGGGATTCTTCCTTTCCGCCGGAGACTCCTTTACCGGTATGTTCCTGTTCGTCAGCCTTACTCTGTCTCCCGGTGACACCGCAAACGTGACTGGAGTCGTCGACCTGGATGTCGGAAGTGGTGTTCCGGTGTGCACCATTCCCCCACTGCCAGTTCAAGCGCCGGTGCCACCGCCGGGAGGAGGAGGACTGCCACCACCCGATCAGATCCCGGCCCTGTCTCATTGGGGAATGATTCTGTTGACCCTGTCACTTCTGCTGCTGGCTAGCTGGCAGCTGGCAGGTCAACCCGCCCGGCTTGCGACTGGTCAGGCCAAGCTGGGATTGCGTTCGCCGCCGGACCGGCGTCAGCTCCTGAGATCTCTGCTGATCGGCCAGGCTCTGGTGGCTGTGGGGCTACTGATCTACGGAGTGCTGGTAGCACCACCGGCCCCTCATGACGGTGTAGGTGCATTCCTCGCCGGCATCTTGATCGGGATGACTATCGAGTTCTGCCGACGCGGTCGCGAACTCGATTCCTCCTAGAGCCAATTTTTCCGAGGTCGCCGTGTCTTCCTGCGGGGACGACACGGTGCTCTCGGTTAGACTCCTAGCTGCCTCTTCGCCACTCCTGAAGCAACTCGGCTGCCGTTTGATCCTGGGGAAAGAGCTGTTGCGAGCGTCGCAGGGTTGACTGGGCTTCTTCCTTCTTGCCCGCCGAGTGTAGGGCTAGGGCCAGGCTGTGATAGACCATCGCCTGGTACGGGTTCAGTTCGATAGCCTTCCGATAGTGAGAGATCGCCCGCCCCAACTTTCCCTTCCGGTGCCAGGCGATGCCGATGTTGTAGTGGAGATCCACGCGGCGCGGCTCCAACTCGAGGGCTTTTCCAAAGTCTGCGATTGCCGCATCGTACTGCTCGCGCTTGATGTGGACGCTTCCCAGGTTTCCATAGACCTGTGCATAGTCGGGCCGGAGGACGAGCGCCTGCTTGTACCACGAAATCGCCTCGTCAAACTCCCCCTTTCTGGCGTATGCCGTGCCCAGGTTGTTCATGGCAGGGATGCGCTTGGCATCGAGGTCGAGGACCGCTTGATAGGACCCGATGGCGGCATCGAGCTTTCCCTTGCTCAGGTAAGCCAACCCCAGGTTGTGGTGCAGATCGGCATAGTCCGGGTGGTCCTGGACCGCGCTCAGCCACAGGGATTCGCTGTCTTGCCAGACCTCGCTCCTTTGCCACGTAAGCACTCCCAGGATCACAACCAGGCCACCCACTGCGGCAGTCAGGATGCCTCTGCCCAGCCTTCTCCAGCGGGTATAGAAGAACTGGAAGGCAAGACCGGCAAGGTAGCACAGTCCGATGGAGGGTATGTAAAAAAAGCGGTCTGCCCAGAAGGGAAGAAACTTCAGGGCTGGAAGCAGGGTAAGAAAGAAGAACAGGCTCCCGAAGACAATCACGCGAGTGTATCGGCGTGAGAACCATACCATGGCTATGAACAGTGAAACCAGGACAACGGGTAGGAAGAAAGTCGGTTTGAGAAATGCGACCCCGCGAGGCGTGTAGTTGATTATGGACGGTGGAACAAGCAGCAGCGCCTTGCCCAGCGTGAAGCTGATTCCCCAGAAAAGGCGCAGGAAGAGTCTAGTGGGAACGCCCGGCTCAAGCAGTGGCGAAACATGGCGAGAGAAGCGTTGCGCCAGATCGTCACGGATCTCTGGCTGGGACGGCTTGGGAGAGTCTTGAACCTGGCGAGCTGGTGGCCCTCGTCTCCCAAGCTTCTCGGCATCTCCTACGATCTCCTGAGGGGAGTGTACTTTCTGCTCCTCGGAGAGAACCGGTGTCGAGGTCCCGGTAACTGGCCACCAGCTGAGGTTGTGGAGGAGCAAGGCTCCAAGACCGAAGACCAGGCTCAGCAAGAGGTAGGGTAGCTTTTCCACGAAGACTCGCCAGGTCCAGGCCCTGCCCGCAAGGAAATCGCAGAGCAGGATCACCAGGGGCAGGGTGATCGTCATCTGCTTGCTCAGAAGAGCGAGGACGAACGACGCCAGCGAGAGGCAGTAGAAGATGCGTCCTTGTCTGCTCCGAAATCGTAGATAGCAGAGCAGCGATGTCAGGAAGAAGAGCGTGGAGAGTACGTCTTTTCGCTCCGTGATCCAGACAACGGACTCGACGTGTACAGGGTGGACGCCGAACAGAAGGGCCGCGAGGAGGGATGGAAGCAGGTGGTTGGTGAGGCGCCACATCAACAGAAACAGCAGCAGGGTGTTCGCCAGATGCAGGAGCAGATTGGTCAGGTGATAGCCGAACGGATCCAGGCTCCAGATTGCGTGATCCAGGCCCAGAGAGAGTAGAGTAAGCGGAGCATAGGTTCTCCTTACTGGAGTGGAAAAGATCTCTTGGATGGAGTCCCAGGAGAGATCTTGAATCTGACGATTGTGGGTGACGTAGACGCCATCATCCCAATTGACGAAGTCGTTATCGAGCGACCCCAGGAAGGGTACCGCCGTTACCACCACGATGAGCAGGAAAAAGAGGCCAAATTTCCAGGTTTGTGTTCGGTCCTGCAGCAGCTGTTGTACCATGGGTTCAGTTCAAGGATGAGCTAACCGAGCTACGAGATCCAGCGTATTTGCGACCGCGTGGGTCGGCAGCGAAGACTGGTTCCGGCGGGAGCCAGATCGAAGACCTTCCGCGATTGTTTCCAGAGCTAAAGCTGAAACTTCGAAAGTCGAAGGTACAAGATACAAGGTACAAACAAGCTCCAAATCACAAGCATCAAGTTCCAAACGATCGCCCACCATCACGTTCGGCGATCCGACAGAGCCGCGAACGACTTGACTTTTCAGCGAGATCAGCCCCTGTTCCGAGGAGAGAGCTGGACAACAGCGCAGACGACATCTGGCTAGTTGTGCTATCATCTAGTCTCGACCCCAGAGATCAGTCATGTGTTCCTTTAAATACCTGATTCTAGTGCTCCTTCTCGTTCCCTTAGAGGGTTGGGCGGCGGATGAGGAAAAGGATAAAGGTCCCTCCGAACCCAAGGTCCTCTCGGTCTTTCCAATGGGTGGACGCCAGGACTCCGTTGTGCGGGCAGACGTCAGGGGCAATGACCTCGGCGGAGCCTACGCCGTCTGGTTCGAGTGCACCGACCTGGAAGGCCACCTTGAGCAAGTAGAAGAGGTGCAGAAGGAGGTGGCCGAGGGACTGGTCGAGCGGGACCCTCAGGCGCGGCAGGCTGATACAGCAGGCTACCGGGCTCGGATCCAGGTTCGCATTGGCAGAGATTCCAAGGTCGGCCTCCATGTGTTTCGGCTGATCACACCCCTCGGTATGTCCAATTCGCTCCTTTTCCAGGTAGTAGGTGAGCCTGTCTCCGTCGAGAAGGATTCCCAGAAGTTTCAGGAGGTGACGACTCCGGTCGTGATCAACGGAAGGACCGAAGCCAACGGAGATCTGGACTTCTACGCCTTTCGAGCCTCCAAGGGTCAGCAATTCCATTTTCAGGTGTTCTCTGCTTTTCCCATCTACATACCCTACAGTGCCGAGGCCGAGTTGAATCTCTACGCTCGCACCGGCAGCTGGTTCGACCCCGAGCGACTCCTGAGACTTCCCTGGCACAGCCCGGCCCTTTCCATGGAACCCGTTCATCGCCTGCGGAAGCAGGGTTGGACTTTCCAGCTCAGCCTGTTCCCTCTGCCGACCCACCGGTTTCGAGAAGACGGCACCTATCTGGTTTCGGTGGGATCCTTCCTGGGCGAAGGGAATCCCGACTTCGTCTACCAGTTCAGGATTTCTCCGGTGGCGCCGAACGACTCCACCCTTCTGGGTCGGGATGCTCATCCGGATCCAGCCGACTGGATGGAGCGGGACTCTGGCTCCCTTGGCTACGCCGGTAGCTTCCCAAGACCTTTGGAAGCGTCCAGACTGGAAGAGTTGCTTCGTCGAAGTGTTCCACCCGCACCTCTGACGGAGCCTGTTGGGAACCAGGATTCTGGTGCCCAGGATCAGGTGCAGCAGGACTCAGCTATCGACTTCTCACGGCCTCTCGCCAGGTTCACAGAAAGCGAGCCCAACGATGCCGACGGAAACGAGGTTTCTCCCTACACGATCGTTCAAGGGACCATCGATCCCCCCGGGGACGTCGACACCTTTCGCTTCGAGGTCGGCAAAGGACAGGGGCTTGTCTTCGAGGTCGAGACACCCCGATCGGCACCTCCCCTTTTCAATCCCTGGCTTCAGGTGTCGGGGCCGGACGGTCGCGATCTTTTCGACAACATCCACATGGAATACGGAGGAGACGGGGACGACGTCAACAAGACCACGGAGCGTAAGACCGTTTTCACCTTTAAGGAGGGGGGCTCCTACGAGCTCAGGATCCGTGATCTTACCTCTCGCCGGGGCGGTTCCGATCTCACTTATCGCGTGCTGATTCGACCCAAGATACCCCACCTCGGACGGTTGGAAGTGTCCCTGGGTGTGAAGGGACGTCGACTGGCACCGACCACGGATCATCTCAATCTGGCTCCTGGCCGAGTCAAGACCGTGACCGTTGTCTGCGAACTGGAGGAGGGGTTCGAGGGAGACGTCGCCATCTCAGCTGCGAATCTGCCCGAGGGCGTAGGACTGGTTTCGGCGACTCCCGCCGACTACACCGATGGACTGCTAAAGGGGGCCTACTACACGCCCATGGGCTTGGAAAGTGGGCAAATAGGGGATTGGAGCCGCTACCGGCCTGTCAGGCGAGCCGTGAGTTTGGCCCTGGTGATTGCGGAGGATGCCCCTCCGATGAAATCACCCCAGCTGATCGAGTTCAGTGCACGACCGGTCCTGGAAGGCAGAGCCGGAGCGCCTGTGGCTGCAGGCAAAGTACCGCTTATGATTCTGGCTTCTGAAGGCGGTGGTGGCGGAGACTCGTCGAGACGGGAGTACAAGAGATGATCCGCATCCTGGTTGGGACCCTTGTGCTGCTGAGAACCGGTCTTTTGTTGGCGGGAACTGCCGCCATTCCTTCCCATGATCCCGAACTCTTATCGCTGCGGGTCGCTCCCGTGGACATCCGGCTGATGGGCGGCGATGCCTCCCAGCGGTTGGTGGTGTTGGGAGTCTACTCAGACGGTTTCGAGCGAGACGTGACGGCTCTCAGCCGGATTCAGGTTCAGAATCCTTCGGTGGCCACACTGGTCAAGGGCACGAGTCTCACACCCAGGGCCGACGGCAACACCGTCGTCACGGCCGACTTGGGTGGTCACAGCGCTCAGGCTGCCGTCCTTGTCGAAGAATCCCGGCGCACCCGGCCCTTCAGCTTCTCGCGCGACATCGGAGGGATCCTCACCAAACGAGGATGCAACGCATCCGAGTGTCATGGTGGCGTCAAGGGTAGAGGCGGCTTCAAGCTGTCCTTGGATGTCCTCCATCCAAGGGAGGATTACCGCTGGATCGTCGAAGGCGGTAACTACCAGGTCTTGAGTGTGGAAGCGGCCAAGCCCATAAAGCCGCGGGTGAGTACCGAAACCCCGAAGGACAGTCTGCTGCTGCTGAAGCCTACCGCGTCAGTGCCCCATGGCGGGGGCACGCGGTTCGGTCTCGATTCCCCTGACTACCAAACGATCCAGGACTGGGTTCGTTCGGGGGCGCCCTATGAGGAAGTCGGTGAAGCGAGGATCGAAAGGCTCGAGATACTTCCGGGATCGATGACGCTGGAGCCGAAGGGAACGCGCCAGCTTCTGGTGACCGCCCACTTGGCAGGAGGCGGGAGTCAGGATGTCACCAGCCAGGTTCGCTACTCGGCTGCCAACTCCGATGTGGTCCGCGTCGGCGTGCAAGGTCGGGTCGAAGCTCTGTCGCCGGGAGCCACGACCATCCTGGTGAGGGCTCCGGGACATGTTGCCAACCTTCGTGTCGGCGTCGTCGGCGATCTGGTTACCGACTACCCCAGGATCCCCGAAAACAATCTGATTGACAGGCACGTCCTCGCCCAACTCAAGAAACTGCATGTCGTGCCGTCCAATCTCTCTTCGGACGAAGAGTTCCTGCGCCGGGTCTGCCTGGATCTGACGGGAACGCTGCCGCCGCCTGCGCGGGTCCAGGAGTTTCTGGAAGGCCGCGATCCCCAGAAGAGGGAGAAACTGATCGATACCCTCCTGGAGACGCCCGAATACATCGACTACTGGACCTATCGCTTCGCCGATCTCTACCGGGTCTCGTATGGGTCGACCGGAACGCCGGCGCATGCCTACGCTTACTGGGCCTGGATTCGTGACAGCATCACCGAGAACAAGCCCTACGACCAGATGGCCCTGGAGCGGCTCTCGGCTCAGGGACACGACGGTCCGTCGCGGCACTTTCTGCCCAACGGCGAAGCTGGTCGCGGCGAGGAGATGATGCCCGAGGAGATGCGTGTCTATCTGGGACAGCGGCTGGACTGTGCCCAGTGTCACCATCACCCCTTCGAGAAGTGGTCTCAGGAGCAGTTCTGGGGACTGGCGGCATTCTTCGGTCGAATCAGCCGCACCGAGTGGGTTTCGGAGGGAGCCATCGTCATCTTCGACGACCCCTCCGGTCGCGTCCCCGACTACGGGGAGACTGAAGACACTGTCAAGGTCCTTCATCCCCGGACGGGTGAAGAGGTCACGCCGATGTTTCCCGATGGATCGCCGCTGTCTGCGGAAAGATCTTTCGACCCTCGGCTGGCGTTTGCCGAATGGATGGTTTCACATCCTGACTTCTCGCGGACGATCGTCAACAGAATGTGGGCTTACATGATGGGGCGGGGAATCGTGGATCCAGTAGATGATTTTCGTTCTTCGAATCCGCCCACCCATCCTCAACTGTTGGACGCACTGGCGCAGGACTTCGTCGATCACGGCTATGACCTCAAACACCTGCTGCGGAGAATCGCCCGTTCCCGTACCTATCAGCTTTCGGCCCGGTCGAACCCAACGAACAAGAACGACCTGGTCAATTATTCTCATCGTCGGCCTCGGGGCTTGGATGGGGAGATCCTGCTGGATGCCCTCTCGAGCGTCACCGGGGTGCCGGAGGAGTTCAAGAACAGCTGGATGGGCGCCGCTCCTGCTGGAACCCGAGCCATCCACCTTCAGGTGCCCGACCTGCACTTGTCCCGGTTCTTGACCGTTCACGACCGGCCCACTCGTAAATCCTTGCCGGAAAGAAAGAACGAAGCCAGCCTCAGGCAGGCCCTGCACCTTCTCGTCGGGGAGACCTACCAGGAGAAGATCTCCAGTCCGGGGAGCCATCTGGACCAGCTCTTGAAGGGACAGGAGTCCGACCACGAGATACTCGAGGAGCTCTTCTTGAGGAGTCTGAGTCGTTACCCCACTCCTTCAGAAGGGGCTGAGCTGCAGCGCGTGGTTACAGCAAAGTCATCGCGCCGAGAGGCTTTCGAGGACGTGCTCTGGGCCCTGGTCACATCTCGTGAGTTCGCCAGGAACTAAGTACACTGTTCCAGTGTACTAAGCCGTTGGAAGGAAGAATCCTATGAGCCTACCGATTCCAGGAACCAAGGCAGGTTGCCTGACCTGTAACGACTCGCTTCTGGGACGACGACACTTCATACGGACAGGTGCGCTGAGCCTGCTCGGAATCAGCCTCAGCCAGTACCTGAGAGCCGAAAGCCTTCTCACCGAGGCGGGCGTTGACGTCGGTAAGAAGGCCTCGGCAACCTCCTGCATCCTGGTTTGGCTGGAGGGGGGTCCGAGCCACATCGATATGTGGGACCCCAAGCCTCAGAGCAGCTTCAAACCGATCTCGACCAATGTCCCGGGAATCCAGGTGTCGAATCTTTTGCCCCGGATGGCCAGGCAGATGGACAAGGTATCCATCATCCGTTCGATGCGTACCGAGGAGAACAATCACGGGCAGGGGACCTACTATGCCTTCACCGGGCACCGTCCCACTGCTGCCATGAAGTTTCCCTCGTTGGGTTCGATCATCAACAAGGAGATGGGGCCCCGCAACCAGGTCCCTCCCTATGTGCTCGTGCCCGGTTTCAAGGAAGGTCCTCGAGAAGAGTATATGAAGAGCGCCTTCCTGGGTGCCCAGTACGACCCCATGTCCTTGATGTCTGATCCCAACGCCGAGGACTTCAGGGTCGAAGACCTCAGTCTTCCCAAGACCCTGACACCGGAGCGCTTGGACGACCGGCGGTCGCTGATGGCCCTCCTCGACCGGTCCTATCGGCAGCGGATGGAGATCGCAGAGCGATTCAAGATGGACAGCTTCGCCGAGAAGGCACTGGGCATGGTGACGTCCCTGGAGGTCAGAAACGCGTTCGATCTGTCTCAGGAGCCCGAGAAGATTCGAGATGCCTACGGCCGGACCGGTTTCGGACAAAGCCTGCTCCTGGCCCGGCGGCTGGTCGAGTCCGGCAGCCGCTTCGTGACCGCGGCCGGGCACGACCTGAACGGTTGGGACGCCCACGCCGACAACGACATCAAACATGAGAAGAAGCTGGTTCCCGGACTGGACCACGCTTTGCCTGTGCTCCTGGATGATCTCCAGGAGAGGGGACTGCTCGAATCGACCATCGTAATAGCCATGGGGGAGTTTGGACGCACCCCTCGTTTCAACTCCAAGGGAGGGAGAGACCACTGGCCCCACTGCTGGTCGCTGGTGCTCGGCGGTGGAGGAATTCGCGGTGGATTGGTGGTAGGTGCCAGCGACGAAAGGGGTGCCCACGTAGCCGAGAGAATGGTGACCATGGGCGACCTATACGCCACCATCTACAAGGCTCTTGGGATCGACTGGACCAAGGAGTACATGAGCCCCATTGGTCGACCCATAAAGATAGCCAACTCGATCGATGATACGACTGGTCAGCCTGTCACGGAGCTGATCTGAAACTTCAGCAAACTTGGTTTGGAACTAAGGGCCTGCGCAAAAATAACTTGGCATTTTGGCATCTCATCTTCACACCATCTTCGGCCACTCCTCAATCGCGAAATCCTCAACGTAGACCTGGCTACGCCTGCGGTTTCGCTCAATCGGTCGCGACCAAATCTAGCGCAAATCTGAGCGCCAATTCTACCAAGTTATTCTTGCGCAGACCCTAAGAGTTTGTTCGACAGGATCTACGCCAAGGGCGTTATTGCGCGTAGCTCAGGGTTGCAATGCGAAGCGAGCTACCCTGGGTCAGTCTCCGTAAAGTGACTTACCCCAAAGGGGTTATTGCCGACCGAACACGTTTTGGCAACAACGCCTTCAGCGCAGGAAATCAGCGGACAACCTAAACCCAGGGTAGCTCGCTTCGCATTGCAACCCTGGGCTACACGCAGTAACACCTTTGGCGTAGGCGATGGAGAAGTTTCCTCCGAATGATCCAGGCCGGTTCGTGCTGATTCCCATCTTCGACCGACTCTGCTTGAAACGAAATCGAGAGCTGCTACCTTTATCTGAGGAAGGCTTCAGGGAGAAAGAACAGTGAAGGGTGTGGTCAAGTACGCGCGGGGCGAAGGCTTCGTCGAGCTCCGGGACTTCGAAGAGCGCCCTCTTGCGACGAACCAGGTAAAAATCGAGGTGAAGGCTTCCGGCATCTGTGGTTCCGACCTACACCTGTACCACGACACCATCAACTACAATATTCGGACGCCAGTCGTCCTCGGACACGAGTTCAGCGGCATCGTGGTAGAGAAGGGATCCCAGGTAGAGGATGGGGTTGAGATCGGAGACCGGGTGACCGCCGAACCCACCATCTTCAACTGCGGAAGGTGTCGCTACTGCCTGAGTGAATACTACAACCTTTGTGAGGAGCGCCAGGTCATGGGTTACTGGCACCATGGGAGTTTCGCTCCGTACTGCAATGCCCGGTTTGTACACAAACTCCCTGAGAACGTCAGCTTTGAGTCGGGAGCCTTGACCGAACTGCTGGCTTGCTGTGTCCACTCGGTAACCGAGCAGGCCGGTGTTGCCGCAGGTGACTTCGTAGCGATTACCGGACCGGGTCCGGTGGGCCTCTTTGCGGCACTGGTGGCTCTTGCGGAGGGTGGAACCGTGATTCTGTGTGGAACCAGCCGGGACCGCGAGCGTCTAAGTCTGGCCCAAGAATTGGGTGTTCACTACAGCATTGATGTGGAGCAGCACGACGCAGTTGAGCGTGTCCGGGAGTTGACGGGAGGTTACGGAGCAGACCTGGTGGTGGAATGTGCCGGGACAGCTTCAGCGATGCGGCTCGCACTGGAACTCGTGCGTAAGCGTGGCAAGTACTCCCAGATGGGACTGCCGGGTGTTCCCGTCGAGATCGACTTTGAGAAGATCGCCTACCGGGAGCTTCGGGTCAGCGGCGGGATCGCGCAGCGACGGCCAGCCTGGAAGCGAGCACTCAGGCTGATGGAATCGGGGCTGATTCCAAACGAGAAGCTGATTTCCCACGAATTCGGCTTGGAGGAGTGGGACAAAGCCTTCGAGCTGGCAGAGAAACAACAGGGAGTCAAGCTGCTGCTGCGTCCCTGAGTGAGGGCTGCGACCAACTACTCCTCGGCCAGGATCGCAATTTCAGCCCGCTGCTCCGGACTCAAGTGAAGCTCGGTGGCGGTCAGCGCATTGTCTATGTGTGCCTTTTCCTTGGCGCCGATGATTACCGAAGTCACGTCGGGATTGGATGCGGCCCAGGCTACCCCCAGGTGGACCATCGGAACTCCCATTTCCTGCGCCTTGCATCTCAGGCGCTCCATCAAGCGGAAGTTCCGCTCCTTGAAGTAGATATCCTTGAAATCGGGGACGATATCGAACCTGGTTCGGCTGGGTGGCACGCTCTCAGCAGAAGTGTACTTCCCGGCGAAGAATCCAGCACCTAGGGGACTATAGGTAGACACCGCGATCCGTTCTTCCCGACACAAGGGGAAGAGGTCCGCTTCATCCTCGCGGAGAGCCAGGTTGTAGGGAGGTTGAGTAATCTCAAAGCGAGCGTAACCGCGGGAGCGGCTGACTTCCAGAGCCTCACGCATCTGGTCTCCCGAGAAGTTACTGCAGCCCAGCACCTTGATCCTTCCCGCATCTACCTCTTCATTCAGAGCCGCCAGGGTTTCTTGAATGGGTACCTTCGGATCGGGGGAGTGGAGTTTGTAGACGTCCACTGAGTCGGTGCGGAGTCTCTCCAGACTTGCCGCCAAGGCGCGCTTGATGTTCTCCGGGCTGGCTCCAGAACTGATCTTAGTGCAGAGTGTGATTTCACTGCGGCAGCCCCGAGCCTTCATCCAGCGTCCCAGAATGCATTCGGAGGAGCTCATTTCATGGCTCACCTCACGTGTATCGTCGATGCCGTGGTTCTGAATGCGTGAGAGGCGCGCGTTACCTCCCCCATAGCCTTCAGCAGAGTCAAGGAAGGCAATCCCTTGGCCCACGGCATGGTCCAGGAGCTGCCGCGAGGTGTCCTCATCGATCTCGCGGCCCAAGGTGGCACATCCCAAACTGATTGCGCCGATAGTGAGGTCCGTCTTTCCTAGAGACCTTTGCTTCACAACATCTCCTTCTGGATAAAGGGGGCCCCGCCTAGCTGGTCAGGCCCTGCTTGCCTCGGTGCTGGCTACTGTAGTAGCCGGCATCGAGCCCAGTCAAGCGAGACTGACGACTCACAGATGTGAAAAGGCCACTTTGGCCACGGCATTTTCGACGCTCTAAGCCCGGCCAGTCCGGTTTGGATTGACCCCGAGAACGCCCTGCACACCCGCAACCCCTGGAGCTTCAGAGCTGAATTCGTTCGTATTTATACGGAAAGAGTTTCTGGCTGGTGCCGATACTGTCAAGTATATGGTCTGTATTTAATGTTAGTACATTAGTAAATAGTTGACCGTCGTGCTATCTCGAGATCGAGGAGGCGGAAATGAACTCTCTGCTGACAGAACGTTTGAAGAATTGCCAGACCCTACCCAGCCCCCCTGGGGTGGCCCTCGAGATCCTAGCCCTCTGCCGGGAAGAAATCCCCGATGTTCAAAGGATCTCCACGGTGATCGGCCGCGATCCGGCTCTGGCATCGCACGTGCTCAGGGTCGTGAACTCTCCATTCTATGGATTGCGGAACGAGGTGAATACGATCAGCCACGCCATGATGCTGCTGGGCGCCAACTCAGTGCGCACTCTGGCTCTGAGTTTCTCTCTGATTCAAGGATTACGGCGCGACGAGACCGCTGCCATGGAGTTGCCGAACTATTGGCAGCGGTGCTTGATTTCCGCTGTTGCCTGTCGAGCGCTGGGCGGTTGGCTCCAGATGCCTAATCAGGAAGGGTTGTTTCTGGTGGGGCTTCTGCAGGATGTGGGAATGCTGGCTCTGAGAGAATCCTTTGTAGAGCTCTATAGCGATCTGGTGACCCAGGCGGATGGATCCCACGAGCACCTACTCGAGCTAGAGCGGGCAGAGTTCGGAAGCGACCACGGAGTAGTAAGTGGTTGGTTGGCCCAGGAGTGGCATCTTCCCGAAATCTACCAATCCTATCTCAGGTTTAGCCACGAGCTGGAGCACCCTGAGGCACCGGTAGATTTGCTGTGCTTCATCAGGCTTGTGGCTCTCTCCGGCATGGTGGCCGACATCTGGGTAGGTAAGGACGGCTCCAGGGCAGCCGAGAGAGCCAAGATGGCCGCTGAAGAGTTGGTGGGCATGGGCGAGCAGGATTTCCTGATGGTCCTATCGAGGATCTCAGAGACCCAGGACGAGGTCGCCTGTGTATTCAAGGTCAATCTGGGAGAGCCCGGAATCGATTTGGAGCTCCCGGCATCTACCGCCAGCTAGCCGTACTCTGGTCGATCGTCCGAAGGATTTCTGACCGCGACACTCTTCGGATATTCAGTATCGACTGCCTGCGTTGATGCGGTTGATCAAAACGGCACTCAGAATCAGCACCCCCCGGACTACGTGCTGCCAATACTCGCTGATGTTGAGCAAGGTCATTCCGTTGACCAGGATCCCCAGAAAAATGACTCCGATGAGCGTACCTCGAATTTTACCTTCGCCACCCATCAGGCTGCTGCCGCCAATGATGACGGAGGCGATCACGTCCAGCTCCCAGCCCTTGGCCGTCGTGGCGGCGCCCGACATGATCTGGGCGGACTGCATGATGCCGGCCAGAGCAGCCAGACAGGCTACCACGGCCATGACCAGAATCTTGATGCGGTCCACGTTGATGCCACTGAGTCGCGCCGCCTCGAGGTTGCCGCCCACGGCGTAGACCGAGCGTCCGAAAGTGGTGTAGTCCATCAGGATCTGGGTGAGGACGAACACCAGCACGAAAACGATGGCAGGGAACGGGATTCCGAGGACGTACCCACCGCCGAAGAAGTTGTACCACTCGGGAAACGGCGTGAGCGGAAAGCCTCCGGTGATGAGCTCGGCCGATCCCGTCAGGACGGTCATCCAGGCCAGTGTCGTAATAAAGGTTGGAACCCCGAAACGGACCCGGATGAGGCCAGTGAGGGCACCGATCGCGAAACCCACTGAGAGGCTCGCCAGCATGGCCAGGGGCAGCGCCATCACCAACGGT
>JAKZYH010000327.1:0-10963 GCA_047514575.1 Acidobacteriota bacterium | reverse complement strand
GCGCTGACGTTATCGGAACGCGAGGAGATCTCGCGCGGTGTGGTGGCCGGCGGCTCGACCCGTTCGATGGCCGTCACACTGGGTCGCGCACCGTCGACGGTGAGTCGTGAGATCCAGCGCAACGGCGGTCGGCTACGCTATCGTGCCAACCGCGCCGATCAAGCGGCCTGGGAGCGGTCGCGCCGCCCGAAAATCTGTAAACTGGTCCAGAATCGGGAACTCGCACAGATCGTGGCCTTGAACCTGAAAAAGCTCTGGTCGCCCGAGCAGATTGCCGGGTGGCTCAAGCGCGCGTCTCCCGAGGACGAGGACTTTCAGGTGTCACAGGAGACCCTCTATAAAAGCCTCTTCATCCAGGCTCGGGGCGCCTTGAAGAAAGAGCTGTTGCAGCATCTGCGGCGGACCCGTGGGATGCGCCGCTCACGGCACCCTACGCAGAAGACGAAGGATCACGGACGGATCAAGGACACGGTCTCGATCCGGGAGCGCCCCGCCTCGGTGGAAGATCGCGCCGTGCCCGGTCATTGGGAAGGGGACCTGCTGATCGGATCCAAGCACAGTCAGATCGCCACCCTGGTCGAACGTCAGACGCGCTACGTGATGTGGGTCAAAGTCAACAGCCAAGACACCGAAACGGTGATCAAGGCCTTGACCCAACAAGCTCGCAGGGTACCGAGAGAACTGTACCAGTCCCTGACCTGGGACCGCGGAAAGGAAATGGCTGATCACAAACGCTTCAGTCTCGATACGAACATAAAGGTCTACTTCTGCGATCCACGAAGCCCCTGGCAGCGCGGCTCCAACGAAAACACCAACGGATTGCTCAGACAGTACTTCCCGAAAGGAATGGATCTGTCAAACGTCCACCAGAACAAACTGGATGCCGTGGCAAGACAGTTAAACGAACGACCGAGAAAAACGCTAGACTACGAAACACCAGCCGAACGATTTAACCAATGTGTTGCGTCGATCGGTTGAAACCGCAGGTGGAACCGGTCATTCGATTGCGCAATGAAATCGGACGCTGTCTGTAAGATCGGGCCCAGACCATCACACCCTATGTGTGTGCACCCAGCCCCGGTACCCTGCTCCACTGGCACTTCCCCAATCAAGGGGGGTACGGGGGGTGTCAGGACAACCACTAGAACTTCGAGGTTGTCCCGCTATGTTCCGGTAAGCCCACCACTTGGATTCGGCTTCAGGCCTTGAGAACTGGACATCAACGGATGGCCAGAGGGAATCGGAACAGCGGAGAAAAGTCGTGATTTGCGGCTGGTGCTAGAAGCCACCAGTCCGAAAAGTGGTAGGCGCAATGGGAGGGGGGGCGCTGTTTCCAATGGCGGAACACAGTATCCTGCTGAAACACGATCTCTCGCGTGACCTGGTCAGAAAGATCACCGGACACAAGGGTCCAACTCTCGAAAGATATGAGCATGCGACTCTGAAACTGAAGCATGAGACTTTAGAGATTGTTGCTAGGGAGCTTTTCGCACAGTGAGCGCACAAACATGAAATGAGTGTGTGTACGATGTTACGAAAAGGGATTTTGTCAGACTAAGACTTCGGCCTCCGAAGCCGAAGGTCGCAGGTTCGAATCCTGCCGGGCGTACCACCTCAAATCCCTCATACTCAGTCTTCTTTTTCCAGAGAACCGATTACCGGGAAGAGCTCAAGGCCCATGGTCTTTGCAGGGAGTCATGTCCCCAGTCACCGATGTGTCCGGGCTTTTCGCAATCTTGCGTCATCGTCTTGACGGAGTTCCCCGTCCTGAATCAGCTGGCGGCCCGGTCCGAGAAAAAGCGGCGAACCGTTTTGATGCCAGTTTTCACATTATCCATCAAAAGAAGTAGGAATTGGCCTGCTTTGCTGACGTCCGGCCGCGAACCGTCCCGAGAATCGGGAGGATCACTTGGCTCACGGAGATGCGCTGGCCGAATCTGATGGAGGAAGATCGTGCAAGGAAGATCTGCACTATCCATGCCCAACTGGGCTGGCTCGGAGAAGGAGCACCTGGAGCGCTGGGGAGATCCCGATGGAACAAGACCAGGCCGGGAATTGGAGGACGTCCCAGATGCTGTCGTCGTCAAAGACCTCAAGATGGTCTATGCGTCGGGAAAGCTCGAAGTATCGGCTCTCTGTGGTATCGACGTCGTCATCAAGAGAGGTGATTTCGTCGCCATCATGGGGCCAAGTGGATGCGGCAAGTCCACGCTGCTTCACCTGATAGGGGGGCTGTTGCAGCCCACATCCGGGCGGATCTGCTTGGAAGGGACGGACTTGAGCTCTGCCAGCGACTCAGAACGAACCGAAGTACGGCGTCTGAAGATTGGTTTTGTCTTTCAGAACTGGAATCTTCTCAGTGCGCTCAGCGCTGGGGAGAACGTCGAGTTAGCGAGACAGATCCGAGGAGCTGCGCAGGACGAGGAGGAGAGTGCTCGTGAAATCCTGAGTTTGCTGGGATTGGAGGACAAGATGCAGCACCGGCCCTCCCAGTTGTCCGGCGGTGAGCAACAGCGGGTCGCCATCGCGCGGGCGGTTGTCACGCGACCGGCCATTCTGTTGGCCGACGAGCCAACCGGAAGTTTGGACTCGGCCAATTCAGAAAAAGTTCTGGGTGTGTTGAAAGAATTGAACCTGAAACGTCGGCAGACGATCCTGATGATTACCCACGATCGGGAGGCAGCCTCCGTAGCCAACTATGTCATCGAAATGCGAGATGGGAGGATTGTGAATACCCGGTAGCGGTGGTGGCGATGGGAACAAGTACTCTCGATGGGCTAGACTCAGGATCCCTTCGCCGTATCCAGTCCCTGAGGTTGAAAATACCGCCCAGCCAGCCTGTCCCTCATCGATGCAAGCGTTCGCTGCATGGATTCCCGCGCTACTGAGGAGACGATAGGTCCCAAGAGCGGTTTTAGAATCGAGGGGTAATCTCGGCTCAGGGTCAGAGACTCGCATTCGACGAACACGCCCCCACCTTGCTCTTCGTATTTCCAATAGGAGTTCAGGCGCCATAGGAATCCGCGGTCCTGACCTGCTGGCCTTTCTTCTTCCTGGGGTGTATTGACGTTTCGTAACTCGGCGATTCGGGTGGCGACACTGCGACTCGAGGCCCGTTTGCCTCCATGCCTCCGGAGGCGAACCAGGTGCTCTGTGTTGTAGGCGACTGTGACGATCTTCTTCCGAATCAGCTTCAGATAAACTCTCAGGGAATTCTGTCCACGTTCTAAGACCCTGGCTTCCAGAACGTCCTCTTGAAGGGGCTCACCCTGATCGGGATTGCTAACCGAAGCGAGAACTGTTTTCAGGTCCGTATCCGGAATAAAGACACTTCCGCGCCAGTGGTGGATCGCTCCGTCGGGCACGCTGATGCTGCGTCCTCTGAGATCCTTCGTGCGCATTTTAGCCACCCTGACTTCGCCAGAAGGGGGTGTCGGCGGCTTCGCTGGTTGGCTGTCGTGGTTGAAAAAGTTTGTCTCAGACTCCAGCTCACGGTCGATTCGTCCTTCGCTGATCCTGACGTATTCGACCCAGGCCCGAAGTGTCTCAGCTTCGAGCTCAGCTGCCGCCAGTTGTGGGCTCAGTATCAAAGTTGAGAACACGATGAGAACAAGAGCGTTTGCTCTTTCCGGATTGTTGGCGATTAGCGATTTCATTGGCATTCTCCTGGGTGGGCCTCAGGTTGTCTGGAGGCGGTTTGCGAACATCCGAAGACGAACCAGTCACTGAAAAAGTAGTTCAGGAGGGAGCAGGTGGTGATCGAAATCAGGCTGGCAAACAGGTAGTGGAACTCCAGCTCCGCAACCAGGAGCTTCATCAGGAACAGATTCTGAAGGATCGAAACGGTTCCTACAGTTAGATTGAATCGGAGGAGACGACCCCAGACTCCGCGACGCGTCGACTGGGTTGATGGCAACCAGGTCCAACGCTCGTGCCAAAGGAAATTGTGCAGGATCGCCGCCTCCACCGCCAGCGCCGTCGCGGGCAGGTAGTGAATCTTTAGCGAGGAGCGTAGGCAGAATAGGGAAATGATCTGAACTGCTACGCCCATCAAACCAACGGTGTTGAAGCGCAACCAGCGGAGCAGGCCAGTCGATCGTGGACACGTCTGGGTCTTCCCTCTGTAGCGTTTAGACATCAACGACGTCCCAGGGGTTCAGCCTGGTAGAGAAAGCGTGCATTTCGGATTGACGAGACGATCAGGGTCACCGCCATGCCGACGATGCCGGAGGCGCCCCCTACATCGAGTAGATTGAAACTTCCCAGATTTCCCAGCTGGACTACAGGTTTGTAGAAAAGGAAAAGGGTTCCTACCGCCAGCAGGATACGCAGCTCGGTCGGACCCATTCCCATAAAAGAAAGTCTGAAGACTCCGAGCACGTGAGTGGCAAGATAGCGCTCGGCGGACACCATAAGGAATCCGATCAGCAAGCCGAGTCCTATGAGGGGATTCATGTAACCGGATGAAGCCAACCCTCCCAGAAGGAAGAACGACCCTACTATGTCAACGACATGATCTACGTAGAAGCCGTAGCGTGGCCTTTGCTGCCTCCGGACCCTGGCCAAGGTGCCATCCAGGCTGTCGCCGAACCAGTTTACTGCCAGCCCGAAGATCGCCAGGATCAGCGCTCGACGGTCCCAGACAGACGCCCAATAGGACAGACCGATCCCCAGCATGGCTAGGAATCCTAGTAGCGTCAGGTGATCCGAGTTGAGCCATAGCGGCAGTCTCTTGGCGATCCAGATTAGTATCCTCTTTTCTATAGAGGACAGTAGACTGTGCTGATGGCGGACATGTTGGGATTGTCGCTGTGTCTCCACATTGCCTCCTTTGGCACCCGGGGCATGCCTATGGGCGAGGTTATTTCTGCTTCCGGAAGGTAATGCGGAAAAGCTGGGGGAAAAGGCTCACAGCGACCTAAAGAGCCGCTACCCTTTGGCTAATACTGAACAAGCGAGAAGATGTTCAAGCCGGGAAGTTTCTCTCGTCCGCTCAGATCAGATAACTCGATGACGAGCGCCACCGACTCCACCGTGGCACCGGCGTTCTGGAGGAGCGTGCAAGCGGCTGCCAGTGTCCCTCCTGTAGCTAACAGATCGTCGACCACGATGACCCGGTTGCCAGCTGTTACACCATCCGTGTGTATTTCAACGACATCCGATCCGTATTCGAGAGCGTATTCCACCCGGTGAGTTTCGAAGGGGAGCTTGCCCCCTTTTCTCACCGGCACAAGAGGGATCCCGAGCCGATGGGCCAGGGGAGCACCGAAAAGAAATCCACGTGCTTCCACGGCCGCAACCGTGTCGACGTCGAGTTCCCGGCAGTGGAGGACAAAGGCATCGACCACTGCCGCCATGGCTTCAGGGCTCTGAAGCAGCGGGGTGATGTCTCGAAACAAGATGCCAGGAGAGGGGAAATCGGGCACGTCCCGAATGAACTGCTTGAGGTCGAGCTCCATGGCGGTCTCCAAGTCTGTATCTCTGAACAAGATCGAGCGAATTCGGACATTCTATCAGATCGCGAACGAGATTCTGGGGTATCCCTGTGTACTAGGTGTCTGTGGCCTTCCAGCTTTGCTGGATGAACTTTAGTCCGTTTCGCGCTAAGTGCTCTTCGGAGGGAAAGGTCTTGCGCCAGATACAGGTGGCGGCGGCCAGTTCGGGCAACCTCTGGCCAAAGGCTTCGATCACCAACCAGTCGTCGTACCCGATCTCGTGCAGAACCGAGAAAGTCGTGTCCCAGTCGACCTGACCCTCACCAGGTGTAGAGCGGTCGTTCTCACTGATGTGAACGTGGGAAAGCCGATGGGCAGCTTGTCTCATGACTTCTGCTGGCTCCTTCTCCTCGATGTGGGCGTGAAAGGTGTCGTAGAGGAGGTGGAGGGCAGAATGTCCAACCTGGTCGACGAAGGTTCTGGTATCGTCGATGCAGTTCAGGAAATAGGACTCGAAGCGGTTCAAGCTCTCGAGCGCCAGCTTGACCCCAGCCGTTTCGGCGGCCACGGCAACCCTCCCCAGCAACTCCAGGCCCCACTGCCACTCTTCTTCGGTTCTTCCCCGGCCGACCAGGGCCCCAACTGGTGAGCAAAGTGGACCACAGAGGAGGTGGCTTCCGAGGATCGTGCACATTTCGAGGACCTGCTTCAAGTTCTCTTCTGCTCGGGCTCTTATCTGCGGGTCGGGGCTGATGGGGTTGGCGTCGGGAGGAACTACGGTCACGGCTGTCCGCTCCAAACCCAGGTCATCCATTCGCCGAGCCAGATCCCGATAGCGATCGGGATCCGCCTTGAAGATCGGTACCTCCACTCCATCGAACCCCCAGTCTCTGATCTGCTGGAGGAGATCCTGGTGTTCTTCGCCCACCTCTGTTGTCCAAAGCAGCAGATTCATTCCAATCTTCATACTGGCCCCCGAGTCTGGACTGCGAAGAGGTTATAGCAATCGTGAAATCGGCACAAGCAGCGTTGTCTCCCGGAAATCCGATGGCTATAATTCGGTGGTTTTACAAATTCCGATAGTAATCAATTGCTTTCTTCCTCTGCGCGCGATGATCGCTTTATGAGGAAGCGGCAACTACGAGGGATCAGAGATGACGACAGGCTTGAACGTGGGACTCATCGGGTACGGATTCATGGGCAAGGCCCATTCCAACGCATATCGGAAGGTTAATTATTTTTTCGACCTGGCCCATAAACCGGTGCTGAAGGCGGTGTGCGCCCGGAGTCCGGAAAAGCTGAATGACTTTGCCCAGCGCTGGGGTTGGGAATCCACGGAAACGGATTGGCGGCGTCTGGTCGAACGCAAGGATATCGATGTCATCGATATCTGCAGTCCCAACAATACGCACCATGAAATTGCCCGGGCAGCGGCGGATCAGGGCAAGATGATTTTGTGCGAGAAGCCATTGGCCATGAATACCGAAGAGGGGCAAGAGATGGTTGAAGCCGTGGAAGGCGCTGGAGTCGCCACCATGGTTTGGTACAACTACCGGAGGGTTCCGGCGATCGCGTTGGCCAAGCAGATTATCGATGAGGGCAAGCTCGGGAGGATCTTTCACTACCGAGCCACCTACCTACAGGACTGGACTATTTCTCCGGAAGTGCCCACGGGTGGGCCGACGCTCTGGAGACTCGATGGAGATGTGGCCGGATCAGGTGTTTCAGGTGACCTTTCAAGCCACAGCATCGACACGGCTCTCTGGCTGAATGGAGCCGTCAAGTCGGTCTGCGGAATGACGGAGATCTTCGTCAAGGAGCGCCCGGTGCAAGACCGACCGGGCGAGCGCAAGCCGATCGTTATCGACGACAGCTGTACTTTTCTGGTCCAGTTTGAGAACGGGTCCAATGGCACCTTCGAAGCTACCCGCTACGCCCGCGGCAGGAAAAACCACAACTCATTCGAGATCAATGGGGAGAAGGGATCTCTGTACTTCAATCTGGAGAACATGCATCAGCTGCAGTACTTCAACCACGACGACCCCTCTCATCTCCAGGGTTGGAGAACGATAATGGTCACTGCCTTTGAGCACCCTTACATGAATAGGTGGTGGGTGCCCGGCTGTGTCATCGGCTATGAGCACACTTTCATCAATGCCCTGGCAGATTTTCTGGGCGCTCTGGAAAGCGGAGAGCCGACCCATCCCAGTTTTGGAGATGCTCTCGAGACCCAGAAGGTCCACGACAGTGTGCTGCTCTCGGCAAGGGAGGGGAAGTGGGTTGATGTTGGCTGACCGCCAACTAAGAATTCGTCTGAACGTCTGAACGTTTTGCCCCAATGGATAGTGCCGCAGACGCTGCAATGCTGCCACGGGACGGGGAGAAGGCTTTGATCTTCGCCTGGTTGCTCGGCTCTCGCCGATGTCTTTGTCAGTAGGTGGTCTGGTTGCGCAGTCTCTCGACTTTCGCGGTGAGGTCGTGGAGCAGGGATCTGGAAGCCCGGACATCCAGGTTTAATCGGTCCACCTGCACCCTCACGTCGTTCCGAACGTTTCCCAGGTCTCTGAGATGTCCTTCTCTTGCCACTTCGGCTTCTCTGATCGCGCGACTCAGGTCGGCTCCAAGCTCACCGACTCGGGCGGAGTTCACGGCGATTTCTCGACTCACCTCGTCAAGATTCGAATTGAGGTCTTGGAGGGCTCCTGTGTGCTGATCCAGCTCCCTGCGATGGACTTGGCTCGCGGAATTCCAGGTAACAGCTAGCTCCTCGTGCCTATCTCTGACATCCCTGAGTTGATCGGTCAGGCTCGCCAGGCTTTGCTCAAGATTCTGGAGGAACTCACGGTTTTTGTGGATTTCCTGGAGATGTTTTCCGAAGGTAGCTCGCAGACGATCGCTGATCTGTTGATCCTGTTCTTGTAGCTGACCTTCGAGCTTCTGAGAGTTGTCCGTCAGGCCAGAAAGACTCGATTGGAGCTGCTGAGCACGATCGTGTCCGGCATCCAGTGAGGATTCGATCAACAATACCTGCCGGTTGACCTCATCAAATCGGGTATCGACATAGAAGAAGGAGCCGGCGAAAGCCAGGATCACGGCGAGGCTGAACAAAAGCGGCCAAACGGAAAGTCCTGTTTGTCGACCCTTAAAGTAGTTCATCCCATTCCTCCCTCCTGCGCGTCTCGGTGCACAGCTGCACCAAAAATTGGCAGGGGCGTGGGGCGAATGCTGTTGCGAATTCGATTCATGTCGGCTTGCGAGCCTGAGCTGATGTCGTTGGTTATATCACGTTTCGCCGGGATGATTCCCCTATTGACCCAGTTCTTTGGCGATTCGGTCTGCTTGATAGACGGTCTCGAGCGATTCCCGGATAGCGCTGGAATGGACCGAGGTGGCGCGACCCAGTTCATCGCTGTACAGATAATCAGCCGTGAGGGAGTAGATATTTCCATCGAAGATCAGGCCAACCAGTTCTCCCTTGCGGTTGACGACCGGGCTGCCCGAGTTGCCTCCGATTATGTCGGCAGTGCTGACGAAGTTGAACGGAACGGAAAGGTCCAGCTCGTCCTTTTTTTCATGCCACAGAGAAGGCAGTCGCCAGGGTTTCTCCTTCCCATGATTGGCCTCGTGCTCAAAGGCTCCTCCCAAGGTGGTCCAGGCGGGGATGCGCGTCCCTCCTTCGTTGTATCCTCTGATGGTGCCAAAGGAAAGACGAAGGGTGAAGGTCGCGTCGGGATAAGTGGTGGTTCCCTGCAAGGCGAACATGGCGTCTGAGATTCCAGCATAGGCCTGGCGTTCTACCTCCTGCACATCCTCCTCGTAGGTTTTGCGCAAGGCCCTGGACTCCGAATCGACCAAGCTGGCCATACGGATCATGGGATCCTCGGAAGACGCTATTGCCGAGGATCCGCCTTTTGCCAACTCCTTTCGCTTGGCCACCTCGTGTAGGTCCGAGTTATCGACCAGATTGGCAGCTCTGGCCCGTGGACTCCTTCCGGCCAACACTTTCTCGACCAAAGGGTTGTCGCCCCCCAGCCCCTCAACCAGGAGAGCCAGAGAATCCGCCAGCTTTACTCTTTCAAGATCCTTGTGGATCGGCGCCTTCGAAAAGAGGCTTTGCTCCAAAGAGGGACGCCCGGACTCCCTATATTCGGCGAGCCGCTCCGAATTGGGTTTTTGGTCTTCGGCCGCCATGCGGACCAGAGTACGTGCCATGCTGAAGAGATTAGAGCGGAAAGCCATGCCAAGCTCCAACAGAGCCCGCTTTCGCATCAAGGTGGCATAGTGCTTCTGCGCGGAAGCGATTCGATCCCAGGCGTCGGAATGAGAACGAAGCTTCGGGTCTGCCTCGATTCGTTTTCTCAACTCGAGCTCCGAGTTCTTCTTGGTCAGAATCAGTTCCGGGTTCTGCAGTCCTTGCAGCATGCCGGAAAGGGCTTTGCGACTATTCTGAATTGAGAAGAGCTCGTCCTTGGCTCGGCGCGTCTGCTCTTCCCCTTCGAAGCCGTACTGCTGTAGCAGGACTTCCCAACGGCGTAGGATGTTGAGGGTGTAGGGAAGTCGAGCGTCACGCAGGAATGTGAGGGCGTCGGTGGTATAGAGACGGCTGGTTCGACCCGGATGGCCCGAGACGAAGATCAGTTCTCCCTCCTTGGCGCCACTTTGGGACCACTTAAAGAAGTGTTTGATTCTGGCCGGCTTTCCGTTCTCGTACACTCGGAAGAAACAGGCGTCGAGGCAATAGCGCGGATACTCAAAATTGTCGGGGTCGCCTCCGAAGGCAGCGATCGCTGCCTCAGGCGCAAAGACCAGCCGCACGTCGGTGTAGCGTTTGTAACGGTACAGGTGATAGGCTCCGCCACGGTACAGCGTCACGACGTCACTACGCAGGCCGGTCTTGTCGAATGAACTCTTCTCGATTTCAGCGACGACGGCCCGCCGCGCTGTATTGGACTTTGCCGTCGACATCCCCGGTTGCACCGCCGAGAGCACCTTGTCGGTGACATCTTCAATGGATACCAACTGGTTGAGCTCCAGGTCCGGCGCCTGCAGCTCTTCTTTCGCTGTCCGCGCATAGTATCCGTCTTGGTAGTAGTCTTTTTCCGAAGTCGAGAGTTTGTGCAGCACGTCTGCACCGACATGGTGGTTTGTGAGGACCAGACCTTTGCTGGATACGAATGAGCCTGACCCTCCGCTGTTGAAGCGAATCGATGCTTGTGAGACTCGATCGATCCAGTCTTGAGAGGGTTCGAAAGAGTACTTGTCCTTGAGATATGCGAGAGGAAGATCGTTGAAGAGCCACATGCCCTCGTCTGCACGAGAGTGAAGCGGGCTCAGAAGCACAACGAGGACCGTTGCTGCCAGATGTCGTTTCACACACGCCTCCTTTTGCTGACGCGACTGGGATGGATTGAGTCTGGGGATAGTCCTGGAACTCTAGAAGAGGCAGGTGGAGGTGCTACTGTGTCGGGGTCGCAAGGACCATGCAGATCGATCGTTGGCATTCAGCCCACGAGACGAACGCTCTAGCG
>JAKZYH010000326.1:0-4574 GCA_047514575.1 Acidobacteriota bacterium | reverse complement strand
GTTCCTCCCCCGCGCCTGAATCCCTGGCTGAGCTTGGGCCTCCTGGTCCTGGCGGGTTTTATCTACGTTTGGATCTGGGAATACCTGCTCCGGGGCTAGGGTCGCCATGAAAGAGTTCGAACCTGCTTGGTGGCTCATAGGCGTCTACTTGGCCTTGATGTTTGGGATTGGTATCTGGGCCGCCCGAACCAAGGTCGGAAGAATAGAGGATATGGCCATTGCCGGTAGAAGCTCCGGCACCTGGCTGATCGCCTTCTCGGTGGCCGCAACCTGGATCAACGGCCCCACGTTGATCGGCATTTCAGGATTGGCCAATGACTTCGGCCTCAGCGCCTACTGGACCGGGGGTTCCTTCGTCCTGGCGACCATCTGGATGGCTTACTATGTCATCCCGCGGCTAAGAGCAATCCGGATCATTACCATCCCCCAACTCTTCGATCGCATGTTCGGCCCCAAACACCGAGTTCTGGCCCTGTGCCTGATCATCCTCAGAGATTTAGGCGCGACGGCTGCTGTGATGGGATCGCTGGCCGTCGTGACCTCCCAGCTTCTCGATCTCTCTCTACTCCTATCGCTAGCCCTGATGGCGGCCCTGACGGTGGTCTACGTCTTCCTGGGAGGAATGTGGGCTATCCTGGTCACAGACGCGATCCAGTTCTTCATCGTCGTGATCGGATCGGTTTCTTTAGTCGTTCTTGGTTTTCTGGAGTTGGGGGGCTTCTCAGTGGCCGGATCCATCGACGAGCCCGCCTTTCTGGACACCTTTGGACCCGGCGGTCCACGACAGGTCCTGGCCTGGATTACCATCGGGTTGGCCATCACCTTCGGATACCAAAGCGTCATCCAGCGCGGATTGGCCGCAGCCAGCACTGAGACCGCACGTAAAGGCTTCCTCTATGGCGGGATTATCTCAACCATCTGGTACATGACGCCCCCCCTCATAGGGATCCTGGGACGGGCGATCCTTGGAGCCGACATCCCTGGCGAAGACGTCTTCCTCAGATTGACCTTTACGGTCGCTGGAGGTTACTTTGCGAACATCCTCATCGTGAGCATCCTGGCGGCCAGCATGTCGACTCTGGACTCGACCATCAACACGATTGCCGCGAATTTCACCATCGACGTCTACAGACGATTCATCAATCCCGGTGCAGCCGTGAGCACCCAACTCTGGCTTTACCGATTCAACGTAGTTCTCGTCGGAATACTGGCTGCTGCGATCTTCTATATCTTCCCACTCATGGTCGAGCTCTTCTTGCTGGGGGGACGAATCATGGCCGCTTCTGTCGCACCGGTGCTGGTGGCTTTGGTCCTCTTTCCGACGGTGAGACGCGCCCCGAACACCGTCTTTGTGTCGATGCTGGTGGGCGCCTCCGTCATCCTGCTACTTCAGCTGGTGGGAGGGGTCGAGGAAGTAGGTGCGATCATGGTGGTCTGGACCGTCGACCCCATCCTGGTGGGACTGCCCATTACACTAATCGCCCTGATAGCCGGGACCCACTTGGAAACCAGAAGGCAAATCACCTCCTAGTTTCCCAACATGTCTCTCAGCGCCTCAGACAGCGTCGAAGGTGGAAAGGGCTTGGCGAGTACCTGGGTTGTTGCTTCATTCGACTGGGTTGCGTTCTCGACATCGGGGTAACCGGAGATGATGACGGCAGGGAGACCGGGAATTCTCTCCCGAATAGCCGCGGTGACTTCGACGCCGTCGAGCGAGTCCCCAAGCATCCAGTCGACAACGGCAATATGAGGGGCAAAAACCTCGAGGCAAGCTAAGGCTTCTCCACTGTCACTGGCTTCCTGGACTTCGAAACCGTCCAGCCTCAAGAATCGGGAAAGAGTTTCTCTTACCAGCCCATCGTCATCGATCAAGAGGACCCTAATCAACGACGCTCTCCGCGGCATTCGCTTGATCAGCTCGGGGTAGCGAGATAATCATGGTGGTCCCGCAATCAGGTTGGCTCTCTACCTCTATCCTGCCCCCATGCTGGCGGACGATCGCATGGGTAACGCTCAGACCGAGTCCCGTCCCACCGGCACTGGGCCTGGCGGTGTAGAAGGGATCAAAGATATGGATCGCCTCCTCTCTGGTCATGCCACGACCCTGATCCCGAACCGTGATTCCCACTGTCTCCTTGAAGGCCTCAACTGAAACCTTGATCGGAGTCGCTTCCACGGTCGCCTCGATGGCATTGGAGATGACATTGATGAGGGCTTGCTCGATCTCCAGAGGATTGACAACAACTTCCGGTAGCTCGTCCGGGACATCCATCTCAACGGTGGTGTCCTTGAGGTCCGCCTGGGCTCGAGTCAGGTCTCGGGCTCGCCAAATAATCGGTCCCAGTGCATGCGGCTCCTTTACCGAGGCTTCTTGGCGAGAGAACTTCAAGACGCTCTTGACGATTTTACCCGCTCGTTCTGCCGCCGTACTGATGCTCTCGAGACATTCGTCGACAACCCCGTCTCCCCCCCCGTCTCCCCGGGTCGATTTCCTATTGGCCTCATGTGCGGTCTGGGCGGCAATCATCACCGCTGCTAGCGGATTGTTGATCTCGTGTGCAATACCGGCGGCGAACGTGCCAAGGCTGGCCAAACGTTCGACAATCCTCATGCGTTCAGCATTGCGTTTCATTTCGGTGACATTACGGCAAACGCCAATGACGCCGACGACGGAACCGCTTTCATTTCGATGAGGGGCCTTGTTGGTCTGGAAGTACTGGGTTTCTCCGGCAAGAGTGACCGCGACCTCGTTAATCAGAGGTTCGCCGGTCCGGGCAACGGTATCATTCTCTTTCCTGAGCATGGCAGCTTCTTCGGGAGGAAAAAGCTCATGATCCGCTTTACCAACAACTTCGTCTTCTCGCATGTCCAGGGCCGCGGCGCCGGCTGGATTGATCAGCAGGTAGCGTCCCTCGAGGTCCTGGAGATAGATCACATCGGAGGTACCCTCTATGATGGTGCGAAGTTTGCCGTTCGAGTCCTTCAGTTCCAGCTCCACTCGCTTCCGCTCGAGTTCTGCCGCAGCGCGCGAGGCAAAGATTCTGAGTGCAGGAAGATTCTCGACTCGCTCACCCATCTCCTGAACATCCAGGACAGCCAGGTGGCCGATCACACGGTTCGAAGAATCGTAGAGAGGCAAGCCAAAATAGCTCTCAGCGTCGATGCAGGTACGAGGGCCAAAGGCAGGGAAACCTCGTGCGAGGTGCCGCGGATGGAACAACACGTTTCCAGCGAACACTTCTTCGCAGGGAGTACCAGCGAGATCAAATTCGACCGGATCTGAAAACCCGTCGCCCTTCCACAGGGCCAGGGTACGTATCCGAGTCGGCGGCTGGTCGAGGGCTTCGGTGACTACGGCAAACCGAACTCCCAAGGTCGCGGCGAGGCTCCGCACGAGAGATGAAAAGAAGTCGGTACCGACCTTCGAGGCAGTACCTTCGGCAATAGCTTGAAAAGAATACCGTCCTCGGATTGTTTTTGGGAAGGGGCTCTACTTGATTTCGGAATTCCAGAGCTCATTGTGTTCAGTGTCGGATTTCGGCAGCGAAGTCTGCGTTCTCTTCATGCTCTATACGCCCTTATACTGGTCAACGAGTGGGTTTTTCAGAGCCTAATTATAGGCACTGGAATCATCATTGCAACCCTGAGTACACTGGGCCACAGATACTGTAAATTTGCCGCAGGGCCGTGGAGAGATACAGCTGTCCCGGACCTCGGTCAACCCAAGGAGCTCTAGTCATGAAAATATCCGATCTCAAGACCTACGTCGTAGCGAATCCCCCTCCCCACCATGGAGGGGCCTATTTCATCTTCTTGAAGCTGACCACCGACGATCAGATTGAGGGCTTCGGCGAAGTATACGGTGTCCCGTTTCATCCTCACAAGGTCACACAACTGATCGAGGACGTGGTGGAGCGCTATGTCATCGGCTGCGAGCCGTTCAAGATCGAGCGCCTCTGGCGTATCATCTATTCCAGCGGCTACAGCCAGCACCCGGATCTAACTTTGGGGGGCGTACTCAGCGGCATCGAAATGGCCTGCTGGGATATCATTGGCAAGGCCCTCAACCAGCCCATCTACAACCTCCTCGGAGGGCAGGTGCACGAGACGCTCCGCTCCTATACTTACATCTACCCGGCCATCGATAACGCCGCCAGCTCCAGCGAGCAGGAGGACGTCCTGGCTGTAGCAGATGTTTTCGGAGATCCTGATCTGGGACCCAAACGCGCCCTCCAATACGTGGAGCAGGGCTTCACCGCACTCAAGTTCGATCCGGTCATGCCTATGTCTGCTTTCGACCCCAGACAGCTTTCACTAGAGGCACTCGACAATGCCGAGTTGGTGGTCAACAACATAAGAGATGCCGTCGGCAGTCGCTGTGACCTGCTGATAGGGACACATGGTCAGATGACGACTTCCAGCGCGATTCGCCTGGCCAAAAGATTGGAACGCTTTGATCCGCTGTGGTTGGAAGAGCCGGTTCCGCCTGAAAATCGGGAAGAAATGGCCCGGGTCGCCCGCTCTACCAGCATCCCGGTGGCCTCCGGGGAGCGCTTGACCACGAAGTATGAATT